>JACEST010000049.1 GCA_013911715.1 Sphingopyxis sp. | reverse complement strand
TTGGAGGAAGCCAGCTACCGCAAGGCGATGTCGCAATATCTCTCGATTCTCGCCAGCCAGACCACGATTGAAGGTGTAGAACTTCCCATTGCCGATGGGCCGCTGGTTCAGTGAGTGACCTTCGTCGCCCCGACTTTCTGCCGCTGGCCACTCCGCTACAGGACGAGACCGGCCGCCGATTTGAATATCTGCGCCTGTCACTGACCGATGTGTGCAACTTCCGCTGCACCTATTGCCTTCCCGATGGCTACAAGAATCCCTGCAACAAGCCGGCTGAACTGTCGGTCGATGAGATTCGCAAGGCGGTAAGCGGCTTTGCCGAGCTTGGTCTGTGGAAAGTGCGTCTGACGGGCGGTGAGCCGACCTTGCGCCGTGATTTTGAGGAAGTGGCACGCGCCGTTTCCTCCGTGCCCGGCATTCGCCGCGTGGCGATGACCACCAATGGCTATCGGCTGGCTGAGAGGGCGCAAGTGTGGCGGGACTGCGGGATCAGCGCGCTAAACATCAGCGTGGACTCGCTTGATCCTGCACGATTTGCACAGATCACCGGCCATAACAGGCTGGCAGAGGTGCTGCGCGGGGTCGAGGCTGCGCAAGCCGCAGGTTTCAACAGCATCAAGCTCAATGCGGTGCTGATGCGCGGTGTGAATGATGACGAGCTGGCCGCAATGGTCGATTTTGTCACCACCCGCGATCTGTCGCTGCGTTTCATCGAAGTCATGCGCACCAATGACAACGCTGCGTTCTTCGATGCGCGGCACGTTGCCGGACAGAACATGATCGACCGGCTGGAGGCTTCCGGATGGCAACGTCTGCCGCGCCAGCCTGGAGCGGGGCCGGCGGTCGAGCTGGGCCATCCAATCGCCAAGGGACGCATTGGCATCATCGCGCCGTATTCGAAGGACTTCTGCGCGAGTTGCAACCGGCTGCGGCTCTCATCCGATGGCAAGCTGCATCTGTGTCTGTTTGGCGATGGCGGCATGGATATCCGGCCTTTGCTGCAAGGCGACGACAGCGAGGCTTTGACGGACCGCATCCGCAAACTGGTCGGCACAAAAGCGCCCGCACACCGTCTGCATGAAGGCAATAGCGGCGCCACGCCGCATTTGGCGTCTATTGGAGGTTGAGACATGGCTGTTGTCAGCACTCGCATCGAATTATGCGGACGCTTGGCTGATGCCTGCAGCCCCTTCGTTGACCTGCCGCTCCCATGTGACGGTTTGCCAGTCCCAGAGATGATTTCAGTTCTCGGCGAGCATTTTCCGGCGCTTCAGGGCGGGCTGCCAAAGGGACGGATCAGGGCCTGCATCAACGAAACTATTGTTTCGGATGATGTGGTCGTGCGGCCCGGTGATATTGTCGCTCTCTTCCCCCCGGTCTCTGGCGGATGAGCAGCCATGTCGAATTGACCGAAGCCGGGTTTGATCCGGCTGCCCGGCTCGCGACCTTCACAGCCTCGCTAGGGGATGAGGGCGCCGTCGTCAGTTTCACCGGCCGCGCGCGCGGCACGGCCAAGGATGGCACTGTTATTGGTGCGCTCGTTCTGGAGACCTATCGCGGGGTCACTTTGGCATCAATGCAGGCGATTGCCGACGATGCGCACGAACGGTTCGCGATCACGCACAGCCATGTGGCGCACCGGGCAGGACGAATATTACCGGGTGAACCCATCGTGTTTGTCGCAACAGCTTCGCCGCACCGGCGGGCGGCATTCGAAGCGGCGGATTATCTGATGGACCGGCTCAAGACAGAAGCGGTGTTCTGGAAGCGCGAAGGGCATGGAGATGGCGCTTCCTGGATCGAGCCAACTGCGCAAGATCAAGACGATACAGCCCGCTGGCTGCAAAGTGAAGGTGAGGAAAATGCCCGGAATTGACGAAAGCCTGCCGTTCTATCCACTCGGGATTGCGGTTCTTACCATTTCCGACACGCGCACTTTGGAAACCGACACGTCTGGAGCGTTGCTGGCCGAACGGCTGCAATCGGCAGGGCACAATCTGGTGGATCGAAATATCGTGAAGGATGAGATTGATAACATCCGCGAGCAGCTGAATGCGTGGCTCGCTAACCCGTCAATCGAGATCATTCTGGCCACGGGAGGCACCGGTTTTTCACCGCGCGACAACACGCCCGAGGCAGTCAAACCACTTCTTAAGCGGGAGATGGACGGGTTCTCGGTCGCGTTCCATCAGAAGAGCCTGCAAAGCGTCGGGGTCGCCACGATGCAGTCGCGCGCTTTCGCCGGACAGGCGGGCGATGCCTTTATCTTCTGCGTGCCGGGTTCGACCGGCGCGTGCCGAGATGCGTGGGACGGATTGTTGGAGCTGGAATTCGACAGCCGACACAAGCCATGTTCGATTGCAGGCGCGCTGCCCCGTTTGCGGGATGTTTGTTCTTGATTTCTGTCGATGAAGCGCTGGCCTTGATCGAAGCCTCGGTGGCTCCGCTGGTCGGCGAAGACCTGGCGCTGGGCGATGCCATTGGGCGCGTGCTTGCCGCCCCTCTTTTCGCGCGGCGGGCGGCCCCGTTTTCGGATGTCGCGGCGATGGATGGCTATGCGGTGCATGATGGCTCGACCACAGCAGGCATGCAGCTGGCTGTTATTGGCGAAAGCCGAGCAGGCGCAGGCTCCTCGGGAGCGGTCCAGCCGGGTCAAGCGATACGCATATTTACGGGCGCTTCCATGCCCAATGGCGCGGACCGCGTCATCATGCAGGAATACGCCGTGCAAGAAGGCGACACTGTGCGCTTTGCCGAAGGATATGGACCGGGCTGGCACGTGCGCGAGGCCGGTAGCGACTTCGCCGCTGGCGATCTCCTGCTGGACGTCGGAACACGGCTTGGTCCGCGCGCAATAGTTGCTGCATCAGCGGCAGATCAGGCGATGCTTAAAGTCTCCGCGCAGCCCAAAGTGGCCATTATCGGCACCGGCGATGAACTCGCACCTCCGGG
Organism: Sphingopyxis sp.; assembly: GCA_013911715.1. Classification (GTDB taxonomy): domain Bacteria; phylum Pseudomonadota; class Alphaproteobacteria; order Sphingomonadales; family Sphingomonadaceae; genus Sphingopyxis. The sequence goes on along the minus strand of JACEST010000049.1, from coordinate 10,308 downwards.
TGAGGCTCATTTGCGCGCCGACGCGATACCTGAGAGTGTAACCTACGGTATCGCCGCATTGGCAGAGCAGGCCGGTGCGCGCGTGGTCGCAAGGATGATCGGGGAGGACAGCCTGCCAGCACTCGAACGACTGGCCGGAGAAATGCTGGACCAGGCCGATGTGGTGATCGTGACCGGCGGCGCATCGGTTGGCGAGCGCGACTTTGCCAAGCCGATGTTCGCGGCCCAAGGCATGGAGTTGCTGTTTTCCAAAGTCGCCATGAAGCCGGGGAAACCTGTCTGGTTAGGCCGGGCAAAGGGGAAATGGGTTCTGGGCCTGCCGGGCAATCCAACCTCGGCCATGGTAACTGCGCGCCTGTTCCTGCGCGCGCTTTTGGCGGGGCTCCAAGGTCAGAGCATCACCCAGGTCTTGCAGTGGCGGGCGCTGCCGCTCGCTTGCCAAATGCCAGCAACCGGTGGCCGCGAAACATTCGTCAGGGCAAGATGGGATTCCGATGGGTTGCGCCCCCTCGGCAATCAGGACAGCGGGGTGCAATTGGCGTTGGCCCAGGCGGACTGTTTGATCCGCAGCGCACCAAATTCCCCCGCTCTAGGCGCCGGTGAAACGGTAACCGCGCTGGAGTTTTGAAATTGGTACTGCGCAATCCACCATCTGCGAAAGCGACCTGAACGATGGACTGGATTGAGTTTTCTCTGGCGCTGATCGTGTTCTTCCTGTCGCACGGCACACTGATACGCCCACCGATCAAGCCGTGGCTGGTCAAATTGATTGGGACGGGAGGGTTCACCTTTGGCTATTCGCTGCTTTCACTGGGGGTTTTGGCTTGGTTGATCTCGGCTGCAGGACGTGCGCCCTTCGTTTCGCTTTGGTATTGGCAACCTTGGCATAATCACGTCGTCTTGATGGTGATGTTTGCGGTGTGCCTGATTCTCGGGCTGGCCATCGGGCGCCCCAATCCCTTTTCCTTCGGCGGATCGGAAAATGCCGATTTCGATCCGGACCGACCTGGAATTGTTGGTGTGATGCGGCATCCCTTGCTTGCCGCGCTCGCATTGTGGGCGCTGGCACATGCCTTTGCGAATGGTGACCTTGCGCATTTGATCATGTTTGGCACCTTTGCCGTTTTTGCGATGGTTGGAGGAAGAATTATCGACCGTCGCAAGAATCGGCTGATGGGAGCCGAGTGGGAAGAGCTTCGGCAGAGGGTGAAGCAAAGGGGGCTCTCCAAAGCTCTGCTGTCGTTGATGCGCGAGCCAATCAGGTTGCTTGCGGGGGCTGCCGTGTACGTTGCGCTGATCGTCGCCCATCCTTACTTGTTTGGGGTCAATCCGATCGCGGGCTGAGCTGGCTTTCTGCCTTGGCGAGGGCAGCGGGGTCATTGATATTGGCGAAGGGATCGGGGTCGCATTCATCACCCCAATCGACGCGGGTGACCCCAACGGCATCAGCAAAACGCCAGAGCGATTGGCCACCACCATCAATGTAGTCAGCCAACGCTGCGCAATCCACGCGCCAGAGCGCGGCCATTGGATGATCGCGTCCCCTGGTGACCGGCAAGGCGCAGCCGTTTGCCCCGATCTGTTGTTGTAACATCAACGGCGGATTTGATGGAAGGAACGGCTGGTCGCACCCAATCAGCATGACCGTTTCGCGACCTTGCTGCGCAGCAAAGCGAAATGCGCTGTCGAGCGCGCTGATCGGGCCGATGCCTCCAATTCTGTCGATCAGGAGCGGCACCGTGGGCTGCTCAGCGACCTGTTCCTTGGCCCGCACCGCAATCGCAACCTCGTCAGAATGGGCCATCGCCCATGCCAGTGAATGATTGAGCAGAGATTTCCCCGCAAGCTCTCGTTCCGGCTTGTTACCGCCCATGCGGTCTCCGTCGCCTCCGGCGGCGACCACAATGGCAGGTCTCGTTTCGCTCACGGATAGAGCAGGTAACGATTCCATTCGCCGTTGTCTGCTGTTTCGAAGACGCTACGGTCGTGAAGGCGGTATTCTGCGTTAGTCCAGAACTCCATTCGATCAGGGGCGATCCGCAAGCCAGACGAGAACGGCTGCTGCGCGCAGCACGCTTGCGAATAGCGCATCTTCAGAGGGCGGCCGAGGAGCAGCCTCAAACGCCGGCTTGGCTGACGCTCAATCCGAAGATTAGCGTGAGGATTGAAGCATCTTTTGTCTCACAGCATTGGGCCAGCAACCCAGCCTGGAACAGAAGCACACCCTACCCCGCGATTTCGGGATGCAAACCACTGATCTTAAACTGAAATGACCTTTTGGGCGGAATCAACCCGTCTACGAGTTGAGCGGGTTTGCGCCGAACCGCTGGCAACTCACTTCCCTATAACAATCTGTAACAGCGCATTATTTCGTGTCACTTGCGCGGGTCGCAGAAGAGTTATGATTTTTGGCGCAGTGAGTCAGCGCTTGGTGGCTTTAATCGGCACCACCTCGGCCCCGGCTCGCAGCGTATCGAGGTAGTCACTCCACCATTGCGCCATCTTCACGCGTTCCTTCCAATGCGCACCGCGATGGTAGGCGGCGCGGACCTTGTCGCTATCGCCGTGCGCCAAAGCGCGCTCGATAGCGTCAGGGTTCCACTTGCCACTTTCGTTGAGCAGGGTGGACGCCATCGCCCGGAAGCCGTGGGCGGTCATTTCGTCAGTAGTGTAGCCGAGTCGACGCAGGCCAGCGTTGATCGTGTTGTCGCTCATTGGACGCCTACGGGTGCGGACGGACGGGAAGACATAGCCACTAGGACCGGTCAGCAGTTGGGCCTCCTGCAGTATCTTGATGGCCTGGCGTGAGAGCGAGACGAGGTGGTCCTTGCGCATCTTCGTTTTGCTGGCCGGGATCGTCCACAACGCACCCTCAAAGTCAATTTCGCTCCATTCGGCATGGCGAAGCTCGCCCGGCCTCACGAACACATGCGGCGCGAGTTGCATGGCCAGCTTGGTGATCGATTGGCCTCCGTAGCCATCGATTGCCCGAAGCAACTCCCCAGCCCCGGCAGCATCGAGGACCGCGCCGTAATGCGTGACGGTTGGATTCATCAGCGCACCTTTTAAATCGCGTGTCGGATCAGATTTGAGGCGCGCTGTGGCGACCGCATAGCGGAAGACCGAACCTGCCAGCTGCAAGGTTCGCTTTGCGCTTTCCAGCTTGCCCTTGCTTTCGATCCGGCGAACGGCGGTCAGGATGTCGGCAGGCTCGATGTCTGCAATCGGCAGATTGCCAATCGAGCTGTTAAGTACCGAGAGCAGGTATTCGCAGCGCTTCGCCGTGGCGGGTGCCCAAGCCCGTGAACCATCATTCCGGCGCTTCTCGCAGAACTCGGCAGCCACGGCAGCAAAGGTATTCTCGGCATCCAGCCTCGCACGCGCCTTCTCACGCTGTTTTTCGCGTGACGGGTCCTTGCCCTGCGCCATCTGCTCTCGCGCCGCATCGCGCCTTCTCCGAGCCTCAGCCAACCCAATTTCCGGGTAGGTTCCGAGACCCAGTTTCTTTTCGCGGCCAGCGACGCGGTACTTCATTCGCCACAGTTTTCCGCCGCTTGGCTGGACCAGGAGGAAGAGGCCTGACGAGTCGCCCATTTTATAGGGTTTCGGACCAGCCTTTGCTTTACGAATTGAAACGTCTGTTAGCGCCATGATTTCAGAGCCTTACCCGGTATGTGGCCCCCAGACTGGGGGCCACTCGAATTGGCGGAAACCCATTAGGCCCCCAAAGTGGCCCCCAATTCAGCGGGATTTGGCGAGACTATCCGAGCAAATGCGGGAAAATCGAATGCCATAAACCCTCGGATTTCCAAGGGTTTTATAGCGTTTCCGGGATGTTTTGGGAAGGCGGCGCTGGAGCGGGTGAAGGGAATCGAACCCTCGTCGTAAGCTTGGGAAGCTTCTGCTCTGCCATTGAGCTACACCCGCGCGCTGGCCCCGCGCCTCTTGCACAGCCGGGCCGGGGCGTCAATTGGCCCCAGGCACGCCCAGCAATTGGGCCTGCGCGCGCAGGCGGGGGGCAGCAGCCGGGTTGGCGGCTATGGCATTCTTCAGCGCGGCGCTGGCCTTCGCGCTTTCGCCCAGCGTCATGCGGCTGCGCATCAGCATGATCCAGCCGTCGACGTTCGCCGGATTGGTCTTGAGCTTGTCCTCCAGCCCTGCGACCATGGAATTGATCATTGCGTCCTGTTGGCCTTTGGGCAGCTGGCTGGCGGCCTCCATCTCGGCGCGGCTGGGGCCGGGAATGGCGCGCGCGGCGACGGGAAGTTCGTCCGGCGTCAGCGTGCGCGGCTTGGTCGCGGCGAGGCGGCTGGCGACCTCGAGTCCGTGGATCTGCCCGACCTGTTCGATCGTGCGCCTGAGGTCGGCCTCCCACGGCGCGCCCGCAGGCGTGTCGGCGAGCAGCGCGAGCCAGTCGTTGATCGCGCCGGCATGATCGCCGTCGATGTCGCGTTTGACCGCGAGGAAATAGCGGGTGCGCGGGTCTTTGGGGTCGATCGCGGCGGCCTTGCGAAACGCGTCGAGCGCGGCGGGCGGCATTGGATCGCGTTCGCTCGCCATCACCCGCGCTTCGCCAAGCGCCGACCAGAGCGCAGCGGTTTGCGGGGCCAGTTTGGCCGCTTTTTCAAATGCCGCTGCCGCGTCGGCGAAGCGATTGAGGTCGAAATTGGCCGCGCCGAGCGCCTGCCACGCATCGACGCTGGTGGGGTTGGCGCGCGCCGCCGCCTCGAGCAGGGCGAGCGAATCGGCGGGGTCGGCGCTGGCCTCCGCAGTGGGGGTCTGCGCATCGCCAGGGTCGCGCGCCTGCCACTGGCTATAGGCGATCGCCCCGACCAGCGCCGCCGCCGCGACAAGCAGAAGCACGATATTGGTGCGCGAGATTCCGCCGCTTTCCGCCATGCCCGTCCAATCCCCTTGGAATTTTGCAACAAAAGCGCTGTGATGCGCCGCATAGCGGCTTGCCTTTGAGTGCTGAATGTGTAGCCTCGACGGCGTTAGATCGGTCAAGCAAAAAACATAATCAGGGTCGCACCGGTTCGCCAGCATTTGAGCAGGGGGTGGTGCTATGGCAGTTTCAGATCATGTGGATTTTCCGACCTTCATGGAGGGCGTCAAAAAGCGCAATCCGGGTCAGACCGAATTTATCCAGGCGGTGCAGGAAGTCGCCGAAGACATCTTTGACTTCATGGCCGACAAGGAAGAATATCATGCGCAGCAGATTTTGCGGCGCATCGCCGAACCCGACCGGGTGGTGTCTTTCCGCGTCTGCTGGGAAGATGACAATGGCAATATCCGTGTCCAGCGCGGCTGGCGCGTTCAGAACAACAATGCCATCGGGCCGTATAAGGGCGGCATTCGCTTTCACCCCTCGGTTACCGAATCGGTGCTCAAATTCCTTGCCTTTGAACAGACGTTCAAAAATGCGCTGACCGGGCTGCCGATGGGCGGCGGCAAGGGCGGGTCGAACTTCAACCCCAAGGGCAAGAGCGTGCGTGAGATCATGCGTTTTTGCCAGTCGTTCATGACCGAGCTTTATCGCCACATCGGCGCGGACATCGACGTGCCCGCAGGCGACATCGGCGTCGGCGGGCGCGAGATTGGCTTCATGTTCGGCCAGTATAAGCGCATCACCAACGAATTTACCGGCGTGCTGACTGGTAAGGGCCTCGAATGGGGCGGCAGCCTGATCCGCACCGAAGCGACGGGCTATGGCGCGGTCTATTTCCTCGCCAATATGCTTAGCGCCAAGGGCATGGACCTGACCGGCAAGACCGCGGTCATTTCGGGCTCGGGCAATGTCGCGACGCATGCGGCGGAAAAGATCGTCCAGCTGGGCGGCAAGGTGCTGACCCTGTCGGATTCGGGCGGGTTCATCCACGATCCCGATGGGATCATGCAGGAGAAAATCGACTGGGTAAAGACCCACAAGACTCACCGGCGCGGGCGGATCGAGGAATATGTCGCCGAATTTAAAGGCGCCACCTTCACCGCCGGGAAAACGCCGTGGGGTGTGCCGTGCGACGTTGCCTTGCCCTGCGCCACCCAGAATGAGCTGCTCGGCGACGATGCCCGGACGCTGGTTGCCAACGGCTGTATCGCGGTCAGCGAAGGCGCGAACATGCCGACCAATTTGGAAGGCGTGCATGTCTTCAAGGACGCGAAAATCATGTTCGCACCGGGCAAGGCCGCCAATGCCGGCGGCGTCGCGGTGTCGGGCCTCGAAATGAGCCAGAACAGCGAACGCCGCAGCTGGAAAGAAGCCGAGCTGCAACAAATGCTCAAAGACATTATGGACGGCATCCACACCAGCTGCATCACCTATGGCGATCAGGGCGGAGGCTATATCGACTATGTGAAGGGCGCGAATATCGCCGGCTTCAAAAAGGTTGCCGATGCCATGCTGGCCTTTGGCGTGGTATAGGGGTCGGGAGGGCATCCGGGGGGAAGGTGATGCGAGGCTTGGCATCAACGGGCGATGACTTGGGTTTTGAACGTCATGCTGAACTTGTTTCAGCATCCACGGCGCTATACCGGACCCTTGCGCCATGGACCCTGAAACAAGTTCAGGGTGACCTTGTGGGGCAATCCCATGTCGCTTGATTTCCGCAGGGTGGCAGCGCGCTGGACCGGGCGGTTCGGCTTTGCCGCACTGCTGTTCGCGGCCATATTGGTAGCATTCGCCATTTTCCGCATTCCGGCAACACAGGCGCAGGCCGAGGGCGGCGCGCGCTTCCTGGGCGTCGCGTCGTGCGCAGGATCGACCTGCCACGGGCGGATGGAGGGCGACGGCACCGTCGTGCGCCAGGACGAGCTGATGCGCTGGCAGGAACCATCGACCCCCGGCGGGTCGCACAGCCGCGCCTATGCCGTCCTGTCGAACAGTCGGAGCCAGTTTATCGCGCGCAATTTGGGGATTGGTGATGCGGCGTCGGCACCGATGTGCCTTGGCTGCCACAGCAGCGATGCAGTCGGCGGCGCGGCCTTTCGCAGCGACGGTGTGGGGTGCGAATCGTGCCACGGCCCGTCGGGTGGCTGGATCGCGAGCCATTATGCCGGGGTCGGCACCGCCGCCGATCCCGACGCGGAGATGCGCACCAAGCATCAGGCCAATCTGGGCGCGGGCCTCGTCAAGCTCGAGGATCCCAAGGTCCGCGCGCGCGTCTGCCTTGACTGTCATTATGGCGCGGCAGGCGAAGGCCAATTCGTTACCCACCGCATCATGGCGGCGGGGCATCCCAGAATTGCATTCGAGATGGATCTCTTCTCGACGCTGCAACAGCATCATGCCGAGGACCGTGACTATAGTGTGCGCAAAGGTGCCCCCGACCATATGCAAATGTGGGCGGTGGGACAGGCCGCCGCGCTGTCGCGCAGCCTTGCGCTGTTCCAGTCGAAGCGCGGGACCGAAGGCGTGTTCCCCGAATTTTATTTCTATGATTGCCACAGCTGCCATCGCCGCATTTTTGACCAGGCCAAGGCGGTGCGCACGGGCGTCAACAATCCGGGCCGCACCGGGCTGCCCGAGGGGATGCCGCCGTTCAACGATGAAAATATGATCATGCTCGCGGCGGCCGCGCGTTTGGCCGACGCAGGCCTGGCTGCCGAGCTCGACGCGCGCGGCAAGGCGTTTCATGTGGCGATGGCCGAGGGGCGTGCCAGCGCGGTCAAGGCCGCCGCCGCGCTCGCCGAAACCAGCTCCAAGCTTGAGGCAGCCTTCACCTCGCGCCGTTTTGCGACCGAAGATGGCTTCCGGCTGGTCGATGCCATCGCGGGCAGCGCGGTCAGCCCGCGCTTCACCGACTATGCCGGGTCGGTGCAGGCGGTGATGGGGATTGATACGTTGCTCAATGCGATGGTGGCGTCGGGCCGTGTCACGATCGGCGCAGCGGCGGGCATTCGCAGCGACATTGACCGTGCCTATGGCGCTGTCAAGGACCCCAACGCCTATCGCCCGGCCGATTTTCAAGCCTCGCTCGGCAGCGCGGTGCGCGCCATCCGCGCGCTGCGCTGAAGGATGGGCTGATGCAGCGGCGGCGACCTCTGACGACATCGAGCGCGATTGCGGCGCTGCTGCTGGCGTCATGCGGCGGCGGGGGCGGCGGCACGCCTGCGCCGGTGCCGACCCCTGCGCCGACGCCGCCGCCTGCGGGCAATCTCTTCTCGGTCCCCGCCGCCGAGGCCTTGTCGGTCGCCGATGTCGAGCGCGTGCTCGCGCAGACGATTGCCGAGGCGCAGGCGCGCAGCCTGCCTTCCGTCATTGCGGTCACCGACCGCGTCGGCAATGTGCTCGCCGTGTTCCGCATGACCGGCGCGCGCGCGACCGCGACGAGCAGCGCGGCGGCGAATGGCGCGAACATCGACGCGCAGAATGTCACCTTCCCGACCGAAGCTGGCGCGATCGCCAAGGCGATTACCGGGGCTTATCTGTCGAGCGGCGGCAATGCCTTTTCAACGCGGACCGCGAGCCAGATTGTCCAGGAACATTTCCCGCCCGCACCAACGACGGTGGGCCTTGAAAGCGGGCCATTGTTCGGGGTGCAGTTCAGCCAGTTGCCCTGTTCGGATCTGAACCAACGCTTCGGCGCAGTCGGCGCAGCGGCGCTGACCGGGCCCAAACGCTCGCCGCTCGGCCTTGCTGCCGATCCGGGTGGATTGCCACTGTACAAAAATGGCGTGCTCGTTGGCGGCGTCGGGGTAATGGCCGACGGCGTCTATGGCTCGGACCCCAATATCCTCGACATCGACGATGATGGTGAGGAATTTATCGCGCTCGCGGGGACGCGCGGGTTCGACGCGCCGACCGACATTCGTGCCGACCGGATTACCGTGGATGGAACGAGCCTGCGCTTTTCCGACGCGACGCTTGCCGGTCTGCGCACGAGCAGCGTGCCCGCCGGGCCGTTGAGCGTCGCGAACGCGGGCGCGCTGGTGGCGGTCACCGGCTATGCCGCCGCGACGATCATCGCCGGGACCGCCTATGGCAGTGAGGCGTCGGGCGTCCGCGCTTCCACCGCGGCCGAATTTTCGAACCGCGACGCCTTTCTGCTGACCGACGGCAGCGGCAATGCGCGCTATCCGGTGCGCGCCGGGACCGACGCCGCGAGCAACGCTGCGCCGCTCAGCCAAGCCGAAGCGCGCGCGATCCTCGAAGAAGCCTTCACCGTGATGAGCCGCGCGCGCGCGCAGATCCGCCGCCCGCTCGACAGCCGCGCGCAAGTGACGATCAGCCTGGTCGACACCCACGGCGCGGTGCTGGGGCAGGTGCGCTCGCCCGACGCGCCGATTTTCGGCATCGATGTGTCCTTGCAAAAGGCGCGCACCGCCAATTTCTTTTCGCATCCACTGGCGGCCAATGAACTGCTGGCCAACAGCAGCGCCGATGTCCGCCAATTTGTTGCCGCAACGCGGGCGTTTCTAGATGATCCGGCGGCATTGACCGGCAATTTTGCCTTCGCCGACCGGTCTGGCGGCAATTTGAGCCGCCCCTATTTCCCCGACGGCGAAGTGGGGCGCCCCAACGGCCCGCTGTCGCGCCCGATTGCTCAGTTCAACCCTTTCTCGACCGGGCTTCAATCGGCGCTGGTCATCGGCAACATCGGCCAGCATCTGGGCTTTGTGACGGGCGCGGGACCGGACACGCCGCAGCGCTGCACCGCGCTGCCCGATGTCGCGCCCGCGCAGAACCGGCTGCACAATGGCATCCAGATTTTCCCCGGCTCGGTCCCCGTTTATCGCGGGTCGCGGCTGGTCGGCGCGATCGGCGTGTCGGGCGACGGGATTGATCAGGATGACATGATCAGCTTCCTCGGCCTCCACAATGGCGGTGCGCGGGTCGGCGGCATCGGCAATGCCCCGCTCGCCATCCGCGCCGACCGCATTGTCGTGACGCTCGCCGACAACCGCACCGTCCGCCTCCGCTATGTCAGCTGCCCCTTCGCGCCCTTCCTCGATACGGCGCAGCAGAATGTGTGCGACGGGCTGTGAGCGCGGTGGTCGCCATGATGCCGCTCACGGCGGCGCTGATGAACGGGGCGAGCGTCTATCCGCTCGCGGCTGACGTGCTGGTCATGGAGGCCTTTCTGGCCGAGCCCGACGCGTTTCGCCGGGCGCGGCGGGCGGCACGGCGTGAGCCGCCGCCCGTGCGCTTGGAAATGCCACAGCTCGCTGCCGCGTTTCAAACTGCGCCGCCCGCTGAGGCCCCGCCGGCGCATATCGTGCGCGATGATCCCGAGAAGGTGCCCGAAACCGAGGACGACGAACCCATCCCGCCGCCGCCGGTCGATTGGCAGAATCAATTGCCGCCTGATC
>JACEST010000048.1 GCA_013911715.1 Sphingopyxis sp. | reverse complement strand
GGCCAGGATGAACGGCAGGCGGCAATAAATGTCGCTGCGCGGCGCGATGCGCTGATCGAGGCCATTATAGGTGGCGCGTGTGGGGTCGACTTTGTTCATGCTACGCGTCCCGAAATTGTTTCGGGAGGACAGTGGCCCAGATCACACTAATAAAGCGTTAAAATTGGCCAGTGAATCTGGGGTGGTTCAACGCGAGACAAGGCCATGGCGCTTGGCGCCCAGGCTGACCGGAACGGCGGTTTCGCCCGGGGTAACGCGCGCTGCCGGGTCGCGCACGACGGTGCCGTCGACCCTGACCGCGCCCTCGTCGAGCTTGCGCCGCGCTTCCTTGTTCGACGCGGCGAAACCGAGCGCGCGCAGCACATCGACGATGGTCATGCCCTCCGCCCCGGTGGTCACCGTCGGCAAATCGCCCCCGGCATGGCCTTGCTCAAAGGTCTGGACAGCGGTTGACGCCGCGGAATCGGCGGCTTCCGCGCCGCGGCACAGCGTCGTCACCGCGTCGGCCAGCACCTTCTTCGCCGCATTGATCTCGGCGCCTTCGAGCGCCTCCAGCCGCGCAATTTCCTCCAGCGGCAGATCGGTGAACAGCCGCAGGAATTTGCCGACATCGCGGTCGTCGGTGTTGCGCCAATATTGCCAGAAATCATAATGCGGCAGCGCATCGTCGTTCAGCCACACCGCGCCCGCCGCGCTCTTGCCCATCTTGGCCCCGCTGGCGGTGGTAAGCAGCGGCGTCGTGACGCCATAAAGTTCGGTCCCGTCCATGCGGCGGCCGAGCTCTATGCCGTTCACAATATTGCCCCACTGGTCGGACCCGCCCATCTGGAGCCGCACGCCGTGATTCTGGGCCAGATGGCGATAATCATAACCCTGCAAAATCATGTAGTTGAATTCAAGAAACGTCATCGGCTGCTCGCGCTCGAGCCGCAGCCGAACGCTGTCGAAGGTCAGCATCCGGTTGATCGTGAAATGCGTGCCAACGCTTTGCAGCAGCTCGATATAGCCCAGCTGGCCCAGCCAATCATTGTTGTTGACCATGATGGCGTCGGTGGGCCCGTCGCCAAAGCGCAGCAGCCGGGCAAAAATGGTGCGGATCGACGCGATATTGGCGTCGATCACGGCGTCGGTCAGCATCTTGCGGCTCTCGTCGCGCCCCGTGGGGTCGCCAATCCGCGTCGTGCCGCCGCCCATCACCACAATCGGCTTGTGCCCCGCCTGTTGCAGGCGGCGCAGCAGCATGATCTGGACCAGACTGCCGACGTGCAAGCTGGGCGCGGTCGCGTCGAAACCGATATAGCCGGGGACAATCTGTTTGGCGGCGAGCGCATCGAGCCCCGCCGCATCGGTGGTCTGGTGAATATAGCCGCGCTCGTCGAGCAGGCGCATCAGGCTGGATTGGTAAGCTGTCATGGCGCGCGGGCGCTTAGCATGGGGTGCGGAGACCCGCAAATCCTCCCCGGAACGAGTGTCGGGTTGGGTTGCCCCCGGCAATCCAAGTCCGGTCCGGGGGACCGGACGACCCGCCACTGGTGGCCCCGCAGGGGTCGGAGGGGCCGGGCGCGGTCGTGCTTGGCTGCGAGGTAAAGAGCCATGCTGCACCCGACCCCTCCGTCATCGCTACGCGCTGCCACCTCCCTCCCCGCATTCGCGGGGACAGGCTGGGGAGGATTTGCTGCCGCCCAAACTTCACCAAAGCCTGTCCTGAGCAGTGCCGAAGGGTTCACCGATACATCCAACTTTGCAGTCATGGCATGATCTTTGGAAAGCCCCGGAAAACTACGCAACTTCACTCGCTTTTGCACACTCGTTGCCGCACCAACCAAACCCTTAAAGCTACAAAAGACACCGCCAGATGCAGCAAAACTATATCCTTTGTATCCTTTAGTGATGATAGCGGGCGGAACGGGCTGGGATGGGCGGTGTGTCATCCATAGAGGCTAGCCAGATCACGCGCCTGTAGGACAGCGAAAAATGGGTTTCGCGCGGAGACGCGGAGGACGCGGAGGCGCACGGCCGGGGACACGGTTTTCCGTGTCCCCGTTTAGCGGGCGAGGAGTTTGGGGATTGAGTAAAGTGGCACCGTAACCACTGAGTAAAGTGGCACCGTAACCACCGTAACCCCACCGTAACCCGTAACCTGAGTAAAGTGGCGCCGTAATTCGTAATTCCACCGTAATTCAACGGGCAAAGTGGTTTCGCGCAGAGGCGCAGAGGTCCGCAGAGGGGAGGCGCGCTCGGGGACATGCTATTGCGTGTCCCCGTCCGAGGGTGCGGTCAGGAGAGTTTGGGGGTTAAGTAAAGTGTCACCGTAATTCCCTAAGTAAAGTGTCACCGTAATTCCCACCGTAATTCCAAAGTGTCACCGTAATTCCGTAATCCCAACGTCACCGTAACTCCCCGTAACCCAGCATCAATTACGTAATTACCATCACATTTTATATGAATAGATCAACCGAATTAGCAGTATAAAAAAATCTTTCATCAATCTTTAAGCAATGCCCGGCAGACATAAAAATAATTGTGCCAATGTATCGTCTTCCCTTCATCAAATCCATAACGGCATCAACATCCCCGGTGCACTTGGAAACTTCAATCACACTTGACATATTTGGAATTTTGTTATTTGATGTCAAGATGGTAAGGCATGAATTGCCACATATAAGAAGTTTCGTTGACGAAGGCCTTCTTCGCACCAACGTCTCATCCACCTTAACTTCTGAAAGCTTATCGTATGTGTAAATTCGCACACTATCGCTGTGAATTAGGAGGTTAGGCACGACTACGTCAAAGGGAGCATCACTTTTGCCACTGCCACTGTTACCAAGGCAGGCGACCGCAAGGAGAATGTGGCGAAAGTGAATCATTTGTTGGCCCTCTCAGCAAGGAGTAAGAGCGGTAACGGTGACACTTTACTTAACTCCCAAACCCCGCTCTCCTGCTGGCCGGGGACACGGAATAACGTGTTCCCGGCCTAGCGTTGATCAATCCAAGCCCCTTTCAATCCAGCGGAAAGCTGACCGATGACAGATATTTCCAGCTGCCGCCCGATCGCACCAGCGTTTCGGTGATCGCTTCCTGGTCATGATCGGGCTTGTCGGTGCCCTGCTGGGTCACGATCAGCAAGGTATAGGACACCACTGCCGTGTTGCCCGACAGCGCAATCGCCTGCGGCGTGATTTCATAGTGGAGGACTTTGCCCTGCTTTTCGTTGAAGCGGGTCCAGCGGATCGCGCCGTCGCGGTTGCGCGGTGAGGGTGAATCGGTCGACCAGGTAATGAATTGCGGATCGGCATATTCGCCCGGCCACTTGCCGTTCTGGGCGACATCGTCGACCCAGCTGTCGGAAACGACTTTCCATGCACCCATTTGTTCGGTCGACCAGGTCGGCATCTGGGCGTGGGTTGTGGCCGAAAATCCGAACGCAAGCGTAAAGGCCGCAGCGGCGGCCAGAAGATTCTTTGTCATTTCGCGTCTTCCTGCATCAAGCGCCTGTCGCCGCCGCTTGCAGTGCTGCGGCATGCGTCAAAATCGCTCTGGTTGATGCGCCCCGGAGGCAGAGGTAACCATGTTCTGGACGCTACGGCAAACTCTTTGTTGTCGACCTGTGTTTGCCCTCAACACCCCGCCGCACACTTCGGATCGGGGTCAAAATAGCCGATGCGCGCGACCATATCGCCCACATCATTGCGCGGGTCGGTGCTGACCGAGACGATCTGGCCCGCGACTGGCGCGGTCAGCGTGACGCGGCCCTGGCCGAAGGCGTCGGCGATGGTGGCGACCGGCTGATCCTTGGCCACCATATCGTTCAGGCGGACATGCAGCGTCACCCAGCCGCCGTGCGGGCTGCGCAGTTGCACCTGATTGTTGGCGACGAAGGGCGTGGCGCGCGCGGGCGGCGCGGCGCTGGCCGGGAGCATCTTCATGCTCGCCAGCACGCGCAATATCCCGTCGTGGCTGCGTGCGATCATCGCTTGGTCCCAAACCTCGGGCGCGCCGAGTTCGAGCGTGATGGCGGGGACGCCGGCGGGGACCATTTCATTTTCCACCGTGCCGCGCTGGCCGGGGTCGAGCCGGATGGTGTCTGGCGCAATCGCCTCGGCAATCTCACGCGCTTCAGGCGAGCTCACGAAGGCATAAAGATTATAGCTGGTGCCGCGCGACTGGGTGTGCAGGTCGATCATCCGGTCGGCGTTTGGGCGCATCAGCCGGTGCCACAGCCTATGGGCATAGACGTCGATCAAATTGCTGCCCGGCACATCCTTGCCCGGCATCACCCGGTTGAGATTTTCGCCGCCGGTGCCGCCGCGCGGGGTGAAGGCGCGGGTGCTGTTGTTGAGCCCCGGCGTGTTGAGCCCCGGCACCATGACCAGCGACCCGCTGAGCGCCTTGGTATCAAGGTCGCGGGCGAGGCGGTGGATGACGGCGATGCCATTGAGTTCATCGCCGTGGATGCCGGCGGTGAGCAGCAGGCGCGGGCCGGGCTTGGCACCTTTGACCACCACGACAGGCACATGCCACGCCTGGCCCAGCGCGGTATCGCCGGTGCGGAACCAGAAGCGGTGGACCTCGCCGGGGCCAAGGTCATTGGCGTCGAGCCGGTCGATCACCGCGACGCCGTCGATGCGGTCGCCGGTGCGGTTCGTCTGTGCGGCGGCGGGATTTGCCAGCGCCAATGCCGCGGCCAGCGCCAAAATCATTCGCATCACTATGCTCCTGCCAATGTGATCAGCGCATCGCCATCGACGCGCATCCCCGTCCATTCGTCCATCAATTTTGCGCCGAGCGACTGGTAGAAGCCGATGCTGGGCGTGTTCCAGTCGAGCACGCCCCATTCGAGCCGCGCGCAATCGCGCTCCACCGCCAGCTTGGCGAGGTGGGTGAGGAGTGCCTTGCCGAGGCCCGATCCGCGCGCTTCGGGGCGGACGAACAAATCCTCCAGGTAAATGCCGGGGCGACCTTCGAAGGTCGAAAAATTGTGGAAGAAGAGGGCGAAACCCTGCGGTGAGCCGTCCAATTCGCCGATGATGACCTCGGCATAGGGGCGCGGGCCGAACAGGCGGTCGGCGAGCGTTGCCTCATCAAAACGCACCTCGTGGCTGAGTTTTTCATAGGCCGCGAGGTCGCGGATGAACTGCGCGATGAGGGGCAAGTCGGCGCGCGTGGCGGGGCGGATGGTGGGGGTCATGGGTCAGCGGATCAGGCGGATGTCCATGCCGAGCACGTCTTTTGCAGCTGCCATTCGGCGGTCGCTCGTCAAGATCGGAAGGGCTTCAAACATGGCGTGTGTTATGCAAGCCCTATCGCCCAAGGAAAGGCCAAATTTTTTTGTCAAAGGTCTGAGTTTGGCAGTCTGCCACGCATGACCATCACGAAATGTTCTGATTCGGACCGGCAAGGGATCAACAATGTCCTGCGCCTCTTCGAATGTCATTCCATAGTCCATGAGCGTTGCATAGACTTCGCTAAGATTGACGACAGACATATGCGAACCGCGCATCTGTTCGAAAACAAAGTCGCCACCGGGCTCTTCGAGCAGCACCGCCAACACAGCGGAAGCGTCGAGCATGAAACTCATTCGCTGTCCGTTTCAGCCCATTTTTCTTCGAGATAGGAATCGAGCGTCAGCGGCCTTTTGAGCCGGGATTTCACTTTGGCCCGGATGTCCTTGAGCATGCTGGCCTGGGATTTCAGCACGATCGTATCGCCTTCGCGATCTACAACCAGTGAATCGCCTTCCTCAAACCCCAGTGCATGCCGGAATTCAGCCGGAATGACGATCTTGCCACCTTTGATGACTTTGGCGTGGTAGGACATGACTCGCTCCTTAGGTACCAATGGCTAACACAAGACCTGATAGCAAGCAACAGACCTATGCCGCCTTGCCATGCGCCACATCCATGGTCGAAAAATTGTGGACGAAGAGGGCGAAACCCTGCGGCACGCCAGCGATCTCGGCAATGATCGCCGCGGCATAAGAGCGCGCGGCGGGGCGGATGGAGGGGGTCACAGTGCGCTGCGGATGTCCGTTCTGGCAAAATCATCGCCCTTGTAGAGCAGCGGCGCATCGAGCGACTTCGCCAGTGCATAGGCCATGCAGTCGCCGAAATTGAGTTTGGCGGGGTGACGGCCTTTCCCAAATCGCAGAAAGGCCTCCGCAGCGGCGTCAGCGAGTTCGCTGGTCCAACTTACCACTTCAATGTCATTCGCTTCTATCAGTAAATTCAGCTCGACAATGCCATCCGGGCCGTAACGCCCGCCCATGACCATCGACACCTCCAGCTTGTTCGGTGCGCCAATGAGGAGGCGATCGGACCGTGCAAGGATCGACAGAAAATTGTGGGCATCGGGCTCGCCAAGCAAAATCGATGCAAGAGGCGATGAGTCGCAAACGATCAATGTGGCATCCCGTTGTCGTCATACATCCAATCGTCCGCATTGACGGTTGGATCGATGGCAGGAAGCTTTGCCACCCGTGCCTGAATTTCACGAATGGCCGCCATGACTTTTTCCGGGTCTTTTTTAGGCTTAGGCTCTTTCGCTAGTTCATTGTCGATCGCGAGCGTGACCACGGCGGTCATGCTCATTTTACGGGCCTTCGCCAGACGGCGAATTTTCGCCTCTGTTTCGTTATTTTTGATGCTCAGGCCCATGGCAATGATTCCTTCTAGAATACGCTAGCTGATTTCTAGAAAAAATCAAATTTCGTGGATCGGCAAGATGTCAATGCGACGCTTGTATTTCTAAGTCACTTTCGGACGCTCGATCTCGGCAGGCTATCGGTTTTTCGGTATGCGATAAGGAATCCAAACTGTGCAACTCAGGCCGCTGGTCGCGACTGAACCATCGACGTTTTGCACGCGTTTGAAGCATCCCCCCAGCGGAAAATAGCGTGATGACCAGACGCCGTTTTCCGTCGTCTGTTCCGACGCTTCAACCTTGGCATTTTCGAGGTAATCCCAAAGTTGCTGCGCTACTTCGCCGCCACATATATATTTGTAATCGTCGCGTTCTTTGGTCACATTGTCGGCGACAAGCGCAGCGTAAATACATGCTTCAATCATGCCCGGAGTGCGCTCCGGGAATGGCGCTTCGGTGGTAAGCGCTGCAAAGAATAGCAATGTCGTCATCAAGCCGCCTTGCCGTGAGCCACATCCATGCTCACGCTAGTCCCCGCATCAATCTCCGCCGCCTTCGCCTCGACCAGCTTGACGATATGGCCCACCATGTCAGCGTCCTCGACATGGTGGTCGGTCACGCCCGACATGTACACCATATGCTTGCCGTTGCCGCCGCCGGTGATGCCGATGTCGGTTTCGCGCGCCTCGCCGGGGCCGTTGACGACGCAGCCGAGGACCGAGAGCGACATGGGGGTCTTGATGTGGCTGAGCGCGTCTTCAAGGCGCTGCACGGTGCGGATGACGTCGAAACCCTGGCGCGCGCAGCTGGGGCAGCTGACGACGCGGACGCCGCGGGTGCGCAGGCCGAGCGCTTTGAGGATTTCATAGCCGACGCGGACTTCCTCTTCGGGTTCGGCCGACAGTGACACGCGGATGGTGTCGCCGATGCCGAACCACAGCAGGCTGCCCATGCCGATCGATGATTTGACCGTGCCGCCGATCAGCCCGCCTGCCTCGGTAATCCCCAAGTGCAACGGGCAATCGACGGCTTCGGCGAGTTGTTGATAGGCCGCTGCGGCCAGGAACACGTCCGACGCCTTAACCGCGACCTTATATTCGTGAAAATCATGGTCCTGGAGCAGCTTGATATGGTCGAGCGCGCTTTCGACCAGCGCCTCGGGGCAGGGCTCGCCATATTTTTCGAGCAGGTCGCGTTCGAGCGACCCTGCGTTGACGCCGATGCGGATCGCGCAGCCATTGGCCTTGGCGGCGCGGACGACTTCTGCGACGCGCTCGCTGCTACCGATATTGCCGGGGTTGATGCGCAGGCATGCCGCGCCCGCATCGGCGGCTTCGAGTGCGCGTTTATAGTGGAAATGGATGTCGGCGACGATCGGCACACGCGCCGCGCGCACGATCTGGCCCAGCGCGGCGGTCGATTCCACATCGGGGCACGACACGCGGATGATGTCGGCGCCCGCCTCTTCGCAGCGGCGGATCTGGTTGATGGTCGCGACGGGATCGCTGGTCAGCGTGTTGGTCATCGTCTGGACGGTGATCGGCGCGCCGCCGCCGACCGGGACACGGCCCACCATGATCTGGCGGCACTGGCGACGGTGGATGTCGCGCCAGGGGCGCAGGCTGGGGTTGTGATCGCTCATGTGCCTCCATTAGCGGCTCGGCCTGCCGCCGCAAAGCGGCGAGTTGGCTTGCGCCATTTGTTGCGGCAATGTCACAGTGGTGACACCGAATTCGTCATGAACGCATTTTTGTTTGTGCGCCGCACCAATTTGCGCAACTTTATCGTCGTAAGTCGGCATGTGCCCGCCCAGATTGAAATGATGGCATGTCCGGTTGACGCAGGCGGGACGATCCGGTTTTGTAACGAAGAAGGGGATCAACCCATGAAGAAGTCTTTTGCCGTTCTTGCGGGCCTGCTGCTCGCGACCGCCGCTTCGCCTGCTTTCGCGCAGGATGCAGAGGAAGAAAGCGGCCCCATCACCATTTCGGGCGGCGTCGCTGTGACCACCGACTATCGCTTCCGCGGCGTATCGCTGTCGGACGAAGACATCGCGGTTCAGCCCACGCTTACGGTCAGCCACGAGAGCGGCTTTTATGTCGGGGCGTGGGGTTCAAATCTGGATGATACGCCGCTCTTTGGCGAGGTCGAGATCGATCTTTATGGTGGCTATAATACCGATATCGCCGAAGGCACCAACCTTGATGTCGGGCTCACCTATTATTGGTATCCCGACGGCGACAATGCTGCCGGCCCCAGCGATTATTGGGAAACCATCGTCAAACTCAGCCATGATATTGGCCCGGTGACGGCCACGGGAACCGTTGGGTACAGCTGGGAGCAATCTTCGCTCGGCGACGAAGACAATCTCTATCTTGGCTTTGGCTTGTCGACGTCGATCCCGGATACGCCGGTGACGTTGGTCGGTTCGGTGGGCTATACCGACGGCGCGCTGGGCGCGTTGGCCTCTGGCGGTAACTATCTCGATTGGTCGCTGGGCGCCGATTTCGCGGTGGGTCCGACGACGCTTGGCATTCGCTATATCGACACCGACGTTGAAGAAAGCGGTATCCCCGAAATTGATACGCTGTCTGATGCTTCGCTGGTCCTGACCTTTGGAATCAGCTTTTAACCCGCAGGCATATTCGCAAAGGAAAGCCCCCGCTTCGGCGGGGGTTTTTTGTTGTTCGCGGTCCGTTGCAATTTTTCCGCTTGCCTGATACGACGAACCGTGCAATTTCGTCGGTGAGTTGAATGGCCTGGAGAATGCCACGTGACTGACCTCACCGCTTCCCCGACAAATGCAATCCCGCCGCGCCCTGAACGCAGCCCCGGCGTCAAGCTGGCCATCGCAGTGCTGATCGCGGTCGCGCTGATGGTGCCGTTGCTGATGGTCTATGGCCTCGTGTGGGACCGCCAGCAGCAGGCCGAAACCGCGCAGGCGGCGATTGGCGAGGGGTGGGGCGGGTCACAGACGATTGCCGGGCCAGTGCTGGTCATTCCTTATCGAGCGACCGAGGAAGAGTCGGTGTCCGAAAACGGCCGCAATGTGACGCGCAATGTGACGCGGGTGCGCGAACTGTTCCTCTCGCCGCTCAGCAATAGCGCCGATGTCACGATCAAGCCCGACAAACGCAAGAAAGCGATTTACGAGACCGTCGTCTATGAAAGCCGCATAGTCGGCACCGCGGGTTTTGCGCTGCCCGCCGATCTGGCGCGCTATGGCGTGGCGCGCGAAGCGTTGTTGCTCGACCGCGCCGAGGTGCGGCTGGGGATCAGCGACGCGCGCGGCTTGATTGACGGCAACAGCTTGACCATAAATGGAAGTGCGGTCGCGCTGCAACCGGGCAAGGGGCTGGTGTCGAGTGGCAGTTCGGGGACCTTTGGCTTCATCGATTGGAGCGGCGGCGCACCGCTCGAGCTGGCGTACAAAATCGGCGTGCGCGGCCTTGGCGATTTCCGGCTGGTCCCGCGCGGCGTGGACACGCGCTACACTGTCAAATCGGTATGGCCCAACCCCAGCTTTGGTGGCGATTTCCTGCCGATCAGGCGCATGGTGCGCGACGATGGCTTTTCCGCCACTTATGCCATTTCAAACCTTGCATTGGGGCAAGCTCAGCTATTGACCGAAGATCTAGGCAGGCCCGTCGATGGCGAGACCGGCGAAGCCTCCGCCGATCGTGCAAAGGCCGTGACCATCAGCCTGATCGAACCGGTCAACCTCTACAGCCAGGTCGACCGCGCGATCAAATATGGGTTCCTGTTCATTGGCTTTACCTTTGTCGCCTTTCTGATGTTCGACATCATCGGCGGCGCACGCGTTGCGGCGGCGGAGTATCTGCTGACCGGGGTGGCCTTGGTGCTGTTCTTCGTGCTGCTGCTCGCCTTTGCCGAAGTGATTGGCTTTACCTTTGCCTATCTGCTCGCATCGGCGGCGATTATCGGCTTGCTGTCGGCCTATAGCGCAGCTGTGCTCAAAAGCTGGAAGCGTGCGCGGTTCCTCGCGGCGCTGCTGACCGGGCTTTATGCGCTGCTCTATGTGCTGCTCAATCTGGAGGCCTATTCGCTGCTGATCGGATCGGTGCTGATGTTCTTTGCGCTCGCCGGGGTGATGTACATGACGCGAAATGTCGATTGGAGCGGGTTGGGGAAGAAAGAGGTGGCCGCCTAAAAGCCGTCATTGCGAGCGAAGCGACGCAATCCAGAGCTGCCCTGTGCCGCCTCTGGATTGCTTCGTCGCTGCGCTCCTCGCAATGACGCGGTTTACCGCCAGCGCAAATTGTCGCGCGACAGATCGGCGAGCGACTTCGCGCCCATCAGCTTCATTCCGCGCTCCATTTCGGCGCGCAGCAGGCCGATGGCGCGGGCCACGCCTGCCTCGCCCGCCGCAGCGAGCGCGTAAAGATAGAGCCGTCCGCCCGAGCAGGCTTTCGCCCCGACCGACAGCGCCTTCAGCACATGGGTGCCGCGCGTGATGCCGCCGTCGCAGATCACCTCGATCCGGTCGCCAACCGCATCGACAATTTCGGCGAGCGCATCGAAGGGTGCTCGGCTGCCGTCGAGTTGCCGCCCGCCATGGTTCGACACCATGATCGCGGTGGCACCAATATCGACCGCGCGGCGGGCATCCTCGACCGCCATAATGCCTTTCAGGCAAAAGGGGCCGTCCCACGCCTTGCGGATTGCCTCGGCGCGCCGCCAGTCGAGGCTCTGGTCGAGCATGGTTGAGAAATAATCGGCGACCGATCTAGGCACGCTCGAACCCACGGCGACATGCGTGGCAAGGTTGGGCAGGCTGAATTTCTCGCGAAGCACATAGTTAAGGGCCCAGCCGGGTTTCATCGCATAGGAGAGCATATTGCCCGGCGTGAAGCGCGGCGGCGAGGTGAAGCCCGATTTCAGGCAGCGTTCGCGGTTGCCGCCGACGATGGTGTCGACGGTCAACGCGACGGCGTCGAACTTCGCGGCGCGCGCGGCCTCCAGCATCGCATGGTTCAGTCCTTCATCCTTGTGGACATAGAGCTGGAACAACTTGGGGCCGCCGGTCAGTGCGCCTGCTTCGGCGAGGCTGATAGTGGCGAGACTGCTGATCCCTGCCATCGTCCCCGCGTTCGCCGCCGCGCGCAGCACCGCGCATTCGCCCTGCCAGTGGAACAGGCGTTGCAGAGCGGTGGGGGAGAGGAACAGCGGCATGGCGAGTTCGCGCCCGAACAAGGTGGTCCGCATGTCGACCTGTTCGACGCCCGCGAGCACGCGCGGGACGAGGTCGCAATCGTCGAAGCTGGTGCGGTTGCGGGTGCGGGTGATTTCGTCGTCCGCCGCGCCGTCGATATAATCGAACACGGGCCAGGGCAGGCGGCGTTTGGCGAGGGTGCGGAAATCGGCGATGTTGTGGCATTGGCCCAGACCCATAATTTAACCCCGTTCGCCCTGAGCTTGTCGAAGGGCCGTTCATACTTATCCATGGGAGAAGAAAAGGACAGTCCTTCGACAAGCTCAGGACAGACGGGGTAAGGTGCGAAGGTGGCTCCCTAAAACACTGTCCGCGCCGCGACCGTGCCCTTGGTTGCCAGCGAAAACCTGGGCTCTACCGCCAGCGCCGCATCCAGCACATGCGCCGCGACGCGCTTGCCCACTGCCGGGCCGTGTTTGAAGCCATGCCCCGATCCGCCGCCGACCAACCATACCCGCTCGGCCCCCGGCAGCCGGTCGATCAGGAAGTCGCCGTTCGAGCTATTTTCATATTGGCACACGCGGCTGTGGATCAGCGGCGCGTCGGCCAGCGCGGGGAAACGCACGGCGAGATATTTGCGCGCCGCCGCGACCCCCGCTTCGCTGACCCGCCGGTCGTGGGTGTCGGGGTCGATCGCCGGGCCGTGGGTGTCGAACGCCAGCTTGAACCCCTGACCCTCGATATCGGGGATGCCATAGACAATCGCGCCATTGTTGAAATCGGCCCAGACGGGAAGCTGCGGCGCGGCGAAGCGGTTGTCGCCCTGCGCCGCGCCGAAGTGCATCACCTCCTGCCGCGTCGCGACAATGCGCCCGCCGAGTTGTTGCGGGAACAGCTCGGCGAGCCAGGGGCCGACGGCATAGACCAGATGGTCCGCCGTCCCGCCATCGGGGAGGTGATGGGTGGCGCGGCTCTTTTCCGGCAGCGGTGCGGGCATGACGATGCGCTCGACAGTCAGTCCGCTATCCGCGACCACTTCCTGCACGCCGCGCCCGGCGATCAGTGCGCCAGCGGTCGTTTCAAAAATCCCGCGCTCATTGTTGTAAAAGCGAATCTGCTGCCAGCGGTTTTGCAGCCAATTGGCATCGCCGCTCTCGTGCGGCGTGTTGCTGCCTGCCAGCCATGCCAGCGACTGCGCCGAATAGGCGTCGGTGCCGGGTGCCCACCACAGCACGCCGGTCTGGTGGAAAATCGGTGCGCTCGCGCTGTCGGACAGCGCCTGCCAATAGGGCAGCGATTCGGCCGCCATCGCCGAATAAATGGCGTCCGCGCCATAGGCCATGCGGATGACACGGCTTTCGCCGCCCGACGAGCTGCGCGCATGGCCCGCGCCATAGGCGTCGAACAGCCGGACTTTCAGCCCCGCCTTGACCAAATGCCACGCTGTCCAGGCACCGAAAACGCCTGCACCGACAATGGCGACATCGACATGGTTGGCGAGCGGAGCGGGGTCGCGGCGACGTTTGCTTTTGCGGCGCGTCGGCTCGTTCATTGCTCGCGCACATAACGGCGCTGGCCGTTCACCCAGGTTTCCTTG
>JACEST010000047.1 GCA_013911715.1 Sphingopyxis sp. | reverse complement strand
GCGCTGGTCATCAGTGACGGGATGGAAGCACGCATCGGCTCGCTGACGTCCGGGCTGGACCGTTTCCAGCCGTGGCGGACCATTGACGGCGAAAAGCATGACGATTTTGGCCGGGCAGAGCTGGAAGTGCTCATCAAGGGTGCGTTCGATCCGGCGCGGCTGTTGGACCTGGCTTTCGATTACACCACCTTTGAAATGGCCGATGGCGTGGTCAAATCGAAGAAGCTGGCTGGCTATCACCAGTTCCACGCCGTGCGGCGGGCGCTTTCCTCAACGGTGAAGGCGGCTGGTGAAGGCGGGCATCGCAAGGGCGGCGTGGTCTGGCATACGCAAGGCAGCGGCAAATCGCTGACCATGCTGTTTTATGTCCGCCAGCTCCAACTGGCGAAGAAGCTCAAGAACCCAACGATTGTTGTGGTGACGGACCGCAACGATTTGGACGATCAGCTCTTCAAGACCTTCGCCGCCCACGGTAGCGCCATTCGTGGTGAGCCGCGCAACGCTGAAACCGTGGCGGCGGTGCGGGAACTGCTCAAGGTCGATATTGGCGGGCTGGTGTTCACGACAATACAGCGGTTTCGCGGTGATGATGGCGAGCATCCGTTGCTTACTGATCGCAGCAACGTGATCGTGATTGCCGATGAAGCGCACCGTTCGCAATATGGCCTCAACCGGCGCTTCGTGACACGCGGCGATGAAGTGCGTGAGGAAGTCGGCTTTGCCGAATATCTCCGCCAAGCTCTGCCAAACGCCACCTTCATCGGCTTCACCGGCACGCCGATTGACGAAAAGGATCGCAGCACGGCGGCGGTGTTCGGTGACGTGATCGACACTTACGACATGACCCAATCGGTCATCGACAAGGCAACCGTGCCGATTCACTATTCCGCCCGTCTGGCCAAGCTAATGCTTCGGCTGGATGCAGAGCAACGCGATGAGTTGGACGCGCTGGCCGAGGAGCTGACCGAAGGCAGTGACGTGCGCGCCGCCGAACAGTTGAAAGCGAAGTTCAGCCGGTTTGAGGAAATTGTCGGCTCCAAAGAGCGGATTGAGACGGTTGCCGCCGATATTGTCGCCCATTTTGAAGAGCGCAAACTGGCGATGGGCGGCGGCAAGGGCATGATCGTGGCAATCAGCCGTGATGTTGCCGTTAAGCTCCATGATGAAATTGCCCGCCTTCGCCCCGACTGGGTTGGCGCTGACCCTGCCGAAGACAGCGACGGGATGATGAAAGTTGTCATCACCGGCAACAATTCTGATCCGCAAGCCATGCAACCGCATATCCGCACCAAATCGCGGCTTGAGGAGGTAGCAGACCGCTTCAAGAACCCATCATCCGGCTTCGATCTGGTGATTGTGCGTGACATGTGGCTGACCGGCTTTGATGCGCCCTCGCTGCACACGCTCTACATCGACAAGCCGATGCGTGGGCATGGCCTCATGCAAGCCATAGCGCGGGTCAACAGGGTTTTCGGCTCCAAGCCGGGCGGGCTGATCGTCGATTATCTTGGCATTGGTGCGGAACTGCGGGCCGCACTGGCGCAGTATAGCGCCCGCGATCAGGAGCAAGTCAGCCTCAATATGGATGAGGCAGTGCGGCAGCTTCTCAGCAAGGTTGAGTCCGCGCTCGCCTTGCTGGGCAAGGTCAACTGGAATGCCTTTTTCGATGCTGAACCAACCGTTCGCCTGACCATCCTCAAGCAATGCCTTGAGGAAATCCTATCCAACGATCACCGTGCCGAGTTCATTGATCTGGCGACGCAGGCCGAAGCAGCATTCGCCATCGCAGCGGGTGACGAGCGGGCATCGGCCAGGCGGCACGAGGTGGCACTCATTGTCGCCTTGCGGGCCAACCTCCTCAAATACACGTCCGGTAAGGGGGGGCGCGGCAGGCAGGCCATTGAGCAGGAAATCCGCCAGCTCATGTCTCAGGCGGTGATGTCGGATGGTATTCTCGACGTGTTCAAGGATGCAGGGCTTCAACAGCCCGATCTTGCGATCCTGTCGGATGATTTCCTGCTGGAAGTGAAAGAGACAAAGCAACCCAATCTTGCTGTTGAGACCCTACGAAGGCTTTTGCAGGGGAATATCAAGGCGCGTGAACGGCTAAACATCGTTGAAGCGCGCAAGCTGAGTGATCGGCTGGACGATGTGCTGACCCGCTACCACAACCGGGCAGTCGACAGTTTGCAGGTGATTGATGAGCTGATTTCTCTAGCCCGCGATGTTTCTGCGTCCGCTAAGCGCGGTGAAGAGCTAGGCATGGCCCCAGAGGAATTGGCCTTTTACGATGCCTTAGCCGAGAACGGTTCAGCCCGAGATTTGATGGAGCGCGAAACGCTCCGTACCCTTGCCCAGCTTCTGGTCCAGACCATCCGAAGCACTGTGACGGTAGACTGGACGCAGAAGGAGAGCGTCCGAGCAAAAATGCGGATTGAGGTTCGCAAGCTGCTGGCCCGGTATGGTTATCCGCCCGACTTGCAAAAGGCAGCCGTTGATCTTGTTCTGGAGCAAGCCAATACGATTGCTATCGATTGGGCGCTTTGAGATTCAGGTTTGACTTTTTTCCGTTCCCTTTGAGCAGCAACACCAGCGAGCAGCATGTTAACTCGACAGCTGAGTTAGAAGCGTAGTTCGTGCTCACATGGAGCCGTGGGGACGATCATCGACGAATGCCCGCTGACCGCGCCGCCGCCACAGCGATAGCGCCTGTTCGCGGTCGTCGCTCTGCAATTTGGCAGCGATGGCAAGGAATGCGCCCAGCATCACCGCGCGGTCATCATCGGTCAGCTCGACCAGTCCAGCCTTTTGCACCAGGCCGCCAAGCTCGATCAGATGGCGGGTTCGTTCGCGGCGATCCGTGACCCATTGGCGCGTGTCGGTCCGGCGCTGGCTGGCTTCAACGCCGTTCATCATCGCCCTGGCTCGCTTGATTGCTGCCAGTGTTTGCCGGAGTTCCGCGATCAGCCTTGCGCGACTGCCTTTGAAAGAACGCCGCGCCGCTTGCCCGCCACGCCTCCCGTTCTTTCGCATCCTTGGATTTGACCACGCCGAGAAGCGCGCCGGTCAGGGTTTCGGGATCGAGCGCATCGGCTCCGGTGGCGATCACCAGCTCGCCAAGCTGCAACACCTTGCGGCTTTTGAGCTGCTTGGCCTTTTGGGTCAGGGCTTGCAGTTCCGAATCGAAATCTCTTGGTTTGCGCATGTTTGGCTCCATCGGTTCGTGATAGGGCCATCATAAATCGCAGCCGTGCGAATGGCTTCCCTGTTGCCGGAGCGCGCTGGAACACGGCGGTCCCGAACAGGATTTTATCCTGTGAGGGCGCGCTTATACGTCGTGCCGACGTCGCTTGAGTGATGTAGCTGGATTGCCGTTATGGCGATCTATCACTTCTCGGCCAAAGTCATTTCCCGCGCGAACGGATCGAGCGCGGTGGCGTCCGCCGCCTATCGTTCCGCCGACCGGCTGCACGATGACCGGCTCGACCGCGATCATGATTTCACCAATAAATCGGGCGTCGTCCATTCCGAGGTAATGCTGCCCGATGGCGCGCCCGCACGCATGGGCGACCGGTCGGCCTTGTGGAACGAGGTCGAAGCGACCGAGCTGCGCAAGGACGCGCAACTGGCCCGAGAGATCGAGTTCGCCATTCCGCGCGAGTTGAACCAGCAGCAGGGGATCGAGCTGGCCCGCGAATTCGTGCAGGCTGACTTTGTCGAACGGGGCATGATCGCGGACGTCAATGTCCACTGGGATATCGGCGCGGATGGGCTGGCGAAGCCGCACGCCCATGTCATGCTCACCATGCGCGAGGTGAGTGAAGGCGGGTTCGGCGCAAAGGTCCGCAATTGGAACAAGACCGAGCTGCTGGAGCAGTGGCGCGAACGCTGGGCGAGCCACGTCAACGAACGGCTGGCCGCGCTCGACATCGACGCCAGCATCGACCACCGCAGTTTCAAGGAGCAGGGCATCGACCTTGCCCCGCAGAACAAGATCGGCCCCGCCGCATCACGCATGGTAAGCGATGGCCTTGAGCTTGAGCGCATCGCCGATCATGCCGAAATCGCCCGCCACAATGGCGAGCGGATCATCGCCAACCCGAACATCGCGCTGGACGCGATCACCCGTCAGCAAGCGACCTTTACCAAGCGCGATCTGGCGATGTTCGTGCATCGTCATTCGGAGGGAAAAGAGCAATTCGATCGGGCGATGATTGGGGTGCAGACTTCGCCCGATCTGGTCGCGCTGGGCAAGGACGGGCGCGGCGAAGACCGTTTCACATCCCGCGACATGATCGAGGTCGAAGCGCGGCTTGAGCGCGCTTCGCAGGCGATGGCCGAACGTGAGCGGCACCGCGTTGGCGAGCATGAAAAAGGTCGCGCGATGGCAGCAGCAGAAGCGCGCGGCCTTGCCTTGTCCGGTGAGCAGCGCGCGGCATTTGATCATGTCACAGGCGGCAAAGACCTGGGTGTCGTCATCGGCTATGCCGGGACGGGGAAGTCGGCGATGCTGAGTGTCGCCCGCGAGGCTTGGGAAGCGGCGGGCTATCAGGTTCGCGGCGCGGCGCTGTCCGGTATTGCCGCCGAAGGACTTGAAGCCGGATCGGCAATTCCGTCGCGGACCATCGCCAGCCTGGAGCATCAATGGGCGCAAGGGCGCGAGTTGCTTACTTCGCGTGATGTGCTGGTCATCGACGAGGCGGGAATGATCGGCTCCCGCCAAATGGAGCGCCTGGTGTCAGCCGCGAACGAGGCCGGGGCGAAACTGGTCCTGGTTGGCGATCCACAGCAGTTGCAGGCGATTGAGGCGGGTGCAGCCTTTCGTTCGATCGCCGAACGGCAGGGCGGCGTCGAGATCACCCAAATCAGGCGGCAAAATCAGGATTGGCAGCGCGATGCCACGCGCCAGCTCGCCACCGGGCGGACGGGGGACGCGCTTCGCGACTATGCCGAACGCGGCATGGTCCATTCCGCCGACACGCGCGCGGCGGCGCGGGGGGCGTCGATCGAGACCTGGGATGCCGACCGCATTGCCGCGCCAAACGATAGCCGCATCATCCTGACCCACACCAACGACGAGGTGCGCGAACTCAATATGGCGGCGCGCGATCGGCTGCGCGCGAATGGCGAACTCGGTTCAGACATCGCCGTGCAGGTGGAACGCGGCGAGCGCAGCTTTGCCAGTGGCGACCGCGTTATGTTCCTTCGCAATGACCGCGAGCTTGGCGTGAAGAACGGCACTCTCGGCACACTGCAATCGGTCAGCAGGCAAGGCATGGCCGTGGCGCTGGACGATGGCCGCCGCGTCGCCTTCGACATGAAGGATTATGCCCATATCGACCACGGCTATGCCGCGACGATCCACAAATCGCAGGGCGTCACCGTGGACCGCGCTTACGTCCTGGCGACGCCGGGGATGGACCAGCACAGCAGCTATGTGGCGCTGTCCCGTCACCGTGAGTCGGTGTCGCTGCACTATGGCCGCGATGATTTTGCCGATGCTGGCAAGTTGGCCCGCAGCCTGTCGCGTGAACGGACCAAGGATATGGCGCTGGATTATGCCCGCGAGCGGGACGTTGATCCGGCCCGCGCTTTCGCGGAGCGGCGCGGCATTTCGTTCCGCGAGCGGGTGACGGAGATCGTCCGCAAGATCGTGCCGGAAAAGGCGAAAAGCATTTTCGCCAGCTTCCGGCCAGCGCTCGAACCGCAGCACGCTCTAGTCATTGAGCAAAAGCCGAAAGCCGGAACGCTCGACATCGGGCGTGGGGTCGAACGCTACGCCCGTGCCGTGGCGGACCTCGAGCGCGCCGTCGCCAGGGGCCTGGAACCCATGCCGCATCAGCTTGCGGCGCGGGAGAAAGCGTTCGCCGGATTGAACGACATCCGCCCTGAGGCGGGCAGCGACCTGTCGGCGGCGTTCCGCAGCCAGCCGGAACTTGTCGGGCAAGCAGCAAGCGGGCGCACTGCCAACGCCATTCGCGCAATGCAGCTTGAAGCTGAAATCCGCACCAACCCGGCCATGCGCGCCGACCGCTTTGTGGAGAATTGGCAGCGGCTGCACCGCCAGCGCGATCAGGCGTTCCAGACCGGCAATTACCGCCGCGCCGATGCCGTCTCCGCCAGCATGGGGGCAATGGCGAAGAGCCTGGAGCGAGACCCGCAGGTCGACTCCCTGCTGCGAAATCGCAAGATCGAACTCGGCCTTCGCGCCAGCGGGTCAGGCGGCATCGCCCATCAGCTTCATGAAGCATTTGGCCTTGGTCGCGGACGCGGCCTTGGCATCGGCATGTAAAGGAGACGAACAATGGAAAAGGAGCCTGTGACGACCGCCGCGATTGATCCAGCGGCGATGGCGTTCGACACGTTGCGATTGGAGGTGACGACCCTGCGGCTCGCCGTCCAGCAGCTTGCGGCGGCACCGACGACGATCGACATCCCCGACTATACCGAAACGCTTGCGGAAATCCGTGGTGCGACCCAGGCATTGGCGGACCACTACCGTAAGCTGCGCGACGCACCGGCCCTGACGGTGACGCCCGATAAGCTGGCAGCTCAGCTCAATGCGGCGAGTGCTGCGGCCCGCACAAGCGAGCGTCAGTCCTTGCAAAGCGCCGAGAGCAGCTTCATCGCCATTACCCGCGAGTTGTCCGGGTTCGTCGAATCAGCCCGAACGGCAGACCGGCAAAACAAGTGGATTTTGGGAGCATTTCTGCTCGGGATTGCAACGTGTGCGGCGTTTGTTATGATGGTGACGCGCTGGAACAGCACGGAACGGCCTGCGACCACGGAAGTACGGCAAAGCGTTCAAAAACTGCGGTGAAGCGAGTGTTGGTAAGGGTGCAGGTAACCCGAAAAACGCTCGCTAACCTTCTAAAATCATTAGAAAATGTTGGATGAGAAGGCGCAATCCTGTCTCCCCGACCATATTTCTTCGGCATCCGATATGGTGGGCCCGGAGGGACTCGAACCCCCAACCTAGCCGTTATGAGCGGCCAGCTCTAACCAATTGAGCTACAGGCCCCCGTGTCAGGGACGTGAGCGCGTTAGCGGAGCAAGTGCGCGCTTGGCAAGCCCGCGCCCGTCAGCCATGCGCAGCTGCTTCCAGAACCTCGCTGAGCTGTGTTGGCCTGACATTCTTGCGATCCAAATGGGCGAGCACCTGGTCCCACCAGGCATAGAAGGCCACTACCTCGGCGTTGCTGGTCACATAGGGCGTATGGCCGGGAGCGAGCGAGGGGGAATGGAAGGAAAAATTGAGCAGCGGCAGGCCAAGGTTGATCGCGGTATCGATCGCCGCGCAGGCGCGTTCCGCTGGAATGCCTTCAGGCGTAAGCGCAACACGTTCGGCCACGGCGAGTCGCGAGGCTAGCGACAGCGCGCTTTGTCCAAAGCGGGCCAAACGGTGATAGATACCCTCATCTGCCAGTCCCAGGAAAACCGTGGTCAGCGGAAGTTCGAGGACGCCGCCGGGGACCGTGCTCCACCAGGGTTTCAGCGGGAAAAAGCGATAGTCGGGACCGTGACCGGTACGATAGTCAAACCCCGCGCGCACCGATGTATCGCAGCGAAAGCCCAATTCGGCGAGCATTGCCATTGTCTGTGTGCCGAGCCCGTAGCGACCGGCGCGAAAGGCAAGCGGCGCGGTGCCGATAACCGCGGCAATCCGATCGCGCAGCGCGGCCATTTTCGCGCGCTGCAGGGCCAATGCGAGATTGCCGGTATAGCTGTTGCGGGCATTGACGACTTCGTCGAAAGGCGGATTGACCCATGGGTGAAGCTGGGCTCCCACGTCGGCTTTGCCGCTGTTGGCAAAGTTGCGCAGCAGCGCGCCTGCCGCCGGATCGTTGATGACGGGCCAATCGACCAGATAGAGCGGCGCGATGCCATGGTTGGCAAAGAAGGTCTGGCAGGTACCAAGCTGGCCGAGCGACGTCAGGCCATGGTGGATGCGCGAAAAGGGCTTGTTCCAGTCAAAATCCTCTTCGGTGTCGATCGTGACGAGGAAGCGGGTGCCGAAATCTGGTGGGAAGGTCGCCTGCTGCAGCGGATCAGGTGGGCTTAACATAAAATGTCCTGCCCCTGTGGCGCACCGGCTGTCCCCTACGGCGTTCAGCCCTCCTGAACACCGCCCTGACTTTGCACATGGCCGGTCGGCAATTGCAAGGTCAAGGCATTTGCACCGATATTGAGCGCACCGCCGCACCCGCGCGCCAGATTGTCGACGAGCCGCAGCGAAAAGCCGAGGCTGAGCATGGCCGCTCCGGGCGCATCGCCGTGCGGGTCGAAGCCTGGATCGAGCAGGTCGCTGACATTATTGTGCCGAATCGCGCGCGGCCGGACGATGCGCAATTCGGTGTCATGACCATTTTCGCCATGATCGATCAGTTGAGCCATCACCGCTTCGCCGTCTTCGGCAACGTCGATGATGGCGGTCAGCAAGCGCCCGATCATGCGTTTGGCTTCGCCATGCGGCAATTGCGCCAAAAAGGACGAACCGATCCGGCTGACCGACCAGGTAATCGCGCGTTCCGCGACGATCGGGGCCAAATCATTCTCGATCGAAGCAATCAGTTGGCCCAAATCAATGCGGGCGCTGGTGCTGGTATCGACAGGCACGACGCCGCGTGCCGAGCTGTCCAGATCTTCGATAATTTGTTGCAGCACCGCTGCGTCGTCGACGATTGCGCCAGCAAGCCCCCGATAGCGCTGGTTCACCGGGCCGAACATCTGTCCGGCAATGATCTGACCAAAGCCCGAAATGGCGTTGAGCGGCGAGCGCAGTTCGTGAATGAGCTGGCGCACCGTATCGCCGCCCGATGCACCGATGGGCGAGCCATAGGCGACCTCATTACAGCGCGGACGCCGCGCGCTGCCGCGATAGCCGCGAAACTGGCCCGTGGTCGGTTCAAAACAGGGCCAAGCCGACAAGCGCCAGTCGCCGCCGTCGCCGCCGACATGACCGAGGCTGAGGCGCGCGTTGATGATTTCGCTGCGGCGGCGAAATGCCCCGGCAATCGCCCCGTCGACGCCCGGGCCATCGCCGATGGCGGGCTGCGCCAGCGTGATACCGATGACGGCACCGCGGGCAACGCCCTCAACCCAGCGGACCACGCCATCGGGGCCGGTTTCAAACATGAAATTGCTGGCAACGGCTGGTGCACTTTCACCCTGATGCCGACTGCGAAATGTGTCGATCCGACGCACCAGTTCGCGAATCTGATCGCCGCCGACGGCGCCTGCGGGAACATGGTCATTGGCGGCGATGGACAGCGACACCGGCGCTTCGACCGCTGCAGCAGGCGGCAGCGCGGGCTGCGCTGCCCCCATGCTGGCAAGCGCGCGTTTAACGGCCGGCGAAAGATCGCGGCGCTGCGCCAAAATGCTTCGCGCAACGGGCGTGGTCGACGGCAAGAGTGCGAGCCAGTCATCGTCGCTGAGCTGCGCCTCGGTCAGCATCGGTGCGGCCACCGGCGTTGTATCGGCCGAATAAAGCGCCACCAGCGGCGCATAGCGGCACTGGCTGGCCAGCGTGACAGCCGTATCGCGGCGCACCGCCTCGCCCACGCGGGTGCGCAGCAAGGCCAGAGCATGGAGCGCGCGGCGCACATCGGTTGCCGCCAGTTGATTCCCGCGCTGCGCAAGGATATCCGACAATTGCCGCCACGCTGCGCTGCGCGTGCGGTCGTCCGCCGGCGACTGGCGCATAATCGTGGCAATCATCATGTCATTGTGCACGCCAGCAGGCTCCGCCAATCAAAATGGTTAGGGACTTGTTACCGGCTAGCGTGAATCTAATGGTCATGAAAGCCATTGCGAAACGAGCGTTACAATGTGGGACAATTGCAATTGCCTGAAATATAATTATGCAAGTGAGCCGCCCAAACAGAAGGAAGTTGCCCGACATGGCGCCCAGCAAATTTGACGCGATTGACCTGCAAATCCTGCGCGAGTTGCAAGCCGACGGGCGCATGACGAACGTCGAGCTTGCTGAACGAGTCGGCCTTACCGCCCCGCCGTGCCTGCGCCGCGTGCGCGCGCTGGAGGAAGCCGGGGTAATACGGTCCTATCATGCCGACCTCGACGCCACGAAACTGGGATATAGCATCACCGTGTTCGCGATGGTCAGTTTGCGCAGCCAGGCCGAGGTCGATTTGCAGCGGTTTGAAAATTATGTCGCCACACTGGCCGAAGTGCGTGAATGCTATATGCTCAATGGTGAAATCGACTTCATCTTAAAGGTTGTCGCGCGCGACCTCCAATCTTTCCAAAGCTTCCTGACCACGCACCTGACTGCCGCGCCGAATGTGTCCAGCGTCAAAACATCGTTGACGATCCGGACGGCCAAGCAAATGGCAGGTGTCCCGGTCGAAGCATAAGCCCTTGGTACGGTGTGATGGATGGTCAGGATGCAGCGCGCATCCCGACCCCCATCCTAATCAGCACGCGGCTTAGCGGCCGGTTGTGGCTGGAGCAGCGGGCACCGCCGCCGCCTGCTTGTTCGCGATATCGATCAACCAGAGGCTGGCAAGAGGTTTGCGCGTGCCGCCCACTTTGCCAAGCGTCGCCTTTGCCGCATCGCGATCACCACCAAGGTGCTGCGACACGCCCAGACGCAACATGACCAGATCTGTCTCAGGATCGCCTTTGTCGAGCGCGATCTGATATATGGTGGCCGCCTTGGCATAGTCGCCATAGCCGAACAGCGCATCGGCAGTGCTGCGCGCCCGCCGCGCGGTCGGCAGCGCCGCCCCTTTCGCAGCGTCGGCGTCGAGTGCCACTTTGTCCCCGACCGTTCGGGCCTTTTGCGAGGCGTAAATTTCATCGAAACGGGCATCCTTTGCCGGCACAATGCCCTTCGCCCGCGCTTCGTCGATGACCGCCAATACTTCGCCAGGCAGGCCACCTTCGGTAGCCAGCGCGGCATATTCCTGCACCTCGCCGCGCGCGGTCATGGCACCGACCGACCGCATCAGCCGCAAAATATCGAGCGTCGTGTCCTTGTCCGCACCCTGCATCGCGATGAACAATGTGTTCCGCCAAATTTCGGGCTGCGGATAATCCTCGACGCGCATCGTCAATACAGCCAGCAAATCGTCGCGCCGACCAGCGGCCTGCAGCGCCTTGGCACTGCGTGCATAATAGTCGTCAGAGGGGCGCTTACCCGCGGCGCGTTCGGCGACCACCGCCGCACGCGCCACGGCCAAGCCATCATCCAGGCGACCGCTTTGCAAATAACTGTCCATCAACAGCAGGTCGAGATTGGCGTCGAGGTGACCGGCAGCCTTGGCGGCGGCAAATCGCGTTGCGGACTTGATATAGTCTTTTTTATTATAGGCGAACTGGCCCGAGAAAAAGTTGAACCGGCCCACATCAGCGGCGGGTGCAAGACCTGAATCGATCATTCCGTCCAGCGCCGATGCCTGCAGCGTTTGATCGGATTTCAGCAACCCGAGCTGCAGACGGAATTGCAACTGCAGATATTTGTCCTGCGGCGTGTTCGCCACTGCGTCGGCTGCAACCAGCGCCGTTTCCAATGCGACCGCGTCCTTGGTGGCGAGGGCCGCCTGCACTTTGCGCGCTTCCGGCAGATATTCCTTGCTGGGCGAAATGGTGGAAGCCGCTGCAGCTGCTGCCTCGGCTTCCTTTTCCTTTTTTTTCTTTTGCGCCATTGTCGGCGACGCAGTCAACGCCACAGCTCCAAGCGCCAATGCAAGCGCCGCACGCGAAAACAACGGACTCAACCGCATCGTATTTCTCCTGTCACCAATCGACCCAATGGCAGCGCCGTTGGTCAATGCACTCCTGCTTTCCGGCTAGCGTTTGCCGCACAGAAAAACAAGCGATAGGCGGCATGTGCCTCGCTCGGCGCGGCCAATGGAGATGTTTGGCTGAACTGGGATTTAACCGGCGTTTGGCGATCGGTTCAGCTCGCCGAGATATGTCCGGATGTCACGGACCACCGCGGGGTCGCCCGGCGCGCCCGCCATCGCCTGTTCGGCCAGCTGGATGAGCGGCACGACGCCAAATGTTGCGGCAAGACTTTTGAGCCGCAACGCCGCCATCGACCAGTTGGCGTCGCAGCGCGCGCGTTGCATCAACCCGGCCAATTGTTCCGCACTGCCGACAAAAGTCGCAAGCAATTCGGCGGCCAGCGCCGGATCATCGCCCACGGCGCTGTGCAAATATCGGTCGAGAGGTCCGCTATCGAATGACATGGCCCTATTATGCGCCGGACCGCGTTAACTTTTCGTTCCCCAAGCGCCAAAAGCTGCTAGACTGTGACAATGTCTGGGGAAAAGAAAATTGTCGGCCTGTGGCGCAATCGCCCCGCCGAAGAAGCCGCGCTGGCGGCTAGCGAGTCGGTCGAAGCAGCGATGCCCGAAGCCGGCCCCGAAATTCATGCAGAAACCACGCCGCGCGGCTGGCTGGATCCTTTGCCGGATCAGCTCGCAAGCGGCCTGGCTGAGGCGGATGATGCTGCGGCCCCGGTCGGCAGCGACCGTTTATATGCAACGATATTGATCGTCCTGGGGCTGGGCTGGACAGGTTTTATCGCCTGGATGGCGAGCGCGGGTGGGCAGCGCGCTCCGTTGATGGCCGATGTTCCGATGCTGGGTCTGTCGATTGCCGGGCCGGTGACGATCCTGTTTCTGCTGTGGCTGGTCCGGATGCTGTCAGGGCGCGTGCGAACGCAGCAATTTGCGCGAGTCGCCGCCGCGCTGCGCGCCGAAAACGCGCTGTTGCAGCAAAGTGTGGCGGCGCTTGCCGAACAACTGGAAAGCGCGCGAGTCGCGATGCGCGATCAAGGCCAAAGCCTGCAGCAACATGGCCTTGATGCTGCCAAGCGGATGCACGACAGCAGCAGCAAATTGTCGGGCAGCGTGGATCGCATCGTCGCCGCCAATGCCAGTTTGACCCAGACGAGCGACACCGCGATGCAGCGGATGGACGGCTTGCTGGCCGGATTGCCGCGCGTCGACGACGTCGCACAGCGGCTCGCCGAGAATTTTTCGCGCGCCGGGCGCGACGCGCACCAGCACGGCGCCAATCTGGAGGCGCAACTGGCGCTGCTCACCGAACGCGCGATCGCGGCCGACACGGCGGTGCAGAAATTGATGGAACAGCTTGGCGGCGGTTTCCGTTCGATGGAAAGCCAGGTCGAAAAACTGTGCAACACGGTCAGCCTGCGTTCCGATGCCGCCGCTGCGGTCCAAAAACGCGCGCTCGGCCTGATCGCCAAGGAGCAAGAGGCCATCGAGGCGCGCGTTGCCGAAGCTTTGGCGTCCTTGCAGTCGGTGACCACCGAGGCACGCGCTTCGCTGGCTGACGGTTGCGAAGAAAGTGTTGCTGGGCTTGAGGCCCGGCTTGCCGCCGCCACCGCGACGAGCACTGCGCTGGCGGCGCAACTGGCCGAACATGCCGGTGTCGCCGAGCGGATGGTCAAGGGC
>JACEST010000046.1 GCA_013911715.1 Sphingopyxis sp. | reverse complement strand
CCATCGCGTGGTCCACCGGGCACATCGCGCTGCCCCGGATGCTGACGGCAGGCGCCGCGCTCGATATTGTCGGCGTACCGTTGATCATCCTGACCATCTGGGGGGTAGCGGCGCTTTAACAAATCTATCGTCGTCCAGGACTTGATCCGGGACAACGAGCGATGGCGGCTTGTTGTCCCGGATCAAGTCCGGGACGACGAAGAAAGGCTGCAGGCCGGTTTCATTTGAAACTTGTCTGCGCTAGGGCTTGCCAATCTTTCAGCCCGCAAGGAACCACCCCATGTCCGACGCCACCCCGCCGCGCAAACCCAAGCCTTCGGTGCGTGCCATAGGCAATCGCCAGCTCAGCCCGGCGACGCTGATGATGGGCTATGGCTTCGATCCGGTCTTGTCCGAAGGATCATTGAAACCGCCGATCTTCCTGACCTCAACCTTTGCCTTCGAAAGCGCAGCGGCGGGCAAGCGGCATTTTGAGGGCATCACCGGCAAGCGCCCCGGCGGTGCCGACGGCCTCGTTTATTCGCGTTTCAACGGCCCCAATCAGGAGATTTTGGAAGCGCGCCTTGGCGTGTGGGACGATGCCGAGGATGCGCTGGTTTTTTCCAGCGGCATGTCGGCGATCGCGACGTTGCTGCTCGCGCATGTCAGCATGAAGGATGTGATCGTCCATTCGGGCCCACTCTATGCCGCGACCGAAACGCTGATCGCGCGCATCTTGTCACGTTTCGGCGCGACCTATCTCGATTTCCCGGCTGAGGCCTCGCGCGAAGAAATGGACGACATTCTGGCGCGCGCCAAGGCGATGGCGGCGGCGCAGGGCGGCAAGGTGGCGATGGTTTATCTCGAAAGCCCCGCCAATCCCACCAACGCGCTGGTCGATGTCGAAGCGATGCGCGCCGCGGTCGATGCCGCCTTCGCTGCCGATGCGCGCCCGCCAATTGCAATCGACAACACGTTTCTGGGCCCGCTGTGGTCGGCACCGCTCAAGCACGGCGCCGACATTGTCCTGTACAGCCTGACCAAATATGCCGGCGGGCACAGCGATCTGGTCGCGGGCGGGGTGCTGGGAGCCAAGCATTGGCTCGCCCCCATTCGCATGATGCGCAACACCATCGGCACGATTTGCGACCCTAACACCGCATGGATGCTATTGCGCAGTCTGGAAACCATCGAACTGCGCATGACCCGCGCGGGCGAAAATGCCGAAAAGGTCTGCGAATATTTGCGCGCCCACCCGAAAGTCGAGGGGCTGGGCTATCTCGGTTTCCTGCCCGACGGGCCGCAGCGCGACATTTTTGAGCGCCACTGTGCGGGCGCCGGCTCAACCTTTTCGCTGTTCATCAAGGGCGGCGAGGCGGAAAGCTTCCGCTTCCTCGACGCGCTGCAAATCGCCAAACTGGCGGTCAGCCTGGGCGGCACCGAAACGCTCGCCAGCCATCCCGCCGCAATGACGCATTTGTCGGTGCCGCAGGAACGCAAGGACCGAATGGGCATCACCGACAATCTGGTGCGCATTTCGGTCGGGATCGAGGATGCTGGTGATTTGATTACGGACTTTGCGCAGGCGCTCGACGCGGTTTAGCGCTTCTGCCGCTTTGGCCGCCAATCGACGACCTGCCAGCCCATTTTCGGCGCGAGTTTACGCAAGCGGCGCGACGGCGTCGTCGCAACGGCTTCATGCGCGAAATGGAGCATCGGCCGGTCTGACACATGG
The DNA here is from genome assembly GCA_013911715.1 of Sphingopyxis sp. Lineage (GTDB taxonomy): Bacteria > Pseudomonadota > Alphaproteobacteria > Sphingomonadales > Sphingomonadaceae > Sphingopyxis. Next base: position 11,788 of record JACEST010000046.1, on the reverse strand, counting down.
TCCGAATAGGCGCGGATATGCGATCCATCGCGGGTCAGCGCATTGCTGTCCATCCAGTCCGATATACGCGCAAATTTGGCATCGCCATAGCAATTGTCGCCCGCCAGCCGCGCCCGGACAAGGTCAGGCCCTGCCCCGTCGCTCAGACGGGTCGCCAGCACATCGTCGATGCCCAGCCGCGCCGCAATGGCATCGACATAGAGATGAAAACTTGCCGTCGCGAGCAGCACACGATAGCCCGCCGCCTTGTCCTGCGCAATTTGTTCAAGCGCTGGGGTATAAAGCCCATCCGCGATCAGCTTGTCTGCATAGCTTTCGGCAAGCGGGGCTATTTCGTCGCGGCGAAAGCTTGGTCCGAGCAACAGGCGCAGGCTGATCGCCTTCAATTGCGCGCGCGTCACCAGCCCGGCGACATGCGCCAAGCTCGCCAGACCCACCAGCGGGGTCAGCAGCACGCGCCAGCGCTGGCGCCGCCGCACCACATGCATCAAAAAACCGCCATAAGTGGCACGACGGGTGATGGTGCGGTCCATGTCATAAATTGCGATGCGCGAGAGCGGCATTTCGGTCATAAAGCCATGATAGTGCGAGACGACGCCAGAGAGAAGAGCAAGACTATGGGTTGCCGCCACGGTCAAATTCGGACAGTGTCGCGCATATCATGATGGCATTGGCAGGTTATGCGATAGTCCCCGGCGAACAGGGCGACGAGCTGCGGCTGACCGGCCGGCTGACATTGGCGCGGCTTGGCGACCTGCCGCATGTGCTTGGCACCATCGGCCCGATTGCCCGCATCGACCTGTCGGCCATTGAACGTATGGACACGGTAGGGGCGTGGCTCGTCCTGCGCACCGCAGCCGCCCATGATGCCGACGTGACTGGTGCGAGCCGCGACGCACAGCGCCTGCTCGATGCCGTCCGCCGCTCGCAAGAAGAGCCGATGGACGCGCTGGTTGTGCCAAACGCCTGGCAGCGCTTTGCGGGCGAGGTCGGCACCGGCGTGCTGGTGGCTTTTCGCGAACTGATCGGCATAATCGGCTTTCTTGGCGCAACCATCGTTTCCTTTTTTCGCATGCTGATCAGCCGTCGGCCGATCCGCTGGACGGCGGTGACGATGCGCATTCAGAATGTCGGTATCGATGCGCTAGCGATCATCGGCCTGATGACTTTTCTGATTGGTATCGTCATTGCGCAGCAGGGAGCTATCCAGCTCGAGCAATTCGGGCTGGAAGTGTTCACCGTCAATCTGGTCGGCCGCGCATCGATCCGCGAGCTCGGCCTTTTGATGACCGCGATCATGGTTGCGGGCCGGTCGGGCAGTGCCTTTGCCGCGCAGATCGGCACGATGAAGCTGACCGAGGAAATTGACGCGATGCGCACCATCGGGGTTTCGCCGATGGAGGCAATCGTGCTGCCGCGTGTGATGGCGGTGACATTGATGATGCCATTGCTGGGGTTTTACGCCAGCATTTGCGCGGTGATCGGCGGCGGCGTCTTCTGCTGGATCGGCCTCGAAATTCCGCCGCTCACTTATATCGAATTGCTGCGCCAGATCATTCCTTTCACCGATTTCTGGATCATGCTGATCAAGGCGCCGGTGTTCGGCATGCTGGTCGGCGTGACCGGCTGTTACGAAGGCATGCAGGTGCAGAAAGATGCCGAAGAAGTGGGCCGCCGCACCACCTCTGCCGTCGTAGCTGCCATCTTCCTCGTGATCGTTCTGGACGCCTTTTTTGCGGTTTTTTTCTCCGGTATCGGCTGGAACTGATGGAAAATATCATCTTTCCAGAACAGCATGAAGTGGCAATCCGCGTGCGCGGACTGACCAATGCGTTCGGCGATGCCGTAATCCATGACCAGCTCGATCTTGATGTTTTACAAGGCGAAATTCTGGGCGTTGTCGGCGGCTCGGGCACCGGCAAATCGGTGCTGATGCGCTCGATTATCGGCCTCCAGCATCCGCGCGAAGGCACCATCAACGTTTATGGCCGCACCCATTTGGACGCCGAAGATACAACGGCTGCGCGCGATTTGCGCCGCCGCTGGGGGGTGATGTTTCAGGGCGGAGCGCTGTTTTCGACGCTGACCGTCGCCGAAAATATCCAGGTTCCGTTGCGCGAATATTATCCGCAACTGACGATGCCGATGCTCAATGAAATCGCGGCTTACAAGGTGGCAATGGTGGGGTTGCCGCCCGATGCGGGACCGAAATATCCAGCAGAACTTTCAGGCGGCATGGTGAAGCGTGCCGGCCTCGCCCGCGCGCTGGCCCTCGACCCGGCGCTTTTGTTCCTTGACGAGCCCACCGCCGGGCTTGACCCCATCGGTGCCGCCAAGTTTGACCAGCTGATCCGCGCGCTTGCCGACACACTGGGGCTGACCGTTTTCCTCATCACCCACGACCTCGATTCGCTTTACGCCACCTGCGACCGCGTTGCCGTGCTGGCGGAAAAAAAGGTGATTGCCGTCGGCACCATCAACGAGCTGCTCGCGACGCAGCATCCGTGGATCCAGGACTATTTCATGGGGCCGCGCGGCCGCGCGGCGGCCACATCGCGCGAAACGGTCGCTTCTGCCAAAGCGTTAAGTTAAGGACGGTTTATGGAAACGCGGTCGAACAATGTGCTGGTCGGTTCGGTGGTGCTGGCGTTGATGCTCGCGCTCGCCGCCTTCATCCTGTGGTTGGCCAACAGCAGCGGCGGCCAGCGGCAGGAGTTTGACATTTTCTTCAAACAAGCGGTCGATGGCCTCAACCGCGGTTCGCAAGTGACCTACAGCGGTGTGCCGGTGGGCCAGGTGACCCAGATCGCTCTGTGGCCCGACGACCCCGAATTTGTGCGCGTGCGGATCGAGGTCGATGAAGAGGTCAATGTTTCGCTCGGCACCACCGCGACCTTGTCAGGCGTTGGCTTCACCGGGGTGACCCAAGTTACGCTCGACGGAGCCGTCAAAGGCGCGCCGCCGCTCAAGGATGCCGGGCCTGCGGGCCGACCCGTCATTCCGACCCGCATTGGCGGCCTCGGCGAACTGCTCAATACCGCGCCGAAGCTGCTCGAGCGGCTATCGACACTGACCGAACGGCTGACCGAGCTCGCCAACGATCGCAACCAGCAAAGCATTGCCAACATCCTCGACAATATCGAATCGACCAGCGCTACACTCGCCCGCAATGGCCCGGCGATCACTTCCGCACTCGCCGAGACGCGCTCAGCCGTGCAACAGGCCGGTGTCGCGGCCGAACGGATCGGCCTGCTTGCACAAAGCGCGCAAGGAACCATCGACCGCAACGTCGATCCGGCGATGGCCGATCTGCGCAAGGCATTGCGCACCGCCGATGCCTCGATGGCACAGCTCAACAAGGTGCTGGGGGCCGCCGAACCCGGGTTGCAGACATTCAGCGACACAACGATACCCGAGGCCAATGCGCTGATCCGCGATTTGCGCCGCACCTCGGCTTCGCTTTCCAACCTGACCGACAAGCTCGACCAGCAGGGCGCAGGTGCGATTATCGGCGGGACCAAACTGCCAGATTATAAGGACGGGAATTGACCGGCATGATAAGCCTTCGAACCAGCATCATGGCCGCAACCGCATTGACGCTCGGCGCCTGCGTCAACCTTGGCGGCAGCGAGCCGCCGCCGTTTCTCTTGACGCTCAGCCCCGACGCCGCGCCCGCGACTGGTGCCGCGCGCAGCAATGCCGAGGCGAAGACGCTGACTGTGCTCATCCCCACCGCGCCGCAGAAATTGCGCACCCAGCGCATCCCGGTGCAACAGGACGACGGCAGCGTCGCCTATATCGTCGAGGCGCAGTGGGTCGAGCCGCCGCAGCGCATGTTCCAGCGGCTGCTGTCCGACACGATCAGCGCGGGCACCGACCGGCTGGTGCTCGACGAGGGCCAATATCTGACCGCGCCGGGCGAACAGCTCGCCGGCCAACTGCTCGAATTCGGTATCGACGCGCGCTCGAATGAGGCGGTCGTCACTTATCAGGCGATGATCGTCGGCGATGCAGGCAAGAGCGTGCGCCAGCAACGCTTTGAAGCGCGCGAGGATGTGAGCGCAGTGGAAGCTCGCAGTGCTGGCGCTGCGCTGTCGCGCGCGGCCAACAAGGTGGCCGCTGACGTTGCGAAATGGGTGGCGGGGTGATCTTCGAAATTTTCCGCCATCGTCATCCCGGACTTGATCCGGGATAACACGCCCTGGTCGCTTGTTATCCCGGATCAAGTCCGGGATGACGAAAAATTGGGCATTTTAGGGAATGCCCCTAATAATCGTCGGCCCAATCTACCCCGCCAGGCTCTTGCTCGCTTGCTCAGTCGTGTCGCGCGACAGGCCGGGGGTTAGCAAAATCCGTTCGAGCTCCGCGCGCATCATCGCTTGCCGCGCGCTGTCGAACCGTTTCCAGCGACCGAACGGCGGGATCATCCGTGCCGCCGTTTGCGCATTTTTGGGGTCGAGCGCGATGATCAGGTCGGCGAGCATCCGGTAACCTGCGCCATCGGCCTGATGGAAAGCCGCCTGATTGCCCGAAAAAGCGCCGTAGAGCGAGCGCACGCGATTGGGGTTGGCCAGCGTGAAATCGGGGTGGCGCGCGAGCTCGGCGACCGCCGCCACCGTGTCGGGACGCAGCGACCAGGCCTGCACCTGAAACCATTTGTCGATAACCAGCGGGTTGTCACGATAGCGCTGATAGAAAATGTCGAGCGCGTGGGCGCGCTGATCGCTGTCGCCATTGGCGAGCGTTGTCAGCGCGCTCATGCGCAGCGTCATGCCGTCGGCGTTGGCAAAGCGGTCGAACGCCAACGCTGGCGCGTCGGTAAGCCCCGCTGCATTCATCAGTGCCAGCGCCTGAGCGACCAGCCGCCGCCCGCCCTTGGCCACCGGCGACAAATCGCTCGCGGGGAGCGCGGGCCGGGCCAGCAAGGCGCGCCATTCGCGTTCTAGCGCGCGGCCGAGTTCGGCCTGCAAAGCAATGCGCGCGCGGCGAATGGCGTCGGGATCGACGACCAGCAACTGGTCGCCAATAAAGGCTTCGCTGGGCAGTAAAATCGCTTCGGCGACAAAGGCCGGGTCGCTCGCCGCCTCGCGCAACAAATTGGCGACCGCGTCGACCACCGGCGCGGCATCGCCGCCGCCCGACACCGCCCCGACCAGATGGTCGAGCATCAATTGCTGCAATGCCTCATAGCGGCCAAACGGGTCATCATCATGCGCCGCGAGCCATGCCAGTTCGCCCGGTGCGCGGTCGAATTCGACGATCACCGGCGCGGTAAAGCCGCGGTTGACCGACAGCGCGGGCCGCGCGGCAAAGCGCCCGAGCGAAATCCGCTCCACCGGTTCGCGCAGCTCGACCAAAGTGTCGGCGAGCGCCACATTGTCGCCCCCGGTGCCGAACGCCGCGATCCGCAGCGGGATATGCATCGGCAGCTTGTCGGGCTGGCCCGGGGTTGGCGGCAAGCTTTGCGCGGCCACCAGCGTCCATTCGCCGCCCACTTCCTCGACCGACAGGCGCAGGCGCGGCGTTCCGGCCTGTTCATACCAGCGGCGAAATTGGCTGAGGTCAACGTCGCCGCCAGTCTCAATCGCGCGGACAAAATCCTCGCAGGTGACGGCCTGTCCGTCGTACTGCTCAAAATACAGGTCGGTCCCGGCGCGGAACCGTTCGGGCCCGATCAGCGTCGCGATCATGCGGATGACCTCGGCCCCCTTGTTATAGACGGTGGCGGTGTAGAAGTTCGAGATTTCCTGGTAACTGTCGGGGCGGATGGGATGCGCCAGCGGTCCGGCGTCCTCCGGGAATTGCGCCGCGCGCAGCAGCCGCACATCCTCGATCCGCTTGACTGCTGCCGAGCCTTGGTCGGCCGAAAAACATTGGTCGCGATAGACGGTAAAACCCTCTTTCAGGCTCAGCTGGAACCAGTCGCGGCAAGTGACGCGGTTGCCGGACCAATTGTGGAAATATTCATGCGCAACGACGCCCTCGACCCCGTCGAAATCAATGTCAGTCGCGGTGTCGGTGTCGGCCAGGATATAGCGGCTGTTGAAGATGTTCAGCCCCTTATTCTCCATCGCCCCCATATTGAAATCGGCAACCGCGACGATGTTGAACACGCCGAGATCATATTCGCGGCCATAAACGCGCTCGTCCCACGCCATTGATGCTTTAAGCGCGGCCATGGCATGGCCGGTGCGCTCCAAGTCGCCATCGCGGACCCAGATGGCCAGATCGACAAGCTTGCCAGTCATGGTGGTAAAGCGGTCTTGATTGGCCACCAGGTCGCCCGCGACCAGCGCGAACAAATAGCTCGGCTTGGGCCATGGATCTTCCCACACCGCGCGATGGGTTCCACTGACCAGATCGGCCGTTTCGATGCAATTTCCATTCGACAGCAGCACGGGGAACAGCCCCTTGTCGCCGGTCATCGTCACGCGGTAGCGGCTCATCACATCGGGCCGGTCGGGGTGAAAGGTGATGCGGCGAAACCCTTCGGCCTCGCACTGGGTGCACAGCATGCCGTTCGAGGCGAACAGGCCCATCAGCTGGCTGTTCGCGCTCGGCACAATTTCGGTGTCAATCGCGACCGTCGCTGCGCTGCGTTCACCCAAATCGAGCAGCAGATCGGCACCGTCCATGCGCCAATCCGCGAAATCCACGCCGTCGACGCGCACGCCAATCGGCGTCAGCGCATCGCCGCGCAGCAGCAAGGGCGCGCGGGCCTTGCCCGCCGGATTGCGCGTTACCGACAGCTCGGCCGAGACCCGCGTCAGATCGGTGCCCAGATCGAAATCAAGCGCGACGTCGGGCACCAGCCAATCGGGCGGCTGGTAATCGCCGCGATGGATGGTCACGGGACTCGGCGGGCGCGAAGAAGCATCGGTCATGACCAAGGGGTCTATGCGCCGCGGTGCGGCTGCGCAATAAGCGGCGGATGGGCACTATGCTGATTTTCGGGCTCGGCTACAGCGCCGCCCGCCTCGCCGACCGCCTTGCCTCGCGCGGCTGGGACGTCGTCGGCACAACGCGCGGCGGGCGCGGCGGCACGCTGCGTTTTGATGATCAGGCGGCCGTGATTGCGGCCATCGGTAGCGCTGACCATATTCTGTCGTCGGTTCCGCCCGAAAGTGCCGACGATCCGGTGCTGGCGCGCTATGGCGACGCGCTCGCCGTCGCGCCGGCGCGTTGGATCGGCTATTTGTCGTCAACCGGCGTTTATGGCGACACCGGCGGCGGGTGGGTCGACGAAGCCTCGCCCGTCGGGACGGGCCGCCGCGCGGCCCGCGCCAGTGCCGATCTGGCGTGGCAGGCCTTGCGCAGCGACGTGTGCGTGTTTCGCCTGCCCGGCATCTACGGCCCCGGCCGCAGCGCGCTCGACCGCGTTCGTTCGGGTCAGGCGCACCGCATCGCGCTGCCCGGGCAAGTCTTCAGCCGCATCCATGTTGATGACATCGTCAGCGGCATCATCGCCAGCTTCGCCGGGCCGCCGGGGGTTTACAATCTGTCCGACGATTACCCCTGCGCGCAGCTGGAGGTGACCGAAGGGGCGTGCGATTTGCTAGGGCTGCCATGGCCGCCGCTCGAAACGTTGGAGCAGGCAAATTTGTCGCCGATGGCGCTCGCCTTTTACGCCGAAAACCGCCGCGTCGCCAATGGCCGGGCGAAACGCCTGCTCGGCTGGTCGCCGAAGTTTCCGACATGGCGTGAGGGGCTTGCACATTGCCTGGCGTCGGGCTAAAAATGTTATATTATACCAAGAGGGGCGGGCGATGCGGCGAAGAGGCAATCCAGCTTTGGTGCTCACTGCGCTGGGTCTGACCCTTGCGGCGGCGCCCATATCCGCTACCGCCCAGCTGGCGACTTGCCCAAGACCCGATCCCGCTGCGGGCGGTCCGGTCAACGCCCATACGCGCCATGTCGAAACGATGATGCTGCCCGCAGTCATCGACGAAAAGGCCAAGCCGCGCACGCTGGCAGAGCGCATGGCGGCATGGCAGGTGCCGGGCGTAACGGTCGCAGTGATGAAGGGCGGCAAACTGGATTGGGCGCGCGGCTGGGGTGTCCGTGACCTGGGCACTTGCGCGCCGGTCACCCCTGACACCATGTTTCAAGCGGCGTCGATCAGCAAACCGGTGTTCGCGGTCGCGGTGATGAAGCTCGCCGAGGCGAGGGTGCTGGATATTGACGCCGACATCGCCAAATCGCTCAAAAGCTGGCAACTGCCTGCCGCGCCTGCCGTTTCGGACGCGCCAATTACCCTGCGCCAATTGCTGAGCCATACCGCCGGACTCACCATCCATGGCTTTCCGGGATATGAGCGCGACGAAGCTGTCCCGACCCTGATCGGCACGCTGAACGGCGAACCCATACCGCGCAGCTTTGCCGCGCAGGCGGGCGGTGCGAGTCACGCCGACGGCGTGGTGCGCGAACTCGCCCCTGACACCCAGTGGAAATATTCGGGCGGCGGCTATGTGCTCGCCCAGCAAGTCGTCGAGGACGTGACCGACGAACCGTTGGAGGCGACCGCACAGCGGCTCATCCTCGGCCCGCTCGGCATGAATCGCAGCAGCTTTGCTCAGCCCCCCGCCGTATCGACGCTCGCCGATGCATCATCCGGCCATGCCAACGCCCGCGTCATCGCTGGCGGTTTCAACCTCTATCCGCAGCAAGGCGCGGCGGGGTTGTGGACGACACCAACCGACCTGACCCGCCTGTTCGGCGATGTCCGCCGTGCAACCAGGGGTGAGCTCGGGGCAATGCTCAACCCTGCCTCTGCGGCGGCGCTGACCACGCCCGGCCTTGGCGATTGGGCAGTGGGCTTTGGTGTTCGCGGCCAAGGGGCCGATCGCACCATCCACCATGGCGGCGCCAACGCCGGATTCCGCAACTTTGCCAGCATGTTCCTGGACAGCGGCGATGGCGTGATCGTGATGACCAACAGCGATAGCGGCGGCGCGCTGGCCGACGAGATCATTCGCGCGGTTGCCAATGATTATGGCTGGACCTCGCTCGCCAGCCAACCGCTGCGCGATGTACCTGTACCGCTCACAACGCTGGAGGCTTACCCAGGCTATTATGCCGTCGGCCCGGTTGCAGCGGAGGTAACATTGGTCAATGGCCGCCTGTTCGCGCGCACCGGAGGGCCATTGCCCGAACGGCTGGTTATGCTGTCACCCACGCGATTCCGCGCGAGCATCAGCGGCGTCGAGGGCGAATTCGAGCGCGGCGCAGATGGCAGTGTTTCTGGTATCCGCGTCGTCGCGGGTGCCCCGGCGATGCTTCTGGCGCGCGGGTCTGCCCCGGCGGGCGGTTTTGCCAGCGAACCGATCCTGCTGCGCGGGTCAATGAATGACTGGGGTACGGCGCAGGTAATGGCGGCCAGCGTCAATGGTCAGTTTGTCACGGATATCGCACTTTTGCCGGGCAATTATGAATTCAAACTCGGCTCGGCCGACTGGCGCACGGCCGATTTGGGTGCCGACGGCTTGATGCCAGTAGCGACCGATGGCACAGCGATGTCATTGCTGCCGCGCGGGGCAAACATTCTGCTCAAAATATCGACGGGCGGGGTCTATCGCTTCAAACTCAGCACCGATGCCACGGGTGCAGCGACCCTTGCGGTGACCAAGGCCGACTAAACCGCCACTTCCATCGCGTGGATCAGCAACCCGACGAGCCCGCCGACGAGCGTGCCGTTGATGCGAATAAACTGCAAATCATCGCCGACTTCGCGTTCGAGCCGGTCGGTGATGGTGCGTGCGTCCCAGCCGCGGATCGTGTCCGACACCAGCCGCAGCGCGGTTTCGCCATAGCTGTCGGCCATGCCTACGACCGCTCGGCGGGCATAGCGGTTGACGGTGCGGCGGATGGCGGGGTCTTCGCTCAGCGTCGTGCCGAGCTGGCGCACCATTTCGCCGATCCGCCCCGCCAGCACCGTATCGGGGCTGTTCGCCGCACGCAGCAATGCGCCGCGACCCTGTTCCCACAGTCCGTCGAGCCAGCGCTTGACCGCCGGATTGGCAAGCAACTCGTCGCGCACCCGCGCCACCTGCGCCTGCCGTTCGGGGTCGTGCTGAAGGTCATGGGCCAGCCGCTCAAGGCTCTCCTCCACGCGGATGCGAAAGGGATGGTCGCTCTGTTCAGCCATGTCGGCGAGCAATTTCTGCAGGCCAGCAACGATACGATTAGAGATGGTTTCATCAAGGCCAGTAAGCCGGACGATGGTGCCGCTATTGTCGTGCACCATCTGGTGGATCAGCTGATCGTTCATTTCCAGCGTTTTGGAACCCCATTTGACCGTGGCGTCGAGCAGGGGCTGGTGCCGTCCCTCGGCAATGGCGGCGGTCAGTGCCTGGCCGAGCAACGGGCCGAGATTAAGCTCGCGCAGCCGGTCGGCCAGCGCGCTTTTCACCATGCCGCCCAGCCGGTCCTGATCGAGCGAGCTCAGCGCCTCGGCTATCATCCGCGACGCGCCGCGCTTCAATCGCCCGCCGCCTTCGGCAGGCTCGGCCAGAAAACGTCCGACCGCGCCCGCGACATCGACGCTGCGCATCCGCCGCGCGATCAAGCGAGGGATGAGGAAGTTTTTGAGCAGGAAGGCGGCCAGCGCATTGCCAATCCGTTCCTTATTGCGCGGGACAATGGCGGTGTGCGGGATGGGGATGCCCATCGGGTGGCGGAACAAGGCGGTGACGGCAAACCAGTCGGCCAATCCGCCGACCATCGCCGCTTCGGCGAAGGCGCGGACAAAGCCGATGGCGGGGTGCACATCGGTCCACGGCTTAAGGCCGAAAAAGACCACCGCCATAACCACGAGCAGGCCGGTTGCGACCATGCGCACGTCAACGCCCTGCCGCACGGGGATCGCCACGCCGACCGGCCGCGCGCTACGGTGTGATTCGCTCATGGCCGTGAAATGGGGACGAAAGCGCGGCGGCGCAACCGCCGCGCGTCCTTACTCGGCCGGTTGCGGGACGGCCTTGTCCGCCGCATCGTCGCCGTCGCGATAGGTGATGAATTTGCGCGAGTAGCGGCCGATGCGCTTTTCGATGCTGTCGGCCAGGCTGAAACCCGCCGGCACGATCAGCAAGGTGAGCAGCGTCGACAGGATCAGGCCGCCGATCACGACCACGCCCATCGGTGCACGCCATGCCCCGTCACCCGACAGTGACAGCGCCGTCGGCACCATCCCCGCCACCATCGCCACCGTCGTCATGACGATCGGCTGCGCGCGCTTGCGCCCCGCGTCGATCAGCGCGCTGTTCTTGTCGATCCCGCGCTCCATTTCCTCGATGGCAAAATCGATCAGCAATATGCTGTTCTTGCCGACGATGCCGAAGAGCATCAGCAGGCCGATGAACACCGGCATCGAAATTTCCATGCCGGCAATGCCAAGGCCGATGAGGCCGCCGAGCGGCGCGAGCAACAGCGACAGCATATTGACGAGCGGCGACAGGAAGCGGCGATAGAGTAGCACCAGCGTCGAAAAGACGAGCAACATCCCAGAAATCAGCGCGATCAGGAAGTTGGTCATCAGCTCCTGCTGCCATTTCTGGTCGCCCTGGACCACCTTGCGGATACCGGTCGGCATGTTCGCCACACCCGGCAGCTTGTCGATCTTGGTCTGGGCATCGCCCGTGACGAGGCCAGGCGCGAGGTCGGCCCCCAGCACGATACGGCGTGTCTGATTATAGCGCCGAAGTTCGGTCGGGCCTGCCCCGAAACTGATCTTGGCGACCGATTTCAGCGGAACCGTTGTCCCGCGCGACGTCGGCACAGGGAGGTTTTCAAG
>JACEST010000045.1 GCA_013911715.1 Sphingopyxis sp. | reverse complement strand
GTTCCGGATCATCGCCGCCGCCCTCAGGCCCGCCCCGACATAGCCAGTGCGGCCGTGCCGCTGAACGTCCGAGCCCCTCCATCACAACCGCAAGCCTCTCGATCCCACGCGAGGAAATAGACGCAGCGGAGGCACTCGGCCTGCTCAAACGCCCGCTGCCGCCAACGATTGATCTCCCTAAGAACAACATCGTCACGAATAAGAGCGGCTAGGCGGCGGACGTGAAGGTTTCAGGAACCAATGATGATGGCGTCATGACGTTAAGCCGACACAGATGTGACTGTCGCGTGCTTGCAGCGCTTGATCGCCAATGCCAAGGCCCGTGTCGGCACCTTGACCGGCAAGGCTTGACGTCGCGGCCGCCCGGGACCGCCGTTCAGCGGCGGCCCCGGGCATCAGACCTATCCCGGCACCACCATGAAAATCTCGCCGTCGAAATCGACGATGAACAAATTGCCCGCGCTATCCTCGCCAAAGCTGGCGAGCTGGTTGATGCTCCCGGCGTCGGGCACGAAATCCTCGTTGCGGCGCTCGAACGCGCTCGACGCCAGCGTCTGCCCATCGACCAGCGTTGCAACCGGCACCGACCAGATTTGGCCGCGCACAAAGTCGCCAAAAATATAGCGGTTCTGCAGGCTCGTCACCGGCCCGCGATAGACATAGCCGCCGGTCACGCTGTTGCCCTGGCGCGGGCCGGTGCCATGGCTATATTCGGTGACCGGCGGGGTCAGCCCGGCGGGGGCAGTGCCGCTGAAGACGGCGGTGCCCTCAAGGAAACGCCAGCCAAAATTGCGCCCACCCTGCGCGGTCGTGGCGGCGCTGATTTCCTCGCGCGCGCCCTGGCCGACGTCACCGATGAACAGCCGGTTGCCAAAGAAAGAAGCGCGGAACGGATTGCGCAGCCCATAGGCAAAAATCCACGGATCGCCGCCACCGCCGACGAAGGGGTTGCCTGGCGCGGGCACATAAAGGGTGGGGGAGGCCGTGTCGGGGTTGCGCGCCAGCCGCAATATCTTGCCCAGCCGGTTATTCACATTCTGCGCATTATTCTGCGGGTCGCCGCCGCCCCCGCCATCGCCGATGCCGACATAGGCATGGCCGTCGGGGCCAAAGCCCACCCAGCCGCCATTATGATTGTTGAAATCGCCATGCGGGGTGCTCAGAACCGTCGTGAAGCCCGGGCTGCCGAGCACATAGTGTCGCACCTGTACCGCCCCGTCGGGCGCAGTGGCGACGGCGAGCAGTGCCTGCGACGCAGCAAAATCGGGCCGCGCGGCAAGCCCGAGCAGCCCGCGCTCGCCATCGGTCGACAGGCTGGCGGCCGTGAACATCAAGGTCCGCGTGCCGGTCGCCGGGTCAAGCCGGTGCACCCCGCCGCCCTTTTCGACCACGAACACGCGGGCATCACCGGGGATGGCGGCGACATACAGCGGCTGGTTGAACCCGGTGCCGACGCGGCGCACCGCAATGCCCTCGCGGCTGTTGGCGACGGTGATGTTGACGCTCTGATCGGCGCTCGCCTGCCCGTCGGTCACGCGCAGCGTGACGGCATAGACATTGTCGCCGTCAGCATCGCCGGGCAAATCGAAATCGGGCGCGCTGGCAAAGCTGAGTGCGCCCGCCGCGGTGATGGTGAAGCGCGCGGCATCGGCGCCGCCGATGATGCTGAAGGTCAGCGCATTGCCGTCAGGGTCGCTCGCCGTCGCCTGATAGGCGGCGGTGACATTCTCGCCGACCCCGGCAGTCTGAAGCGAGGTAAAGGCAGGCGCGCGATTGGCGGCGGGCGGCAGCCCGCCTCCTCCACCGCCATTCCCCCCGCCGCACGCCGCGAGTGTCAAAAGGGCAATAGAGGCAAGGGCGCTGCGCATGCCCCGATGCTATCGGCGCACCGCATGCCTGTCGAGCCGCCTTGCGGCCAGCCGTTAGGCCGATCTTTGCCCTGTTCGCGGCGCTGCCCACGGCCCTATTTCCGCATATTGTCGAGCCCCGCGACCACGCCGGTCTTCTGGCTTGGCTGCGAGGCGTTGGCTTTGGCGGGCTTCTCCGCCTTGGGCTTGCGCACCTCGCGGTTCGATTTCTTCTGGCTCTTGGCCATGATCCATGTCCTTATGCACCGGACCGGATTGGTCCGCTATGTGCCAGCCTAGGCGCTTTGCGGCCAAACATGGCATGAATTCGGGATCCCCGTTGCCGCAGCCAGCGGCACTCGATTTGCCAAACAGGGCGATTTGGCCTAGGACCATCCACGCTATCGTCGACGCAGACGGAATTTTCGGCGCTGGACGAGCACTTTGGGGCGAATCCGGCGCACCTAACTCCACTTCACGACCCTGGCTCCCCGGCGCGCGCTCTTGCGGGCCGGACAACCTGTTTCGTGAAAGGAACACCCCCATGCCAACCGGCACCGTAAAATTCTTCAGCGCCGATAAAGGCTATGGCTTCATCGCTCCCGAAGACGGCGGCGCGGACAGCTTTGTCCACATCACCGCCGTTCAGGCAGCGGGCATGCACAGCCTCGAAAAAGACCAGCGCATCACCTATGATGTCGAAGTCGGCAAAAATGGCAAGGCTTCGGCCGTCAATCTGTCGAACGCTTAACCGATAACCGGCGGCGGCGCTGAACCCAGCGCCGCCGTTTGCTCCTGCGACGGTGCACAGCGGATCGCAACCTTGCCGCACGGCGCGGGTTGTCGCATGAACCGTTCATGCTCAATTCCATTCCCTTCCTTCCGCGCTTGCTCGGCCTCGCTGGGCTTGTCCCGATGGCGGCCCTTTTGTGGCTGGTGCTGACAGGCGGAGACACGTCGCGCTTCGCCGCGCTTGCGCTCGGCTGGTTTTATGCCGCACTGATCTTCAGCTTTCTCGGCGGCCTCTGGTGGGGCCTCGCTGCCGCTGCAGGCACCCGCACGCCAGCATGGCTGTGGATCGTCAGTGTCGTCCCCAGCCTTGCCGCGCTCGCGACGCTGATCCCCTGGCTGTTTGGCGAACCCTGGCCCGGGCCGTCGCTCGTCTGGTTGGGCCTCGCCATCCTTGTCTCGCCGTTGGTGGACCGGCAGATCGCGGCGCGCGGGCTGACCCCGCCATGGTGGCTGGCGCTGCGGATCATCCTGTCGGGCGGGCTGGGCACAATGGCAATCGTCATGGGACTGGCGGCTTGAGCGGCGATCCCTTCATCCCGCGCGATGATCTGGCCGCAATCGAAGCCGATCTGTGGGCGCGGCTCGCGCGCGGCAGCGCCGACCGCAAATCGCCGTGGCACACGCCGGTTGTCGGGACCGCCGACGGTGAGCTGCGCATCATGGTGCTGCGCCATGTCGACCGGGCAACTGGCACGCTGCGTTTCCACACCGACGCGCGCAGCCCCAAGGTTGCGGCGATCGCCGATGCCGCGCGCGCCTCGCTCCTGTTCTACGACCCTGGCGCCAAGCTGCAGCTGCGCTGTTCAGGATCGGCGGCGATCGCGAGCGTTGGGGCGGCCACCGACGCCGCATGGTCCGCCAGCAGCGCCGCCAGCCGCCGCTGTTACCTGGCCCCTGCCGCGCCGAGCAGCGCAGCCGATGGTCCAACCAGCGGCCTGCCGGCCGATTATGAAAACCGCCTGCCGACGCTGGCCGAAAGCGAGGCCGGGCGGGCCAATTTTGCCACGCTCACCATCACGCTCGATCATATCGATTGGCTGTACCTCGCCCATGACGGACATCGCCGCGCGCTGTTCGAACGGGCGGGCGATCAATGGTCAGCGGGCTGGCTGATCCCCTGACCGCTCAGCGCTTCAGGCTGCGGGCAACGACCAATCGATGGCCCCGCGCCCATGCGCTTCGAGGAACGCGTTGGCCTGACTGAAATGGCGGCAGCCAAAAAAGCCGTTGTGTGCCGACAAGGGTGAGGGATGCGGCGCGCGCAGCACCAGATGCTTGCCTGTCGGCCCCAATCCCGGCACGGCAGCCGCCTTGCGCTGGGCATGGCTGCCCCACAGCAGGAAGACGGTGGGGCGGGTGGCGGCGGCGACCGCCGCGACCACCGCATCGGTAAAGTGCTCCCACCCGCGCCCCTGATGCGACGCCGCTTGGCCGCCCTCAACCGTCAGCACGGCGTTGAGCAGCAGCACGCCCTGCGCCGCCCAATGCGCCAGATGGCCGTGCCGCGCGGGCGCGATGCCAAGGTCGCTCGCCAGCTCCTTATAGATGTTGACGAGACTCGGCGGCACCCGTACCCCCGGCTGGACCGAAAAGCACAGGCCGTGCGCCTGCCCCGGCCCATGATAGGGATCCTGCCCCAAAATGACGACGCGCACCGCATCGGGCGGGGTGGCGTCGAGCGCGGCAAACCAGTGGCCGGGACGCGGGTAAATGGTCTTGCCCGCCGCGCGCTCGGCGGTCAGAAATGCCTTGAGCGCCGCCATGTAGGGCTGATCAAATTCGCCGCCGATGCGCGCCAGCCAGTCGGGGTGGAGTTTGACGTTGGCCATGATTTTCTGTTCGGCGATGGCGCGCGCGCTGTCCAGTGGCTTGTAGCGCGCGTCGCACCCCGATAGTCAGGCGCATATGACCAACGCACACCCCTCTGCGCTCGCGCGCCTCGAAGCCACCGTTCGCGCCCGCATCGCAGCGGGCGAGGCCGAGGCGAGCTATGTCGCCAGCCTGCTCGCCAAGGGCCACAGCCACATCGCGCGCAAGCTGGGCGAAGAAGCGCTTGAGCTCGTGATTGCTGCGGTCGAGGGTGAGGAGCCCGAAATTGTTGCCGAGGCGACCGACCTGGTTTTTCATCTCACCGTCCTGCTCGCTGCGCGCGGGATTGGCTGGGATGCGATTCTGGCCGAACTCGATCGCCGCCATGGTACCTCGGGCCACGCCGAAAAGGCGGCACGCACGGGAGCAGGTCATGCCGATTGACGCAACCCAAGCCTATGATGATCGCAACATCTTTGCGCGCATCCTGCGCGGCGAACTGCCGTGCAACAGCGTCTATGAGGATGAATGGGCGCTCGCCTTTCACGACATCAACCCGCAGGCGCCGGTGCATATCCTGGTCATCCCCAAGGGCGCCTATGTCAGCTGGGATGATTTTTCGGCGCGCGCCGGGGCGAATGAAATCGCCGGCTTCATCCGCGCGGTGGGTCATGTCGCGCGCGACATTGGCCTGCCTGCGCCGGGATATCGGCTGCTCACCAACATCGGCGGCCACGGCGGACAGGAAGTCCCGCATCTGCACGTCCATCTGTTCGGCGGGCAATGGCTCGGGCCGATGTTGTCGCGCTGAACGGCTGGACGGGTCACCATCGACCGCATTCGCTTCACGGTGCGTTAAGCGGTGATGAAATTAAGTTGCGCTGACGGGGCAAGCGGCTAGGCTGATTATCAAATCAAAGTCATTGGGGAGCATATATGGCATCGGCACCACCGCAGGGGATCCTGGCGCGCATGATGGCGCGAAAGAGTATCGCCCAGGTTCAGCGCGAGACCGAAAAGAGCGAGCTCAAGCGCACAATGGGCAAATGGAACCTGCTGCTGCTCGGCGTCGGCTGCATCATCGGCGCGGGCATTTTCGTCCGCACGGGTAGCGCGGCAGCACTGCACGCCGGTCCCGCCGTGCTGCTGGCGTTCGTCGTCGCGGGCATTGTCTGCGCCTTTGCCGGGCTGTGTTACGCCGAATTGTCCTCGACTTTGCCGGTATCCGGCTCGGCCTATACCTATGGCTACACCACGCTTGGCGAATTTGTGGCGTGGATCATGGGTCTGCTACTCCTGCTCGAATATGGCCTTGCCGCGTCGGTGGTCGCGGTCGGATGGGGGGGCTATGTCGTCAGCCTGCTTGCTGATTTCGGGATGGTCATACCCCCACAATTTACCGGGCCTACTGGCTATCCCTTGCTGAAGGACGGTGTCCAGGTGTTGGTGGACGGCCAGCCGGTGACCACCATCTTCAACCTGCCTGCCTTCCTGATCTGCATGGCGCTGTCGGGCTTGCTGGTGCTCGGCGTGTCGGAATCGGTGAAGGTCAACAATATCATTGTCGCGATCAAGGTCAGCGTGCTGACCGCCTTCATCGTCGTCGGCGGGCTGATTGTCCTGTCCAATTTCGGCGAGCTGGCGGCGAAGAACTGGACGCCGTTCATTCCGCCCTACGATCCGGCGGCGAATGACGGCGAGGGAGCTTTCGGCATCGACGGCATCATGCGCGCCGCATCGATCGTCTTTTTTGCTTACATCGGTTTCGAGGCGGTTTCGACGGCGGGACAGGAAGCCAAGGATCCCAAACGCGACATGCCCTTTGGCATCATCGGCAGCCTTGTCGTCTGCACCGTCATCTACATGCTGGTCGCCGCGATCATGACGCTGCTGGTTCCCTACAACACGCTCAACGTCCCCGACCCGGTCGCCGTGGTTGTCGACAATTTCGGCGCAACCTGGGGCTGGCTGGCCAAGGTGATCAAAGTGGGCGCAATTATCGGCCTCACCTCGGTGGTGCTGGTGCTAATGTATGCGCAAACGCGCATTTTCTACACCATGTCGCGCGACGGGTTGTTGCCGCACATTTTCTCGCGGGTGCATCCCAAATTCAAAACGCCGTGGATCAACACCATTCTCGTCGGGCTGGTCACGGCCATCGCTGCTGGCTTCTTTGACATCAACCTGCTGGGCGACGCGACCTCGGTCGGCACATTGGCCGCTTTTGCCATCGTGTGTGTCTCGGTGATCTACCTGCGCCGGACGGCACCCGATTTGCCGCGCGGCTTTTCGGTTCCTTTCTATCCGGTGCTGCCAATTTTGGGGGTCTTTTCCTGCTTCTACCTGATCACTTCGGTCCCGCAGGAAGTGCTGACCTTCTTCTATTGGTATCTGGCTGGCGGCGCGCTGCTCTACTTCGTCTATGGCATGCACAATTCGCGGCTGGCCAAGGGGCTGGATCAGGAAGATCTGAGCGACATGACCGAATTGCCGGGTCCTGTCCTGGAGAATGACAGCGCCCGCTAAGCGCATCGACCATGGAGCGAAAAGGGGGCTGTGGCCCCCTTTTCTATGCGCCATCAGGGAACGAACGATCCTTTGGGCGCGGTGCCGGGCCGGGTGAACAGCCGCCCGCGCTCGGCCCACAGCACCAGTGCGATGCCTATTGTCGCGGCGGCTGTGAAGGACAAAGCCAGCGGCATCGTCGTCCCGTCGAACAACTGGCCAATGCCTGCGCCCACCAGCGCCGCGATCAGCCCGCGGGCAAAGCCCTGATAGCTGCTGGCGACCCCCGCCATCTTGCCGAAATCCTCCATCGCAATCGCGCCGAAGTTCGCCCCGACAAAGCCAATCAGCCCGACATTGAAGGCCAAGAGCAGCGTGAACAGCGCCAGCGTTTCCTTCCCGCTGCTCGAAGCCGCGACCTGCAATAGCGCAAAGGTCAGAAAGGCGAACAAGGCACTGTGCGACACGCGCCGCGCGCCAAAGCGTTCGACGATGCGCGAATTGGAAAAATTGGCGGTGGCAATCCCCACCGCCACCGCCGCAAACACCAGCGGGAACAGGGTGCGCGCGTCGAACACTTCGCCGATAATCTGCTCGCTGCTGTTGAGATAGCCATAGAGCGCGCCCTGCATCACCCCGGCGGCGACCATATAGCCCGCCGCGCGGCGGTGCAGCGTCACCGCGAGCCAGCCCGCGGCCATCGTCCGCACATCGAGCAACCGCACATTGGCGGGGTCCAGCGTCTCGGGCAGCCGCCGAATCCACAATAGCATGACGAGGCCCAGCATCGCCATCACGACAAATATCGCGCGCCAGCCCGCGACTGCGGCAATCCCCGCGCCGATGGTTGGCGCGATCACCGGCACCACCATGAACACCAGCATGATGCTCGACATCCGCCGCGCCATCGCGTCGCCGGCAAACAGGTCGCGGATAATTGCCGTCACCACCACGCCCAGCGCAGCCCCGGCCAGCCCATGACCGAGGCGCAGCGCCAGCATGATGCCAAAATCATTGACGAGCGCACCGGCCAGCGCGAGCGCCGAATAAGCGAGCAGCGCGCTGCGCAGCACGGGCTTGCGGCCAAAACGGTCGGCGAGCGGGCCGTAAAACAGCGATCCCACCGCCGTCCCCAGCAGATAAATGCCGATGATATATTGGCGGTGATTGGCGACCGCGATGTCGAGGTCGCGCGCCATCGCGGGCAGCGCCGGCAGCATCGTGTCGATCGCCATGGCGTTCAACGCCATCAGCATCGCCATCATCACAATCGTCTCGCGCTCGCCGGGTATGGCGCGCACGGGCGCTGAAGAGGGGGGAGCGGACGCCATAGTTAGCGCCTATGGGATGGAAAGACGGTCTTGGCCAGACCGGCACCTTATCTGCCACAGAAAAATCAGCGTCTATTGTCATCGTCATGCTGAACCTGTTTCAGCATCCATGGCGCAATGTTGCAGCCTTGCGCCATGGACCCTGAACCAAGTTCAGGGTGACGGCTGAGAAATAACGGAAAAAGGGGCCCGCTATTCCAGCGAGCCCCTTCATCCATCCGTGATGCCAGTCAGCTCTGGCGCGTGCCGTTCATCGCCATCGAACCGAACGGTCCGGCCTTGATCGACCCGGTCAGCGTGTCGCCGTCGACCGTCGCCTCGCATTCCAGCGTCATCGGCATCGGCACCTTCATATTCATGGTCCAGCTCAGCTTGTTGCCATCGACCTTGCCATTTTCAACATCGAGCGCACCCATCGCGCCCGAATTGCTGCCCGTGAAGCTGTCGCCATCGACATTGACGGTGAAGACCGATTTCTGGTCGCCCATCGGCGATTTGGTCACGCAGTCATAGCTGCCCGCGACATTCGACATTATTTCTCTCCTCAAAACCGTGCTGGAATCACTGCGCAGGCGCGCCTGCTGCGGGCACCACTTCCACGGGCAACCCCAACGCGTCAAGCTGCGGTTTGACGCTCGCGGCGTCGCCGACAACGACATAGACAAGGCTATCGACGCTCAGCGCACCGCGCGCCGCGGCATCAACCGCCTCGGCGGTCATGCTGCGATAGGTATCGGCCAGCTTTTCATAATAATCGTCCGGACGCCCGAAACGCGCATTATTCTGCAAGCCGCCCAGCACGTCGCCTGAGGTTTCAAAGCTGCCGGGCAATTCGCGCACATTGCCATTGGCCATGCGCGTCAGCTCGTCCGCCGTCACCCCCTTGTCGCCCAGAAAGGCGCGCAGGTCATTCTGCAGCTCGCGGATCGAATCGCCGGTGCGGTCGGCCTGCACCGGCGCGGTCGCGACAAAGGCGACACGGTCACGATTGCCCGAAATCTGGCTGCGCACGCCATAGGACCAGCCCTTGGTCTCGCGCAAATTGGTGTTGAAGCGCGACAGGAAACTGCCGCCAAAAATCTCGTTGCCCGCGCGCAGCACTTCAAGATCATCGGTGCCCTTGGCGTCGAGCACTTTGCCCGCCACGATCACCGACTGCGGCGCTTTGGGGCGGTCGAGCAGCAAGATGCGCGGCTGCGGCGCAGGGATGGCGGCGGAAAAGTCCTTGGCTGGCTTGGGCCCGGCAGGCGCTTTCCACTTGCCAAAGCTCGCGTCGAGCAGCTTGACCACTTCTTTCAGCGACGTGTCGCCAACCACGAAGATGCGGGCATTGTCGGGGCGCAGCCACGCGCCGTGGAAGGCCGCCATGCTCTCGCGCGAGGCGGCCTTGACCGCCTCGGCATCGCCCAGCCCCGACGGCGGAATGCCATAAGGGTGCGCCTTGCCAAACAGCAGCGGCGCGATGGTGCGCGTCGCCAGCGCGTTGGGATTGTTTGTTTCGGCGGTCAGCCGGGTCAGCTGGGTCGCCTTGATCCGCTCGAGCTCCTTGGCGTCAAAAGCCGGATTCTGGACATAGTCGGCGAGCAGATCAATCGATGCCGCCAGATTGGGTTTGAGCGCGAATAGCGTGAAAACCGTGTCATCGGCGCCAGCATTGCCCGAAATACGCGCACCCAGCCGTTCCTGCGCTTCGGCCAGCGCGGTCGAATTGCGGGTGGCGGTGCCTTCGGCCATCAGGCTGAGCATCAGCGACTGGGTGCCGAGCGCATCCTTGGGATCGGCGGAATAGCCCGCGTCAAAGCTGACCGCGACATTGACCGTCGGTACTGTGGCGCGGCGCGCAAAGACAACTTCGATGCCGTTTTTGAGCTTGCCGCGCTCGACCGTCGGGAAATCGAGGCCCTTGAGATCGCCCACGGGCGGAAAGGTTGAACGGTCAACCTGTGCCTGCGGACCAAAGGCGACTTCGCCAAAGGCCGGATCGGCATAATATTCGGGCGCCGCCGGATTGGCCTTAATGTCCAACGCTTCGGGCGTCGCCGCGCCGCCGCGATTTTCGCCGCCCGCCACGCGCTCGCCGGGTTCATAGGTCAACGCAAACACCGGGCGCGACAGCCATTTGTTCATCGCCGCTGTCACGCTGGCGGGCGTCGCCGCTGCCATGCGTTCGAGCTCGACCTTGTAAAAGCCGGAGTTGTTCGAATAGAGCGCGCCTTCGGCCAGCGCCACCGCTTTGCCCGAAAAGCCGCCGACCGATTCGAGCCCGCCAATCGCACCGCCGAGGAAGCTGGCGCTGGCGCGCTGCAATTCGTCAGCGTTCGGACCTTCGGCCATGAAAGCGGCAATTTCCTCGTCAAGCCGCTTCGCGACATGCGCCGGATCGACACCGGGCTTCACATCGGCCTGGACCATGAAGATGCTGGCATCTTCGAACGGCAGGGTGAAGGCCGCCACGCCAACCGCAATCGCCTCGCTGCGCACCAGCTTGTTATCGAGCCGCGACGACGACAGCCCGCCAAGCACCGAGGCGGCGAGCTGCATGTCGATTGCGTCCGGCTCGTTGAGCCCGCCATAGGCCCACAGCCGGTGGATCCGCGTCGTCGGGATCTGGTCTGTCACTGTCTTGGCGAGCGGCGCTGGCAGCGTCGGCACGCCGCCATTGACGACCGCAATCTCCGGCCCGCGCGGAATGTCGCCGAACCATTTGGTCACGCGTTCCTTGGCCGCAGCGACATCAATATCGCCCGCGAGCACCAGCACCGCATTATTGGGACCATAATTGTCGGTGAACCATTTGCGCACATCGTCCATCGATGCCGAATTGAGGTCGCCCATCGAACCGATGGTGCTGTGATGATAGGGGTGCCCCTTGGGGAAAAGATTTTCCTGAATGTCATAGAAGAGCAGGCCAAAGGGCTGGTTGTCGCCCTGGCGCTTTTCATTCTGGACCACGCCGCGCTGGTTATCGAGCTTTTCCTGCGTCACCGCGCCCAGCAAATGGCCCATGCGGTCGCTTTCAAGGAACAGCGCCAGATCGAGCGCACCGGTTGGCACCGTCTGGAAATAATTGGTGCGGTCGAGCCAGGTGGTGCCGTTGAAATCGGTTGCGCCGACCTGTTGCAGCGGTTCAAAAAAATCCTTCGGCGCATTTTCCGACCCGTTGAACATCAGATGTTCGAACAGATGGGCAAAGCCGGTCTTGCCCTTGGGCTCATGCTTTGATCCGACACGGTACCACACCGACACGGCGACCACCGGGGCCTTGCGGTCCTCATGCACGATCACGCGCAGGCCGTTGGGCAGCGTGAAGCTTTCGTGCGGGATATTCACCGATTTGACCAGTTCGGACACCGGCGCGGGCTGCGCCGCTTTGCGCTGGGCGACCGCCGGGGCCGAAACCAGCGCGGTGGAAAGGGCAAAGGCAAGAACGAGCGAACGAATGGGGGTCATGGGCTTCCTCTTGATATGGAGCGAGAAGTTGCCCGGTGCGACCCAGGCGTTTACCGTTGATGAGACTGCATATGCGGCGGCCAAGCTGCAATCAAGGCCGATAACGACGCACCTTTGTCGCGAACAACATGCTCGGGTCGAACAACACCGGCTTCAGCCGCTTTTCGACGAACAGCGGTGCCTGATCGGCATAATGCGGGCTGTCCGGGCGGGTGGTGGCCGCGCCGAACGGCTGGATCGATTCCGACCGAACCTTCCCCGACTTGTCCCAGGTGATGAACATCAGAAAACTGTCGCCATGCCGCACCTTCAGCCGCCCATCGTCCTCGACATTCCACAGCGTCGAGGCGCGCAGCGTGTCGTTGCCGCCGTCGAGCGGCAGATCGACCTTGCCGCGCCGCAACCGTAAGACGGTGCCGAGCGGCGGGTCGAGCGTGCCGAAATGCTTTTGCAGATGCGTCGTCATCTCGGCCATGGTTTCGCGCGGGTCGGGCGCTTCCCTGGTTCGCTGGTAATGCGCACGGTTGCCGGGGCGCAGCAGCATCAGGGCGAGCGCATCACCCCTGCCCCGGCCATCCAGATTCCAGTCCCATTGTCGCAGCAGTGCCTGCGCCGCGGCAATCTGTTTGTCGCCCTTGGGGTTCAGCCCAAGTAACTTGCCCATCCACAGCTTGGCGTAACTGGCCTGCGCATAACCCGTGTCGAACTTGATCGCCTTCAGCCGTGCTTCGTCAATCTGGCCCGACGCTTCGAACAGTTCGATCGCGCGGATCGAGCGGTTGGTGTCGTCATCCTCCACTCCCAACAGCGGCGAAAAGGCCGCCGGGTCCAATTCGTCGCCCGGCCCTGCGGCGACCCACGGGCTGTTGTTGGCGTTCATCACATAACCCGACCCCGGATTGACCAGCGCGGGGACACGGTCGAACGGCAGGGTTTTGTCCCACAAGGCGCGCGGATCGTCGCCGGGCAGCTCGCCGCGCCAGTCAAAGCCATCGGCGCGGTCGGGGAACATCGCGTTATAAAACAGTGCGATATTGCCCGCCGCATCGGCATAGATGAAATTGGTCGCAGGCACGCCTTGGCCCGCCATCGCGGCGCGGAACTCGGCGAAATTCCTGGCCTTGTTCAGCCGGTAATATTGTTCGACCATTTCTAACTGATCGATCCCTGCATAGCGCATGGCAAAGGCGCCGCGGTCATTGATGATCACCGGGCCATGGACCGAGCGATGGATGGTGCGCGGCACCGGGATGACGAAGGGGCCATATTTGGCCTTGAGCCACACCCGCTTGCTGCCGAGCGGCAGCCATTTGCCGCCAAAGCGATATTTCTTGCCCCCAGCATCGAGCGTCAATTTATAGATGTCGATCAGGTCGGGCCGGTTGACCGTGTTGGTCCAGCCCAAAAACCTATTGTGGCCGAGGAACGGATAGGGCGATCCGGGGAAAGTCGCCCCTGCAAAATCCCACCCTTGCTTGCTGTGCACCACCAGCTCGTACCAGGCGACCCCGCCCTCCCATGGCTGGTGCGCGTTCGACACCAGCCGCGTCGCGCCGTCGGTCGAGCGCGACGGCGCGACGGCAAAGGCGTTGGATCCATTGTCGGGCGCATCGCTGCCCACCGGCGTTGCGCCGCTTTTAGGAGCGCCTGCGGTTGGCGTCAGCGGCGGGCCACCTTCGCGCCCGCGCGGCTTGTCCTCGACCAGCGCGCCCAGCGTCTGGTCGAGGCCGAAAAAGAAAGGCGAGCGCAGCACGAAGCCTGCGACAACGTCCTTGCCATCCACCGGGAAC
>JACEST010000044.1 GCA_013911715.1 Sphingopyxis sp. | reverse complement strand
CCTCCCCACGATGCGGAGGGAAAGCGGTTTCACGCAAAGACGCGAAAGGGTCGCTGCCTGACCCCAAAACCCCCGTCGCCCCGCACGTGATGCGGGGCCTGGCTTAGCTGCGCTGCGCTGCGCCAAAGGGGAAAAGCCCAGCCCCGTGTCAAGCACGGAGCGACGGGATTGGGGACATAGGAAAGTGCCACTGTAACCCCACCGCACCCCAACCCATAATTGGGGTATGGAGTCAGTCTTCGCCGCCGACGCTGAACAGGCAAAGCGCCAGAAGCAATGTGGCTAATACGCCAGATCCACCAGCGACGGGCGAAGGCAAAAAGCCCTGCAGGCCGAACATCATTACCAGCGTGTTGGCGACAAACGCCACCGCGCCAACCGCCACCGTCAAGCCACCCAAAGCTTTGCTGCCATCGTTCATCTTAGCCATGCCGAATACGACGGCAGCAAGGCCAAGCAGGATTTTTGCGGCATTATATCCGAAGAAGGAGAAGGCAACGACCGAGGATGCGACACCGCTGAGGTCAGCATTGGTTTCGGCAGCGGCGCGAAACGGGCCGAATTGCGTGAGGCCCACGCCGACCTGGACCACATTGAGCACCGCGCTGAACGCAATCGCGGAGAAGCCCAAAGTATAGCGCTTGGCCATCACCAAAGCGGATCCGGCAAAAGCAGCCAGCAGCACGAATAGGAGCCCTTCCAATCCCCACAGGAATTGGCGGTCAATGTCGGGCGCACGGAGATACAAGGCTGTGTAGATCGGTTGCGAAATGGCCACCAGCAACAGCAATACGGCCACCATATTGACCGTGCGCCTTTGTGTGAATTCCATGGTGGTTTCCTTTGATGCTGGTGACCCTTGCTATCCATGCCCCGGCACAAATGTCAATGCCAAGGCCAGATGAGCGATCGCTCACGGCAAGTCTTCGCAGATCGGGCGCAGGTAGGACAGCGGAAAGTGGGTGAATATATCGCGCGCACCCGAACTCCGTCGCCCCACAGGTGATGCGGGTCTGGGCCTTAGGAGAAACCCCCTCACCCCATCGTCGGAATGATAAACGCGTTCGCGCCTTCACCAACCCCGCCATCGGGCCATTTCGCGGTCACCGTTTTCACCTTGGTCCAGAACTTCACGCCCTCCATCCCATGCTGGTTGGTGTCGCCGAAGGCGCTGCGTTTCCAGCCGCCGAACGAATGATACGCCACCGGCACCGGGATCGGCACGTTGATACCGACCATGCCGACATTCACGCGCGCGGCGAATTCGCGCGCGGCGTGGCCGTTGCGGGTGAAGATGGCGACGCCGTTGCCATATTGGTGGCGGCTGGGGAGCGCGAGCGCTTCTTCAAAATCCTTTGCCCGCACGATTTGCAGGACGGGGCCGAAGATTTCTTCCCGGTAGCTGCTCATATCGGTGGTGACATGGTCGAACAGCGTCGGGCCGATGAACGCGCCGTCCTCGTGCCCCTGTAGTTTGAACCCGCGCCCGTCGACGATCAGTTCGCCGCCTTCGTCGATGCAGGACTGGATCCAGCCTTCGACTTTGGCCTTGTGCGCATGGTTGATGACGGGGCCGTAATGCGCGTCGGGATCGGTCGAGACGCCGACGTTGAGCGCGTGGATTGCGGGGATCAGCTTGGCCTTCAAGCGTTCCGCCGTGTCGTCGCCGACGGGGACCACCACCGGAAGCGCCATGCAGCGTTCGCCCGCGCTGCCGAACGCTGCGCCCGACAGGTCGGCCACCACTTGATCGAGGTCGGCGTCGGGCATGACGATGCCGTGGTTCTTGGCCCCGCCCATAGCCTGCACGCGTTTGCCCGCTGCGACGCCGCGGTTGTAGACATAATGCGCGATGTCGGACGAGCCGACGAAGCTGACCGCGGCGATCGCGGGGTGGTCTAGGATCGCATCGACCATCGTCTTATCACCATGGACGACCTGAAAAATCCCTTGCGGCATGCCGGATTCGAGCATCAGTTCGGCGAGGCGGTTGGGAACGCTGGGGTCGCGCTCACTGGGTTTGAGGATGAAGGCGTTGCCGACGGCGGTGCACACCGCGCCCATCCACAGCGGGATCATCGCGGGGAAGTTGAACGGGGTGATGCCCGCGCCGATGCCGAGCGGCTGGCGCATCGAAAACACATCGATGCCGGGACCCGCGCCTTGGGTATATTCGCCCTTCAAGACGTGCGGGATGCCGCAGCAGAATTCGACAACTTCGAGCCCGCGCTGGATGTCGCCCTTGCTGTCGGCGATGACCTTGCCATGTTCGATGCTGAGCATATGCGCGAGTTCGTCCATATGCGCCTCAACCAGCGCCTTGAAATTGAACATCACGCGAGCGCGGCGTTGCGGGTTGGTGGCGGCCCAGGCGGGCTGCGCGGCTTGGGCGGCGGCAATGGCGCGGTCGAGGACGGCGGCATCGCCCAAGGCCACGCGGGCTTGCAAGCCACCATTGTTGGGGTCGAAGATATCGCCGAAGCGGGTAGCGGCGGGGCCAGCGGCGCCCGCGATGAAATGGTCGATAGTGCGCATGTGTGTGCTCCCGCATCCAGTTCATTTGGCTGCAACAACATTATATACCGTTCGTGCTGAGGAGGGCCTGAGCTTGCCGAAGGCCCGTCTCGAAGCACTTTGGCGCGGGGCCCTTCGAGACGCCATTTCGACGAGCTCAATGGCTCCTCAGGGCGAACGGCGTTTGGTGACTGCGCCCGTCATTCGCCACTAGCGACAATGCGCCATCAGGGAAAGGGCGGCGCGAATAACATTTCGTCGATGGGCGCGTTCACTTTCACGCTGCGCCAGTGAATCTCATTCTGCTTGACGCCGTTATAGGTCAGCGTGACCTTGCCCGCCTGCAACCACCACGGCGCATCCGCAGGGCGGAAGAAATGGTCATAGCTGCGCACATGCCAGCCGCGCGGGGTGGCGAAGCCGACCATGCGGACGGCGTGGCTGGCCTGATCGATGCCGAAGAGGCTGTCGCTGCCCGTGGGGTCGGTCAGGCGGACCATATAGACCGGATGGCCATCGACATTGCCATCGGCGAGGCGCGCCGCGGTGAAGCCGGGCTTGAGCGCGT
The DNA here is from genome assembly GCA_013911715.1 of Sphingopyxis sp. Lineage (GTDB taxonomy): Bacteria > Pseudomonadota > Alphaproteobacteria > Sphingomonadales > Sphingomonadaceae > Sphingopyxis. Next base: position 10,804 of record JACEST010000044.1, on the reverse strand, counting down.
GGCGGATAATGCCAAAGCCGAAATTGCTGGCCCAATAGGCGTCGGCTTCGGCCTTTGGCACCACGCCCTTGTCGTTCCAGGTGGTGGTACCGTCGAAACCGACGGTGAAGATGGGTTTGCCCTGATGGCTGACCGCGATGCGCAGTTTGCCCTCCGCTCCGTGCGCCGCCTGCCTATCGGGATCAAAGGCGCGGTGCATGACATAGCTGTCGGGAGCGCTGGTCGGCGCCGCCCCGCTCTTGCCCCAGAAGACTGCGCTGCCAGTGAGTTCGAGCGTGCGGACCTGCGCCCAGCGTTCACCCCCATGCGCCTCGGTGGCGCGGGCGAGGATGGTGCGGCCGTCGGGGTCGTCCTGCGCCAGCGCGGGGACGGCGAGGAGGAGCGCGAGGAGCGTGAGGTGGAGGCGAAGCATGGCTGATCTTTGCACAGTTGATTTGTCCGGACAACTTGCGATTTGGGCGAGGGTAGGTTAGCCACCTTCCTGATGATCGTCATCCCGGACGTGATCCGGGATGACGAGCGAGGGGGAGAGGGGATTGCGCCATATATCTGCCTTGGCTGGATGGGCCCTGCTTGGTGCGGCGGTTCCGCTCGCCGCGCAGGACACCCCTGCCCCTGCGCCTGCCACGCTGATCTATTCCAACGAAGAACAGGTTTATTTTGCCAAGGAGCTCAAGCGCGACGCTCCGGGGCTGGTCTATCTGAAGGTCGAACAACATCCGGGCGGGAAGGAGGGGGTGGCAGTGAACGCCATCGACGCCTTTGGCGCGCCTTCGCAGGCCGACAGCGCCATGTTGGAGGAAGCCACGCGGACGCTATATTTTGCCAAGGAGCGCGATGTCGCGGTTTTGACGGCACGCGGCGTCAGCGGCCAGAAATATGAACTGCGCCGCGCCCGTCCCGCCACTTGCTGGGTTGCCGTGAAGAAGGATGCGCCCAAGCCCGACGGATCGCCCGACTGGCATTTCCAGCAAGACGTAAAGCTGCACGATCAGGGCGGGCGCGCGCTGGTCGGCGGCGGGGAAACCGGCGCGCAGCCGCTGGTCATCCGCATGCGCAATGTAACCTGGCCGCCGAAAGCCGATGGCACGCCCAGCACCAACAAGCCCAGCATCGTGCTGTATGTCCACAAACCCGACAAACCCGACAGCGCCGAGGCCTATGTCTGGGCCGACCCCGGCGCGGCGCGGATTGGCATCAATTTGCGCTGGATGCAGGCGAGCTGCGGCATTGACGGAATGGAACAGCCATCGGCGGTCACCGCCACCAATTTTCGAGGATGAGGGAGAGACATATGAAACGCATGTTACTGATGGCAACGGCAATAGCGCTGGCCACAACCGCTCAGGCAAAGGAAAAGCCGCGCCTGCTCGACGTAAACAAACCCGAAGACGCGCTGGAGATCGCCAAACGCGTTCAGTGCGGCGTCGCCGATGGCGTGCCCGCCGTTTATCACTGGGCGGGCAATGTTTACAGCCGCGTGCAGGGCGAGCCCGACCGCTTGTTGTTCAAGGGCGAGGGGATGAACATCCGCAGCTGTGTGTCGGTCGACGACCCCGTGCGCGGGCGCGGCTGGCGGCTGGTGAGCCGCGAGATCATGCTGTATCTGGACCCAAAGACCGGCGAAGTTATGCGCAAATGGGCCAATCCCTGGACCGGCGAGACGGTGGATGTGATGCACATCGCCAATGACCCGGTGAACCAGCGTCCGCAGTTCGCAGTCGGCGCCGACGGTACCCCCTATAAATTTACGGGTCGCCGCGAGGGTCGCTGGATTTTCCAGCCGTTCGAAGTGCCGCTTTTCTATCACAATGTGCTGCAGGGCGATTATCAGGATTATGTCGGCGGCAAATATCATGCGATGGAGATTTTCGATTTCGCCTATGATGCCGAAGAAATGCTGAATACCAAGAATGCGACCGCCTTTCCCATCATCAGCTGGGTACGCATTTCGGACTGGATGCCGTGGATGAAAATGCGCGGGCGGCAAGGGCAAATGGTGTTCAACGCGATGGGCAACAAGCTGAAAAGCTATGACGAGCTGCCCAAGGTGCTGAAGGACGAGATCGCGCTCAACTTCCCCGCCTATACCGCGCCGCCGCCGGGCGACGATGCGCGGCCCAACGAGACGACCTGGACGGTGTTCAAGAAGATGATCGACGCCGAACGCGCGAAATCGGGCGAAAAGCCCGCGTCGGGGCATTGACCGGTCGAAACAGCAAGGGGGCCGGTCACCCGGCCCCCTTCCCCGCAACTAACAAGCTCGATTAGAAGTTGAATGTCCCTTCGACCCCAAAGGTGCGGCCCTTGCGCAGATTGCCAAAGAAGCCGCGCGGGCTGCCCGTTTCGATCTGGGCGGGGCGTCCGTCAAAAGTGACGCTGGCGGCAGGCGGCAGGCCCGTCGTGCCTGCACCATAGCGCAAGTCAAACCAGCGCGTCGCCAGCGTGATCGAATCCTCGTCGGTCAAGTTGCGACCGAAGACCGCAATCGACCAATTATCATGGCGAAAGCCGAGCCGCGCATTCATCAGAAACGTGTCGCCGGTTTCCGCCAGATTATCAACCTGAACAAATTTCGACGCTTCGTAGGAAAAGCTGGTGTTGAAAAAAGCGGCGATGCCGTTGAAGCCCGTATCACGTTCCCAGCTGATGGTGCTATTGGCGATCCACGGGCTGCCCAGTGGCAGCCGTCGCCCGCTGATATCGCACAGCGCCAGGCCTGCTGCCGTCGGATTGCGCGTGTCAAAATTGGGCCGCAACCCGCCCGAATTGAGAATGAATTCATCCGAATCGCAGCCACGCGTGAATTTTGCATCAACATAGGACACGCCGATATTGATCAGCAGCTCATCGGTCGGAGCAGCGGTGAAATCGACCTCGAACCCCTTGGTTTCGGCATCACCCGCTGTCGTCACAACCGAGGTCAGCGCGCCGGTGCCATTGGGGTTTGGGATAGCCGAGGTCAGCTGGACGTTGGTGAGTTCATTGTAAAATCCCGTCACAGCCATCCGCACGCGGCGGTCGAGCGCATCGAACTTCACGCCGATTTCCCCGCCCCTTGATTTTTCGGGCAGATAATTGATGAAATCCTGTCCGGTCTGTAGGGTAGCGGTCACGCCTGCGGTGCCATTGAACCCGCCCGGTTTGCGGCCGGTGGCGAAGACCCCGTAAATCAGCGTCCCGCCGTCGGTGGTGTAGTTGACGGTGATGCGCGGATCGGTCCCGGAAAAGGTGCCGGCACGCTGGCAAGTAACGGTTTGACCGGCTGGCAGGCCATCGTCGAACTGGTCAACCCGGTCCCGTTCGCCCGCGCAGAAAATGCCTGCTGCGGTGGCGCTGGCGCGGTCGATCGCGGTTCTGGTTTCCTCAGCATAGCGCAGCTCTGCCGTCACGTTGAGCTGGTCCGTAATGTCCCATTCGACCAAACCGAACACCGCCTGATTTTCGATGGTGGAAAATTGCGACGCGTTGGTGCCGAGCGGAAGTCCCGCGCGGCCACTGGCAAAGGTGATGTCAACCGACCGAAAATTCTGGTCGAAATAATAATATCCCAGCACGGCCCGGATGGGACGATCCTGCGGGCTGCTGACCCGCGCTTCGATGCTGATATCCTCTTGCTTGTCGCGATTGGTGTTGGCGAAAGCGGGTTCGGTACCCAGCGTCGATGCCGCCGTGCCGCCGAAATAGATGAAAGCATCGCTATGATCGCTGTCGGTGCCAAATAAATTTTTGTTGTCGCGCCAGCCGCCCAAGGCGTGGAAGACCCACCCCGAACCGCCAACGTCCCAATCGAAAACATTGGTGACGAGCGTTTGTTCGTTGATAAACCCATCAAATGCGGTGCCATCGCGCACGCCAAGCGTGGCATTGATCGGCAAAGGATCCGTATTCAGCCGCACGCCATTGGGCTGCGGCCGGATCACGCCGCAAAAAAATTGATTATTGTTGGACGACACAAGTGTCGCGGGCGAAAGCGGCAGGAACGGCGATGCGGTGCGGAACCGCGGCGAGCGAAAGCCCGGCTTGCAATTATTATCGACCGCACCCTGCAGGAACAGCGGGAGCGGCCCGTCTTCGTCGCGTTGCCAGCTGATCCGGGTGCGCAATTTCAGTTCATCCGACGGTTCCAGCTGCAGCGTCACATAGACCGACTGCGATTGTTCCTGGCCCACGCGCCGACCGGTAAGCTGGTTGCGATACTGGCCACCATATTCATAATGACGCACGCCCGCGCGGAAACCCAATATGTCCGAAATTGGCCCGCTGAGCGAAACCGCTGCTTCGCGTTCGGCATATTCAGCGAGGCGGGCGCGGCCCGAAACGCTGAGCGCGTCCGAGGGGTCCTTGGTGATATAGTTGATCGCGCCAGCATAGGTGTTGCGGCCATAAAGCGCCGATTGGGGGCCCTTGATGATTTCGACGCGTTCGATCGAGATGGGATCAAATCCTTGGATGTCCCCGACATAATAGACACCATCGACGAAATAGGCGGCACCGGTTTCGACGCCCGCCTGCACGCCCGCCAGGACGTTTGACTGGCCGCGAATGACGGGGCGGTCGGTCGAACGGCCAAAGGCCTGGCTGAAGCTGATCCCTGTCGCGGTGCGCGCAAAATCGTCGATCGAGTTCAAACCCAATTCTTCAATTTGCTGCGCCCCGACGACCGACACCGACACCGGTGCATCGGACAAAGATTCCGTCGTCTTGCGCGCGGTCACGACGATTTCGGCGATCGGCCCCTCGTCCGTTGCCGCATCTTGCGCAACCGCCGCAACCGGCGTGAGTGCGGTAACCATCAGCGCGGCCATTTTGACAGAAAATTTCATCTCAACCCCCCAAGGTTAGCAAGACTGCTATAGAATTGCTTGCGCCAACATCCACTTTGCGCCAAATTTGTCCAGACAAATTATGAGCACATGTGACACAGATTTTGCAGTGTCGCAAAATCGCAACACAGCGCGCCGAGGCTGAAAACCGCAGGAGCCAGAGATGGCCGCATATATGATCGTGACAGCAAGCATCGCCGACCGCGACGCCTTCATCACCGGCTATGCCGCAGCGGCAGCACGGCTGGTGGCGCAATTTGGCGGTCGCTATGTGCTCCGCGCACCGGGGGCAGAGCTGCTCGAAGGCCGTTTCGGCAAAGGCGATTTTGCAGGGGCTTCAATGGTGATCAGCGAATGGCCCGATCGTGCCGCCGCGCTCGCCTTTTGGAACTCACCCGAATATGCTGCGGTCAAGCAGCTGCGCGAAGCTATCGCCGAGGTGCAGGTGCTGTTGATCGAAGCGCCCGCGATCAATGCGGCCGGCTGAAAGGCAATGACCATAGCCCTGACTGCCCGTTTTTCGGCCCATGGTGGCCCCGACGTCATTGAATGGGTCGAGGCGGACCTGCCGCCGCCCGGTGCAGGCGAGGTGCGGATGCGCAGCACGGCGGTCGGCCTCAATTTCATCGACACCTATCACCGGCGCGGCATTTACCCTGTGGCGCTGCCGAGCGGACTGGGAATGGAAGCAGCTGGCGTGGTCGAGGCGGTGGGCGAAGGCGTGACCGGCGTTGTCGTCGGCCAGCGCGTCTGCACCTTTGGCCCGCTGATCGGTGCCTATTGCACCGCGCGCAACATTCCCGCCGCTATGCTGTTTGCCACCCCCGACGAGATCAGCGACGATGTGGCAGCAGCCGCGCTGCTCAAGGCGTGCACCACCGAATTTCTGGTCGAGCGATGCGCGCGGGTGCAGGCCGGCTGGCCGGTGCTGGTGCATGCGGCGGCGGGCGGAGTCGGACTGTTGCTGGTGCAATGGCTGAAGCATGTCGGGGCAACGGTGATCGGGACGGTGAGCACCGCGGCGAAGGCGGAGGCGGCGCGCGGGGCCGGGGCCGACCATGTCATCCTGTACACGCACGAGCCGGTCGCACCGCGCGTGCGCGAGCTGACCGATGGCAAAGGCGTGCGCGTGACATTCGACGGGGTCGGCATGGCGACGTGGGAGGCGAGCCTTGATTCGACGGGGCGGCGCGGGTTGATCGTCAATTATGGCAATGCCGATGCCCCGGTGGGCGGCGTCAATCTGGGGATTCTCGCCCAGAAAGGTTCGCTCTATAATACGCGGCCCACGCTGTTCGATTATTATGCCGAAGCCGATGAGCGCGCAGCGGGCGTAGCGCGAGTGTGGGACATGACCCGGACGAGTGTGCTGAGCGTGACGATTGGCCAGCGCTATGCGCTGACCGACGCGGCGCGCGCGCATGCCGATCTGGAAGGGCGGCGGACGACGGGGTCGACGGTGCTGGTGGTGTAATTCACTGTTCCCCTGCGAAGGCAGGGGTCCATCACCCGCTGTTGACTGCTCCTTGGTTCGGTGATGGATTCCTGCTTTCGCAGGAGCGCGGCTGCCCTTTACCCAACCTCGACCAATTCCAGCAATTCGCCCGCTGGACCACGCACCGTTCCTGTAAGCCGCCCGCCATAGAGCGGGCCGTCGCGCACCACCGGCGGCGCAATCCAGTCGAGTCCGGGCCGGTCGAGGCTATCCACCGCCAGCGTCACCAGCGCATTGCCCGGCGGCAGCGTGCCAGGCGGGTGCGCGCGCGGCGTGGCTGCGGCGGGATAGGCATCGACCTCGGCAATCGGATTGCGCCCCGCCTGCACCATCGTCAGGCTGTGCTGGGTGCCATCGGGCAGCGCAAAGGCCTTGTTCAGCATCGTATATTCGATGGTATAGGTGCCACCTTCATCAAGGCCGAGGGTGCTTTTGTACCAATCGACCGCGCCGGGCCGATCGGGGGTCGCGAGGATGCAGATGAAGATTTTGTCGACCGGCGCGGCGGCCTTGGGCAAGTCCGACGAAGGCGTGTTTTCGCGCACTTCGTTGAGGTAGAGCATCTCGCGCCCGCGCCCGGTGACCTGCATGGGGATGAAATAAGGCAGGCCAGCAATTTCCTTGGGCGGGCCGACAATGTCAAAACCGCTGCCGGTGAGTTTTTCGGGCCAACCGTATACATCCTGCACGCTGAATTCATAAGCCGCCCAGCCAAAGGTGCGCGTCGGCGCGAAATCATGCGGAACCGGCTGTTCGACTAAGCGGACGAAGCAGGGCGCGCCGCTGGTGGGTTGCAATATGGCCATGGCCACGCCCGCGCTCGCCGGGCAGCCCCAACTGGCAGCAAGATCGCCGGACAGCGTGGTCTGCTCGACGACGGTCAGGCCCAATATGCCTGCATAATCGGTCAGCGCTGCGCCGAGATCGGGGGTGTTGATGACGCCGCCGAGGATGGTGCCGTGTATAGTCATTTACTTAACTCCGTTCGCCCTGAGCTTGTCGAAGGGCCGTCCTTCCTTCGGCTCAGGCAAAGAAAAGGACAGGGCTTCGACAAGCTCAGCCCGGACGGAAATTGGCAGGGCGCTTTTCCACAAATGCCGTCGTTCCTTCCAGAAAGTCCGGCCCGGTAAACGCCTCGGCAAACACCGCCAGCGTCGCCGCATCGTCATCGGCCTGTCCGTCCAATATCCGCCGGACAAAGTCCTTGATCTCACGACAACTGTGCGGCGACGCGGCGGCGATGGTGGCGGCGAGATCGTCGGCGCTATCCGCGAGCATATCGACCAAGCCGATGCGCAGCGCCTCTTCAGCATCGAGCAGCGCGCCGGTGAACAACATGCGTTTCGCCTGCCCCGGCCCGACCAGATCGACGAGCAGCTTGGTATCGTGGAGCGGATAGACGAGGCCGAGCTTGGCGGGGGTAATCCCGGTTCGCGCGCGCGGGGTAACCACCCGGATATCGCACGCAAGCGCGAGGCCGCACCCGCCGCCGACGCAGTCACCATCGATGAAAGCGATCGTTGGCTTGGGCGCGCGGGCAAGCTCATGCTGCGCGCGGTTGATCGCGGCCTGGTTGGCAGCGCGCCATGCGGCGTCATCCTTGTTGGCGAGCAGTTCGCCAATGTCGGCCCCGGCGCAGAAAATGCCGTCGGCGGCCGAGGCGAGGATGAGCACGCGCACGGCCGCGTCGCCCATCGCCTGTGCGAGCAAAGCGGGCAGCGCGTCCCACATTGCCTGATTGAAGGCGTTGCGCTTGGCCGGGCGGTCGATGCGGAGCGTGGCGATGGGGCCGGTGGTGGTGAGGGTGAGGGTCACGGCGGACAGACCCCGGCAAAATGCCCGGCAATCGCCCGCCGCGTGGTCACCCAGACATCGTCATGCGCGCGCACATGGCGGAAGAATTGCTCGAGCGCCCAGATTCGCCCGGGCCGCCCGATGATGCGCAGGTGGAGGCCCAGACTCATCATCTTGGGGTTGCCCTCGACGCCTTCGCGATAGATTTGATCGAAGTTGCGCTTGGCATAGGCGAGCCACTGGTCAGGAGTCATCGCCGGGTCGGTCCACATCTTCATGTCGTTGTTATCAAGCTGATAGGGCAGGATGATGATCGGCTTGCCGGGCACCGCAGCTTTGTCCCAAAACGGGACGTCGCCCGAATAATCGTCCATATGATAAGTGAAGCCCTCTTCGATCAGCAGACGGCGAGTATTGTCGGTAAGCATATAGCGCGACAGCCAGCCAAAGGGCCGTACGCCGCAACTCTTCTCGATCGAAGTGACCGCCTTGCGGATGAAATCGCGTTCCTGCGCCTCGTCCATTTTGAACTGATGTATCCAGCGATAGCCATGGCTGACGGGTTCATGGCCGAGATCGACGATGGCGCGAGCAATTTCGGGATGGTTTTCGAGGGACAGCGCGGCGACGGTCCAGCTCGCCATCATGTCGAAATCGCGCAGCAGTTTGACGATGCGCGGCGCGCCCGCTTTGATGCCGTAAAGATAGTTGCTTTCATTGGCATAGTTGCGGATCGGTGCCTTGATGAAGATGCCCAGCTCATCGACCGGCTCCATGCCCCTGTCGCCGCGCGCGATGCTCTGTTCGCTGCCTTCCTCGACGTTGACGACGATGGACAGTGCCATTTTGGCGCCGTTCGGCCAGTCGATGCGTTCGTGATTCATCTAGTCCCCCTCTCCCCTTCAGGGGAGAGGGCCGGGGAGAGGGGGAGTCAGACCCAGCCCATTTGTGATATGTCGAGAGAGACTCCCCCTCTCCCAACCCTCTCCCCTGAAGGGGAGAGGGCTTATTAGTGCATCTCTTCCCCACCCGAGACATTCAGCGCCTCGCCGGTGACATAGCAGGCATCGTCGCTGGCGAGCCACGCGCACGCCGCCGCTGTATCCGATGGCAAGCCAGGACGCCCCATTGGGTTTTTGGCGGCCATATTCTTGAGGTAGGCCCCGACGCTGTCGAACCCCAGTAATTTCGAGAAATATTCATTCTGCTGCGCGCCCAGCCCGGTGGTGACATGGTTGGGGCAGACGGCGTTGACGGTGATGCGATGCGCGCCCAGCTCGACCGCGCTGGCGCGGGTCAGGCCGATCATGCCGTGCTTTGAGCTGACATAGGCGGGCAGGTGCGGAAAGCCGGTTTTGGCCGCTTGTGACGCGATGTTGATGATGCGCCCGCCGTTTCCAGCGGCGATCATCGCCCTGGCGGCCGCCTGTGTGCAGTAAAAGGCACCCGACAGATTGACCGCAATCACCGTCGCCCAATCCCCGGGGTCAACTTCCAGCAGCGGCTTCATCATGAAGCCGATGCCGGCGTTGTTGACGAAAATGTCGAGACGGCCCGTGGCGGCGACGGCCCGGTTGACCAGCGCGGTGCACTGGGCAGGGTCGGACACGTCGCAGGCGATGCTGTGCACCATGGCCCCGCGCCCACGCAGCTCGTCGGCGATGGCGGCTGCTTCGTCGTCAATCTTGAGATCCGAAACCACGCAGGTCGCGCCTTCGTCGGCGAAGCGTTGGAGGATACCCTGCCCCAGCCCCTTGAGCTTGCCCGAGCCGGTGACGACGATGGTTTTGCCGGTAAACTTCATTTCACTTCTTTCCATCCACCTTCCCGTTCGCCTCGAGCGAAGTCGAGAGGCTGTGAGGTCGTGTGCGCCATCGGCGTGTCTCGACTGCGCTCGACACGAACGGGGTTAGAATCACAAATCTTCGGTCAGAATAAACGTCGGATTGTCGGTAAATTCACCGAACGCTGCCGCCACTTTCTGAAATTCGGGATTGGTCACATCAGCAACAAACGCGTCCATCCCGTGAATGTCGATCACCTCGACATAGTCATAAGGCGGCTTGGCATCGCTGCCGAACAGGCCGGTGGCACGGTGGACAGTGAAGGCCTTGACCGATCCCAGCGCGTTGACGCCGGGAATGTCGCTGCCACGCGCCCAGGCCTCATAGGCCTCGGCGCTCGCGCCTTCCTTCAGGTTGAACAGACAGATGATGCGCATGGTCGGTCTCCTTCAATATCCGAAAGTCGCGGGGCGGCGGTATGCCCGCAATGCTTTGTCGATGATGCGCGCCAATGCGATCAACCGCAATTCGCTGTGCGCCGGCCCGACCAGCTGGACGCTGACAGGCAGCCCATCGTCGCTCCACCCCGCCGGGATAGCGATGGCGGGCAGCCCGGCGATATTGGCCAGGCCGGTGAAGTCTGCCTGATTGGCGGGGGCGTTGCCATCGTGGCTGAACGCGATCTGCGGCGCGGTGGGGAGCAGCAGCACGCCCGCTGTGCCGAGCGCGGCGACAAGGTCGGTGCGCACGCGGGTGAGGATGTCGGGGCGTTCGGGCGCTTTCGCGCAAATGCCGAGCAGATATTTGAGGCCTTTGGACAGCCCCGGATTGTCGGGCCGATATTCATCGCCCAGATCCTTGATCAGCCAGCGCCCCGCGCTCGCGAGCCCCGCCCAGCGGATGTC
>JACEST010000043.1 GCA_013911715.1 Sphingopyxis sp. | reverse complement strand
GACAAGAGTATAGTAATTTAAGTAATTACTTATTTATAAAAATAAAGGAGGATGGGGCATGCGTAATCCGGCCGATCCGCACGCAGTGAATTTCATCGTCGACGATGGCAGCGGCGATCCGCGCGATGGCGTCGTTTGCGTTGACCCTGCCAATCTCATGTGGAACGGCGGGATGGCGCTGGTCGCACTGCTTGTCGGCCCTTTGGTTGCGACGCCCGCTGCTGTTACCCTGTTTTTCGTTACTACCGCGCTGGTTCTGCTGCTCGGTCACAGCATAGGTTATCACCGCCTGCTCATCCACGGCAGCTTTCAAACCAGCGCTGCGCTGCGCCGCTTGCTTGTCTGGTTCGGCGCACTGGTGGGCATGTCGGGTCCCTATGGCATTGTCCGCGCCCATGACACGCGCGATTGGGCGCAGCGTCAGCCCGATTGCCACCCCTTTCTGGCGCACCAGACGGCGCCATTGCGCGATGCCTGGTGGCAGATCTATTGTCGCCTTGACCTTGTCCAGCCGCCGCGCTTTGACCTGTCCGAACTTGATGCCGACCCATTTTACCGCTGGCTTGAGCGCACATGGCGCTGGCAGCAGCTTCCGATCGCTTTGATCTTCTACGCTATCGGCGGCTGGGCCTGGGTCGTGTGGGGCGTCGCTGCGCGCGTCGCGGTCGCCAATCACGGCCATTGGCTCGTCGGGCACCTGGCGCACAATCATGGTCCGCAACGCTGGATTGTCGATGACAGCGGCATTCAGGCCTTTGACGTGCCATGGGCGGCCATCCCGACGATGGGCGAGGCGTGGCACAACAACCACCATGCCTATCCTGGCTCGGCGCGGATCGGATTATATCCGGGCCAGAGCGACTGGGGCTATGCCTTTATCCGTCTGCTCGAACAGTGGCGGCTGGTCTGGAATGTCCAGACGCCTGCAACCCTCGGCAATCGCGACGGCCTGCGCGCCGTCACGGCCGACGCGCTTCAGCCAGCCAATCTGATCGGTCAGGCGCTGTGACCAGCGTGCACGCGCGCATCCGCGGCGATGCTGCTGCAGCGCTGCGCTATGTCATTGCGACGGCGATCCTCATCCTGTCGCAGCACGGCCTCGTCGCTTTCACCGCTCGCTATTATGAAGCCCCGCTCAGCATCGACGGCTTTTTCTGGCTGTTTCCGGTGCGCCAACTGGCGGTTCTGCCAAACATCCCGCAGCATGCAGCGCTCGGCGCCTTTGCCTTTTGCCTGATCATTTCGGCCGCGCTGGTAGCCTTCGCGCTCCGCCGGGCCGACCGCCTTGGCCGCGGCTTTGCGTTGGCGCTCTTTACGATGGTGCCAACTTTCCAGATAGTTGCAGCGGCGGCGTTGACACTTTTATGGCCGCGACCGCCCGCCGCCGCGCCGGTGCCGGATGCCGAGGTTGCACGGCTGCACAGCGTCGCGCACGGCGTGGTCGCCGGCATGGCACTCATCGTGTTCGCTGTTGCGCTGTCGGGTTCGGCGATGGGTGCCTATGGCTGGGGGCTTTTCGTGATGACGCCCTTTCTTGTCGGCGTTACCACCGGCTTCATCGTCAATCGCAGGCAAAAGCGCGGTTATTTCGAAACATTCGCGGCGGTGGTCGGCGCAGGCATGCTGGGGACGCTCGCCCTGCTGATGCTCGCGCTCGAAGGTTTCATGTGCATCATCTTGATTGCGCCGCTGGCCGCCCTGCTCGCTGCGGTCGGCGGTTTGTTCGGGCGCTGGGCCGCAATGCCGTTCCAGTCCCAATCGCCGCTCTACGGCGTGGCTGTCCTGCCGCTGTTGTTCGTGCTCGATGCCGCGATGCCGCCCGAAGTGCCCATCACCACCCGCGCCGACATTGTCATCGCCGCACCGACATCGGCGGTGTGGGAAAGCCTGACCGTCGACCGCCAGGTTGCCGCCGCGCCGGGCCTCGTCGGCATGGCCGGACTGGCCTATCCCGTCGCGAGCCGGATCAGCGGCAATGGCGTCGGAGCGCACCGCCATGGCACTTTTTCGACCGGCACCGCCGACGAACGCATCACAATTTGGGAACCGGGCCGTGCGCTTGCTTTCCGTGTTGTTCGCCAACCACCAGCGATGGAGGAAATGAGCCCGTACCGCAAACTGCACACGCCGCACCTGATCGGCTATTTTGATACCGATGCGCTTCGCTACGACCTCATCCCGCTCGGGAATAGCCAGACGCGCGTTGTCGTGCACGCCAACCATATTCTGCGCATCGATCCCGTTTTCTATTGGGAGCCCATCGCCCGCTGGGCCATTGGGCAGAATATTGAGCGGGTGCTGGAAGATGTCCGGCGCGATTCCGAACAAAGGTTCAAGATGAGTGGACAGGATGCGCGTGCAAGGGCAACATCGGCTCATGAACCGCCCAGCGCATAGCTTCCCCACCCTAGCCAACGCCATCCTCCCCGACCTCGTCACCTTGCGCCGAGCGATCCACCGCGAGCCTGAAATAGGCCTCCATAATCCGCTCACCCGCGACAAAATCCTCGCCGCGCTGGACGGTCTGCCCATCGAATGGCGGCAGGGGCCTTCGACCACGGGGCTGATTGGCATCCTGAAGGGCCCCGCGAACGGCCGCACCGTGCTGCTGCGCGGCGACATGGATGCGCTGCCGCTGACCGAAGATACCGGGCTCGACTTTGCGAGCGCCACCCCCGGCGTCATGCACGCCTGCGGGCACGACAGCCATGTGGCGATGCTCGTCGGGGCGGCCAAATTGCTGTGCGATGCGCATGGGTCGCTGAATGGCACGGTGATGTTCATGTTCCAGCCGGGCGAGGAGGGACATCATGGCGCGCGTTTCATGCTGGGTGACGGGCTGATCGACCCGCTGCCCGATGCCGCCTTTGCGCTGCACATCATGCCCAATGCGCCGCACGGGGGTTTTTCCAGCAAGGCGGGGCCGCTGCTCGCCTCGTCCGATGTGCTGACCATCACGATCAAAGGCGCAGGCGGGCATGCATCGATGCCGCACGATGCCGTCGATCCCATCCCGGTCGCCTGCGCTATCGTCACTGCGATTCAAACGATGGTGACGCGCCGCATCAATGTGTTCGACCCCGCCGTCGTCACCATCGCGCGGATCATGGCGGGGACGACCAACAACATCATCCCCGAAAGCGCCGAGCTCCACGGCACGATCCGCGCCTTGAGTCCCAAGCGCCGCGCGATGGTCGCCGATGAACTGCGCCGTCTCGCCCCCGCCATCGCCGCCGCGCACGGCTGCAGTGCCGAGGTCGAGATTGTAGAGGGCTTCCCCGTCACCATCAACGACGCGCGCGCTGCCGCTTTTGCCGAAAGCGTGGTGATCGACCAGTTCGGCGACGACGGCTGGCGCAAAATGGAGCATCCGGTGATGGGCGCCGAGGATTTCGCCTATGTCCTCGAAAAAGTCCCCGGCGCGATGGTGTGGCTGGGTGCGAGCCACGAGGGCAGCGACTGGCGCCAATGTTGCGGCCTGCACAGCAATCATATGGTGATGGACGACAGCGTAATGGCGCGCGGCGCGGCGCTCCACGCGGCCTTGGCCGAGCGGTTTTTGAATGAGGGGTTTGGGGGCTGAAAAATCCCCTCCCTCTGGGAGGGGCAGGGTGTGAGGGCGAAGGGTGTCTCGACTTCGCTCGACACGAACGATTTCTTCAATAGCGCCGCTCGAACCGCACCAGTCCGGCGCCCAAATCATTGGTGCCAATCGCCAACGCTTCGCCGCTCCAGTCCGCGACGAAAATGGTGCGGCGGCCGAGGTCTGCCGGATGCGTCGCGCGATTGCCGGCAATCACCAACCCGGCCGAAGGATTGCGGCGCTCCTCCGCCGCCACGGCGATAAGCGCCGAATAATTTTCCTTGTTCCGCCCCTGCACCAGCAGATTGTTCGCAATGCGCCCGATCGCGCCCGAGGGCAGATCGATCAGATAGTTGGTCGCCGTCCCCTGGCTGTCGTCAAAACTATTGTCGCTGATATCGACGGCAATCGCGCGCGATTTGAAATAATGACCGCCGCTGCCCTTTTCAAAGCGGCTGCGGGTGACGACCACCTTGCCCCAGACACCGGTATATAGGCTGTGAGCGCAGGAAAGTCCGCGATCGCAGCGGCCAAGCCGCGAGAAGGTCGAGCGGTCGATGGTGAGCGTCGCGGCGGGGTCGTCGTGGGTCAGGATGCCCTCTTCGCTGCTGCGAAACAGCGTGTTCGCGACCGTCAGGTCGCTGCGTTCAAGGCGGATGCCTGCACCATTGCCGTCGGGCACACGCAGATTCTGGAAAACCAGCCCCTCCACACGAGCACCCGCGCCGCGCAGCACCAGCGCTGCTTTGCCCTCGCACGTCACGCCATCGAAAATGGCAGTGCCGGGCTCTGCCGCGACAAAAGCAATCTGGCCCGCGGACTGAACCGCGCAGTCGCGGTGTGTGCCGGGCGCGATGCGAATCATACCCTGACCCTCGCCGATGGCGTCGACGGCGTCCTGCAGGCGGGCAAAGCCCTGCCCGCTTTCGGCCATCACATAGGGCGCGACGCCGGTCTGCGATTGTGATTGTGCAGGGATGACCATCGCCAGCGCGATGAGCATGGCAAGCGCGGTGAGCGGGCGCGGGCGGTAGGTTCGGTTGGCCATAGACCTTTGTTAGCAGAAGGTTCCGGCGCGGTCGTTTGCAAGGCTGGTTAATGACGCGCGCGTGCCAGTGCGAGACGATGCCGACGGCAAAGCTTAACCGGATCGGTCGGCTTATCCGGCGCGACTTTGCTGCACCGTTTGCTCGGACCGATCAGCAAAGTCGGCCAGGCCGCAGTCGGCACTTTTGTTCCATAGCGGGACAGAAGCGTGAGCAGTTGGCATGGCGGGCGGTTGTGAAAAATGTGGTTGCTGATAGGTTAATCACGAGGTCGCAACGAAACGAATACCGATTCGCTCTTCCATTTGGGGACTAATATCATGAAGAAATTGGCTTTTGCGACGCTTGCGAGCGTCGCCATGATCGCCGCAGCCGGACCGGCTTCGGCAGCGACAGTGATTTTCACCTCGACCTTTGAAGGTGCCGGCAACAGCGACAATCTGCGCACCGGTGCCAATGATCCGAATACGCAGACGCCTGCCGGCACTTTTGGTACTTATTTGCAGGCTGACGGCTGGACGGCAACCGGCGCGAACAATCCGATCGAGCTGCAGAATAATGTGGCGGGTGCACCCGATCCGTCCGGCGGCAATGTGTTCGTCGAACTCGACAGCACGCGCAACAGTTCGATGTCGCGTACCATTGCGGCGGGTGGCAACTATACACTGAGTTTCCTTTATTCGCCTCGCCCGGGCCGTTCTGCGAGCACGAATGGGATTGAAGTCCTGCTGAACGGCGTTGTTTTCAATCCGCCGGGCGTAGTTACCGGTGGGCCGTTCGGCACAACCCAATGGTCGCCCGTCAATATCGGCAGCTTTTTTGCCGCGGCTGGTTCGACCCTGACCTTCCGTGCGGCTGGCACCAGCGACAGCTTTGGCGGCTATGTTGACAATATCACGCTGGCGGCGGTGCCCGAGCCTGCCGCCTGGGCGATGATGATCATGGGCTTTGGTCTGATCGGCGGCGCGCTGCGCAGCCGCAAGACCAACGTCGCGACGCGCGTGCGCTTCGCCTGACAAGAACGCCTTCCCGAGGGGGGGAAGAGAGGCCCGCCGGTTCCATCCCCGGCGGGCCTTTTTGCGTCTGCAGTCAGTCCATGTTAGGCCGCAGCCAGCGCCGCGCGGTATCGAGATCAACGCCGCGCCGCGTGGCATATTCGGTCAATTGGCCCTCTCCCACCCGCGCGACGCCGAAATATTCGGCTTGGGGATGACCGAAATAAAAGCCGCTGACCGCCGCCGTTGGCAACATTGCGAAGCTTTCGGTCAAGGTCAGGCCCGCGTTAGCGGGCGCACCCAGCAGGTCGAACAGGATCGGCTTTAGGCTGTGGTCGGGGCACGCCGGATAGCCGGGTGCCGGACGGATGCCGCGATATTGCTCTTTGATCAGCGCTTCATTGGTGAGTTGTTCGCCCGACGCATAGGCCCATAGGGTCGTGCGGACGTGGCTGTGCAGCCGTTCGGCAAAGGCCTCGGCAAAACGGTCGGCCAGCGCTTTCAGCAAAATGTCCGAATAATCATCCTTGTCGGCCTGGAAACGCGCCAGATGCGGTTCGATGCCGTGGATGCCGACGGCGAAGCCGCCGATCCAGTCGCCGTCATGGTCGATGAAATCGGCCAGGCACATATTGGCGCGGCCCCCAAGTTCTTTGGCACGCTTGGCAATCTGCTGGCGCAGGAAGGGAATGCGGACATGTTCAAAATCGCCGTTGGGGACACCGTATTCGGTGTCCCCTTTGCGCGGCCGAGGGGACACCGAATAGGGTGTCCCCGCAGGTGCATGGACGATAACATCATCGCCTTCGCGCCGACACGGCCACAGCCCGGCGACGCCGCGCGCGGTGAGCCATTTTTCCTCGATAATCTTCGTCAGCATCGCCTGCGCATCGACCCATAATGCGCGCGCGCTTTCGCCGACTATGGCGTCGTTCAGGATGGCGGGATAATTGCCGTGCAATTCCCACGCACGGAAAAATGGCGTCCAGTCGATGAGCTCGGCCAGATCGGCAAGATCCCAGCTGTCGAAGACATGCACCCCCGGCTGTTCGGGCGGCGGCGGTTTGATGTGCATGTCGGCGATGAAAGCGTTGGCGCGCGCATCCTCCAGACTGATGAGCGCGCTTTGCCCCTTGCCCGCGCGCACTTCGCGGACATGGGCATAATCGTCGGCAAAGCCCTGAACATAGGCATCACGGCCGGTATCGCTGACCAGCGCGGTCGCCACGCCGACGGCGCGGCTGGCGTCGAGCACATGGATCACGGGCCCGTCATAGGCCGGGTCAATGCGTAGCGCGGTGTGCACTTTTGACGTGGTCGCCCCGCCGACGAGCAGCGGCATGGTGAAGCCCGCGCGCTGCATTTCTTCGGCAACGGTGACCATTTCGTCGAGCGACGGCGTGATCAGTCCGCTGAGGCCGATCATGTCGGCATCATGGGTGCGCGCTTCTTCCAATATGCGCGTCCAGGGCACCATCACGCCGAGGTCAATCACTTCATAGCCATTACATTGCAGCACGACGCCGACGATATTCTTGCCGATGTCGTGCACATCGCCCTTCACCGTCGCCATGATGATGACGCCCTTGGCCTTCGCACCCTCGGCCTTTTCGGCCTCGATAAAGGGGATGAGGTGGGCGACCGCTTTCTTCATCACGCGCGCCGATTTGACGACCTGCGGCAGGAACATCTTGCCCGATCCGAACAGGTCACCGACGACGTTCATCCCGTCCATGAGCGGGCCTTCGATCACCTCGATGGGCCGCGCGGCAATCAGCCGCGCTTCTTCGGTGTCGGCGACGACATGGGCGTCGATGCCCTTGACCAGCGCATGTTCGAGCCGCTTGGCGACCGGCCAGCCGCGCCATAACTCGGCGGCTTTTTCCTGTGCCGCGTCGGTGCCGCGGAATTTTTCGGCGAGCGTGATCAGCCGCTCGGTCGGGCTTTCCGCTTCGCCGGGGGTTTTGCGGTTGAGGATGACATCCTCGCATGCTTGGCGCAGCGCAGGGTCGATCGTGTCATAGACATCAAGCTGTCCCGCGTTGACGATTCCCATGTCCATCCCCGCCGGGATGGCGTGATAGAGGAAAACGCTGTGCATGGCGCGGCGCACCGGTTCGTTGCCGCGAAAACTGAACGACAGGTT
Organism: Sphingopyxis sp.; assembly: GCA_013911715.1. Classification (GTDB taxonomy): domain Bacteria; phylum Pseudomonadota; class Alphaproteobacteria; order Sphingomonadales; family Sphingomonadaceae; genus Sphingopyxis. The sequence goes on along the minus strand of JACEST010000043.1, from coordinate 6,495 downwards.
CGATAGCCCGCCCGAGATATGGACGTGCGGGCAGGCCGATTTGATGCGCCGCGCGGCGTTGATGAAATCGACGGCATAATTGTCATGCTCCTCGATCCCCGTCGCCACCGCGAACACATTGGGGTCAAAGATGATGTCCTCGGGCGGGAAGCCAATGCCGGTGAGGAGTTTATAGGCGCGCTCGCAAATTTCGACCTTGCGCACCTCGGTGTCGGCCTGGCCCGTTTCGTCGAACGCCATGACGACGACGGCTGCCCCATAAGCCATGCATTTCCGGGCATGATCGAGGAACTGGTCCTCGCCTTCCTTCATGCTGATCGAATTGACGATCGGTTTGCCGGGAACGCATTTCAGCCCCGCCTCGATCACCTCCCATTTCGATGAATCGATCATCACCGGCACACGCGCGATGTCGGGTTCTGCGGCGATGAGTTTGAGGAAGGTGGTCATCGCATGAACGGCGTCGAGCAGCCCTTCGTCCATGTTGACGTCGATAATCTGCGCGCCGTTTTCGACTTGGCTGCGCGCCACCTCGACTGCAGCGGCATAGTCGTCGGCGAGGATCAGTTTTTTGAATGCAGCCGACCCGGTGACGTTGGTGCGTTCACCGATATTGACGAAAGTGGCGGAGGATGGGGTGGTCACAAATAATCCCGTCTGGGCTGAGCTTGTCGAAGCCCCGTTCTTTTCTTCTTCCATCGCCGAAGAAAGGACAGCCCTTCGACAAGCTCAGGGCAAACGGGGTATGAAAACCGAGGTTAGACCATCGTAAAGGCTTCCAATCCCGCCAGCCGCGTGCGCACCGGCACTTGCGGCATCACGCGTGGCGGCAGGCCTGCGATCATTTGCGCCATCGCGGCGATATGCGCGGGCGTCGAGCCGCAGCAGCCACCCAATATATTCACTTGCCCCGCCTGAGCCCATTCACCGACCAGCGCGGCGGTCGTTTCGGGCATTTCGTCATAGGCGCCAAGTTCATTGGGCAACCCGGCATTGGGATAGACCATCACCAGCGTGTCGGCGATCCCCGCCAGCGTGCGGACGTGCGGGCGAAGCTGCGCCGCCCCGAACGAGCAGTTCAGCCCGATGGTCAGCGGGCGCGCGTGGCGAACGGCATACCAAAAGGCCTCGACCGTGTGGCCTGACAGGTTGCGACCCGACAGATCGGTCAACGTCATCGACAGCATCAGCGGCAATTCACGGCCCACCGCCGCCTCGGCCTGCAAGGTCGCGGCGATTCCGGCTTTGGCATTCAGCGTGTCGAACACGGTTTCGATCAGGATGAAATCGACCCCGCCTGTCGCCAGCGCCTCAATCTGTTCGCGGTAAACGGCGGTGAGCTGGTCAAAGTCGATCTCACGATAGCCAGGGTTGTTGACGTCGGGCGACAGCGACAGCGTCTTGTTGGTCGGCCCGACCGCACCCGCGACAAAGCGGCGTTTGCCGTCTTGCGCTGCAAATTCATCTGCCGCCTTGCGGGCAATCTGTGCCGAGGCGAGGTTAATGTCGCGCACCAGATGCTCCGCGCCATAATCAGCCTGGCTGATGCTGTTGGCGCTGAAGGTGTTGGTCGAAACAATATCCGACCCGGCGGTCAGATAGGCGCGAGTGATGCTGTTGAGCACCTCTGGCTTGGTCAGCGCCAATATATCGTTATTGCCCTTTTGATCATGGCCCAGGTCCAGCGACCCGGCATAGGCCGCCTCGTCCAGTTTCCAGTTCTGGATCTCGGTCCCGAACGCCCCGTCGGTGATCAGCAGCCGCTGCGACGCAGCCGCTAGCAGCGCCTCGCGCGCCGTCATGCGGAGGCTCCGGGGACAGCGTATTCGCTGTCCCTTGTGTCAGCGACAGGGGCCAGCGAATACGCTGTCCCCTGCGGACGGGGACGCAGGCCCAGCATGTGGCAAATGGCATAGCTGAGTTCGGCGCGGTTGAGCGTATAGAAATGGAAATCGCGCACGCCCCCGGCGTAAAGGCGGCGGCACATTTCGGCGGCGACCGTTGCCGCAACCAATTGGCGCGCGGCGGGATGGTCGTCGAGCCCGTCGAACAGCGACACCATCCATGCCGGGATCACCGTGCCGCACATATCCGCCATCCGCCGCGTCTGCGAGACGTTCGACACCGGCAGGATGCCGGGCAGGATCGGCGCGGCGATGCCCGCCGCCGCCGCCGCATCGCGGAAACGCAGGAAGGCGTCGGGCGAGAAGAAAAATTGGGTGATCGCGCGGCTCGCCCCGGCGTCAAGTTTGCGCTTCAGATTGTCGAGATCGGCCTCGGCACAGCCCGCCTCGGGATGGACTTCGGGATAGGCGGCGACTGACACATCGAAATTGGCAATGGTTTTCAGCCCCGCGACCAGTTCGGCGGCGCTGGCATAGCCATCGGGGTGCGCGCGAAATGGCCCGCCGCCGGGAACATCGCCGCGCAGCGCGACGATGTGGCGCACGCCCGCCGCCCAATAAGCCTCGGCCACCTCGGCAATGTCGGCGCGCGAGGCCTCGACGCAGGTCAAATGCGCGGCAGGCGGGACGGCGCTATCGCGCGCGATGCGCGCCACCGTCGCATGGGTGCGCTCGCGCGTCGACCCGCCGGCACCATAGGTGACGGACACAAAGCTGGGGGCCAGCGGTGCGAGCGTTTCAAACGCCCCCCACAATTGCTCTTCCATCCGCTCGGTCTTTGGCGGGAAAAATTCGAAACTGACGCCAATATCGCCGGGCAGGCCCGCGAACAGCGGCGACGCCGCGGCGCGGCGCGCCTCGCTGCCTGAATCCAGAGCCCGCTTCATGCCGCCATCCTTTTCTCTGTCCCGGCGCGCACGTCGCCCACATCGTCGCTATCGGCATCGCCGCGCCGCTGCGCCAACCAGATGGTGATGGTCAGCGGATCGCCCGCGAGCGACTGCACAGTTTCCAACTCCAGCCCACTTTGCTCCAACCACGCCCGCATTTGGCCATCGGCAAAGCCAAGGCGCGCGTGCGCGGCGCAGCTGCGCAAATCTTCTTGATCGTGCGGCGCGAAATCGACGATCAGCAACCGCCCAGTCGGCCGCAGCACGCGCGCGGCCTCGGCAATCGCACGCGCCGGTTCGTGGGCGAAATGCAGCACCTGGTGCATGACAATCGTGTCGACCGAGCGGGGCGCGAGCGGCAGTGCGGCGAAATCGCCCTGGACCAAATCGACAGCAATGCCCCGGTCGGCGAGCTTGGCACGGGCGATACGGAGCATTTCGGGGCTGCGGTCGAGCGCGGTCACCTCACGCGCGAATGGGAAGAGGATTTCGGCCATCCGCCCGGTGCCGGTGCCGACATCGAGCAAATGCCCGAGCGGCCGATCCTCGACTAACCGCAACAAGACGGCCTCGACCTCGGCCTCGGCAACATGGCGCGCGCGGATGGCATCCCATTCGGCGGCATGATCAGCAAAATAGCGCCGCGCTGCAGCAGCCCGTTCCTCACGCACCGCATCCAACCCTGTCCGATCACGCGCCATCAGCGCTTTTTCGGCTGCGTTGGTGGGCCAATTGTCGATCAACGCCAAGAGCGCAACGACCGCGTCGCCGCTGGCCAAGCGCAGAAAGACCCAGCCGCCCTCGCGCTGACGCACCACCAGCCCGGCATCGACCAATATGCGAACGTGGCGCGACACGCGCGGTTGGCTTTGATCCAGCACCGCCGCCAATTCGCCGATGGCCAGTTCCATCGCGCGCAGCAGCGCGATAATGCGAAGCCGCGTCGGGTCGGCCAAACCGTGAAAGAGCTGCAACTGCGATGCCATCCCAACTACATATAAAGAAATCTTTATATACCGTCAACGGCAGTGATGCTGCCAATCGTGGGGCTTGCCCATCGCCATGGCTCGCTTTGCCGCGATTTTGCCGCAAATGGCGAATTTGACGTTGCACCGCCGGGTGCGAAGGTTTAGCTGGCACAGTGATGCTGTACGGGAAACCACCCGGCCACATCGTCATAGCATGAGAAGAGGGGTGCACCCATATGAAGAAGTCGATCACCATGTCGCTGGTCCTGGCCGCATCGCTCGGTCTCGCCGCTTGCGCCGAAAAGGCTGCTGACGACGCCGCTGCCGGCGCCGAAGCCGCTGCCGAGGGCGCTGAAGCCGCCGCTGAAGGCGCAATGGACGCCGCCGAAGGCGCGACCGACGCCGCTGCCGCCACCGGCGACGCGATGGCCGAAGGCGCCGAAGGCGCAATGGACGCCGCTGGCGAAGCCGCCGACAAGGCTGGCGAAGCTGCCAAGGCCGCGACCGAAGCCGCCGACGCTGCCAAGGGCGCGATGGAAGAAGCCAAGAAGTAACGCTTTTTCCCTGTTTCCGATCTCGTCGGAACAGCGAATTAAACAGAGGGCCGTCTGCGCGAGCAGGCGGCCTTTTGTTTTGGCTCGCAGGCTTGCCTGGACATCTCTCAATCCCTAATTCTGCCTCTTCAGTTCAACAGGGAGACATGAAATGCGCAAATTCATGATTGCTTCGATCACTGCTGCCGCCTTTAGCCTGACAGGCTGCTCGGAAACGGCAAAGGAAGAAACCGGCGAAGCCGCCGAAGCCGTGGCTGACGACGCCGCTGCCGGTGCCGAAGCCGCTGGCGATGCCATAGCCGAGGGCGCCGAAGCTGCTGCGGCTGCGGCTGGTGAGGTAGCCGCCGACGCAAAGGACGCCGCGGGTGAAGCCGCCAAGGAGGCCGCCGCCGAGGTCAAGCAATAGGGTAAAGCGCCATTTTGCAACAAGGGGCATCGGCAAATTGCCGGTGCCCCTTTTGCTTTGCGCGGCTGCTCGCTAATCCTGCGTCATGCTGCGCCTTGTGCCTCTTGCCCTGCTGCTCACCGCCTGCGATCGCGGGGGCGGCCAGCCTGGTCCGGGCGGTGTTACCGTGAACGAGGAAAAGGCGCTGGACGATGCAGCCGCGATGCTGGCCGAGCGTGACGCGCAAGCCGACAATAGCAGCGCCAAAGCGGAGAATTGACCTTGGCCGCGCCCATCCACCTCGTGTTTCCGATCTTCCCGACCCTGACCCAGCTCGATTTCATGGGGCCGGTGCAATTTCTGTCGCGGCTGCCCGGCGCAGTCGTGCATGTCGCGGCGGCGAGCCTTGATCCCGTCCCCACCGACTGCGCCGTCGCGCTGGTGCCGACGGTGACCTTTACCGATTGCCCGCAGGCCGATATTTTGTGTGTGCCGGGCGGGCATGGCGTGCGCGAGGCGCTGCACGATGGGGCGACCGTGCCCTTCATTGCCGCGCAGGCTCCCGGCGCGCGCTGGGTAACGAGCGTGTGCACCGGCGCATTTCTGCTGGGTGCGGCGGGTCTGCTGACGGGCAAGCGCGCCACCTGCCACTGGGCCTATACCCATTTGCTGCCGCTGGTCGGTGCGGTGCCGACACCGGGACGCGTGGTGGAGGATGGGCAGGTCATCACCGCAGGCGGCGTCACCAGCGGCATCGATTTCGCGTTGACGCTGATCGCGCGCGAGGCAGGCGAAGAGGTGGCAAGGATGATCCAGCTCGCGCTGGAATATGACCCTGCCCCGCCGTTTCCTGGCGGGCATCCTGACAGCAGCGGGGCGGCGGTCACCGACGCACTCAAGGCGCGGGTTTATGACCGGGCCGCGGGCGATATGCGGGCGGCGCTGGAGCGGCTTTAGCGCTTTACCCTCGCGCCGTCCCTCGGCCCTCACCCCGCCTGCCCTGAGCTTGTCGAAGTACCGTTCTTCCTTCTTTTCAATGCTGAAAGTAAGGACAGCCCTTCGACAAGCTCAGGGCGGGCGGGGTGATAATGTGAAAGCGGCAAATAGAAAAGGGCCGGAGGTTTCCTTCCGGCCCTTCTTTTCGTTCCGACCGGATGGCCGAGCAGTCTGGATTTAGAAATCCATGCCGCCCATGCCGCCCATGCCGCCGCCGCCCATGGGCATGGCGGGCTTGTCTTCGGGCATTTCCGAGATCGAGGCTTCGGTGGTGATCAGCAGACCAGCAACCGATGCCGCATTCTGCAGCGCAACGCGGACGACCTTGGTCGGGTCGATCACGCCGGCCGCCACCAGATTTTCATAAGTGTCGGTCGCCGCGTTAAAGCCCTGGGTCACGTCACCAACGCGCAGCAGGTTACCGGCAACCACGGCGCCATCGACACCGGCATTGCTGGCGATCTGGCGCAGCGGGGTTTCGATTGCCTTGCGGACGATGTCGATCCCGCGGGTCTGGTCGTCGTTGGCACCCTTGAGGCCTTCGAGCGCCTTGGTGGCGTACAGCAAAGCCGTGCCGCCGCCGGGGACGATGCCTTCTTCGACCGCAGCGCGGGTCGCGTGCAGCGCGTCATCGACGCGGTCCTTGCGTTCCTTCACTTCGACTTCCGAAGCGCCGCCGACCTTGATGACGGCAACCCCGCCAGCGAGCTTCGCCAGACGTTCTTGCAGCTTTTCACGGTCATAGTCGGAGCTGGTTTCGTCGATCTGCGCCCGGATCTGGTTGCAGCGACCCTGGAT
>JACEST010000042.1 GCA_013911715.1 Sphingopyxis sp. | reverse complement strand
CCCAGGGGTCGGCGCCCGCCAACCAGATTGCCGCACATTTCGGGGCGAGTGCGGGCGCCGACCCCTGGGCGGGCGGCTATGTTGCCCCCAAACGCCCCGGCCCCATCATCGTCGGCGATGGGACGCCCGGCGGCGTGCGGCACATGGTCCCGATGCTGTGGGGCTTCCCGCCGCCGCCGCAGGGCCGCGCCCCGGTGACCAACGTCCGCAACCTTGCCAGCCCTTTCTGGATTGGCACGCTGCGCCACCCCGAACTGCGCTGTCTGGTGCCAGTTACCGCCTTTCAGGAATGGTCGGGCGAACGCGGTGCCAAGCGCCAGCACTGGTTTGGCCTCGCCGCCGCGCCGATTTTTGCCTTTGCGGGGATTTTCCGTCACACCGACGACTGGCCCTGCTTTGCCTTCCTGACGTGCGAGCCCAACCGGCTGGTCGCGGCCTATCATCCCAAGGCGATGCCGTTGATTCTGCACCCCGAAGAATATGACATCTGGCTGTCGGGCGATTGGAATAAAGCGCAGTCGCTGGTCGTTCCCTTTCCATCGCAGTTGATGACGGTCGCCGATGCGGCAGAGTCATTAAACTATTAGGGATGACCATTTACGGGGATGAAACCATTGTTCAGGCAAATATGTCAAAAGGTCCACACGGGAGCCACTTGTGCCTGACCGCCAGGATAAAAATGCCTCTGCGCCCGATACGCGCCGTTCAAGCCGCGCGCGGATCACGGCGCGCGCGCGCTTTCGCGAGGCTGGGGCCAATCCCTATGAGGTCAAGATCGACGATCTGTCGGCCTCGGGCTTTCGGATGATCAGCTATACCCGCCCGCGCGCTGGCACGCGCATCTGGGTGACGCTGCCGGGATTGCAATCGCTCGAAACCGTGGTGCGCCGATCCGATGGCAATAATCATGGCTGCGAATTTGTCTTGCCGCTCCATCCGTCGGTGGCCCAGCATTTGCAGTCGCTGCTTCAGCCGCGCAGCGACGATTGATTTTTGCCACTTGGCGCGTTTCCGGCTAGAGCCTTTCCTGATGAGATAGAGGCGCCGTGACGGAGCCGATTTTGGCCGAGCACGAGGAGCGAGGAGGGAGCCATGCTGAGGCATAGTGACCGACGAGCGACGAAGTGATCGGCCAAAAGGGGCCCGCCGCTTCGCGGTTGCCGCTGGAGGCCTCTCGGTCTTTGTCAGGCTGCTTGGACGGGCACCCAGCCCGCCCCTGCGCAGCCTTCCTCGCCGAGAAACCTCCAGCAGCAATCACGGTGCCTCCATCTTATCAGGAAAGGCTCAGGGTCCGGGCGTTATGCAACAATTATTCCTGGTCATGGTCGGCGGCGCGGTCGGCGCAGGCGCACGCTTTGCGCTCGGGCAGGCCGTATCAGCGCGCCTGACGGCGTCCTTCCCCTATGCCACGCTGTCGGTCAACCTGCTCGGCTGCCTCGCCATGGGCCTGCTCGCGGGTTGGCTGGCACGCAGCGGCGCCAATGATACGCTCCGCTTGCTGCTGGGGGTCGGCCTGCTCGGCGGTTTCACGACCTTTTCGGCATTCAGCCTCGATTGGTGGCAGCTGATGGAACGCGGCGCTACGGCCATGGCCATGGCCTATGCCGCAATTTCGCTGGTCGGCACCCTTGCGGCCTTTTGCGGTGGCCTGGCCCTTTACCGGTTGCTGGCATGAGCGCCGCCGAGACGATCATTATCGCCGCCGAGGACGACGGCATCCGGCTCGACCGCTGGTTCAAGCGCCACCGCGAAGGCACGCCGCACGCGCTGCTCGCCCGCTGGACGCGTTCGGGACAGGTCACCTTGGACGGCAAAAAGGCCGATGTGTCGGACCGCATCGCCGCCGGGCAAGTACTGGTGACGCCGCAGCCGCCGGCCCCCGCCGCGCCGCGCCCGCGCACGTCGCGCGCGCCGCTCAGCGATGCCGATGTCGCCTTTGCGAACAGCCTGGTCATCCACCGCGACGCCAGCGCGTTGGTGCTCGACAAGCCGCCGGGTCTCGCCACACAGGGCGGGACCAAGACCAGCGAGCATGTCGATGGTCTGCTCGACGCATTGAAGGGCGACCCGCCGGTACGCCCAAAGCTCGTCCACCGGCTCGACAAGGATACATCGGGCGCGCTGCTGGTCGCGCGCACGCCGCGCGCGGCGGCCTTTTTCTCTAAGGCTTTCTCCAACCGCAGCGCGCGCAAAACCTATTGGGCGATCGTCGTCGGCGTGCCTACGGTCGAGGCGGGCGAGATTAACCTGCCGCTCGCCAAACAGCCCGGTACCGGCGGCGAGAAAATGCACGTCAGCGAAGAGGCGGGCCAGCCGTCAGTCACGCGCTACCGTGTGCTCGACCTCGCCGGCAACGAAGCGTCGTGGGTCGAACTGCAACCGCTCACTGGGCGCACCCACCAGCTGCGCGTGCATATGGCCGCCATTGGCCACCCGATTGTCGGTGACGGCAAATATGGCGGCAAGCCCGCCTTTCTGACAGGGACCATCAGTCGCAAACTGCACCTCCACGCCCGCCGCCTGCGCATCGACCACCCCGATGGTGGCAAGCTCGATATTGCCGCGCAGCTGCCCGACCATTTCGCCGCGAGCATGGCCTCGCTCGGCTTTGACCCGCTGCTCGGCGACACCCCCGATCCCGGCGAGCTAGCAGCGGCCGTTGCCCCGCGCGCCATCGCCAAGGTGAAGGCCAAGGCACACGCCAAACAGGTCCGCAAGGCACGGCGCGGCGAACGGCGCGGGCGCGCCGAAGTTAAGGCCGCCAAGCCTAGCAAGCCACGCAAGACGCCGACCATGACGGCTCCAACCAAAAGGGCTCCGGCCAAAAAAGCTCCGGCCAAAACGCCGCCCAAGCCCAAAAAGCCCTGACATGCACCCCAATCCCGCCTTTCGCCCGAAGGATGAAGACATCGCTGCGCTGCTGGTGCGCGAGATTGGCTTTGCCGCCATCTTCCTGACCACGCCCGACGGCCCGCGCGCCGCGCATGTGCCGGTGCTGCTCGCGCCCGATAACCGCACGCTGCGCTTCCACCTCGCGCGCGGCAATGCGCTGACCCGGCATCTCGATGGCGAAGCCGCGCTCGCCGTAGTGCAAGGTCCAGACGCCTATGTCAGCCCCGGCGACTATGGCGACGATGCCCAGGTGCCGACGTGGAATTATGTCACCGTCGAAATGGAGGGCCGCGCACGCCAGACCGATCGAGACAGCCTCATCGCGTTGCTCGACGATTTATCCGCGACGCATGAAATGCGCATCAACGCCGACCCGGTCTGGACGCGCGCGAAGATGGACCCGGCGCAGTTCAGCCGCATGGTCGACGCCATTGTCGGTTTCGAAATCGACGTCAGCGCGTGGCGCACCACGCTCAAACTGTCGCAAAACAAGCCCGCTGCCATGGCCACACGCGTTCAATCTGCGCTCGCCGCGCGCGGCCATGGCGCGCTGGCGCAGCTGATGCAGCATCTGACCCCGCTGAAGGACCGCCCATGACCCCCGACGAAATCGAAGCGCGCGCCAAAACCCGTTTTTTTGTCTTGTCGTCGATACGCCTGGTTGGCGCGCTGATGATGATCGCCGGGTTTGTGCTGGTGATGGGCAAATGGTCGCTGGCCGGATCCGAAGCGGACCGCGTCACCGGGGTCATACTGGTGCTGGTGGGGGCTTTTGACTTTGCGCTCGCCCCGATGCTGCTCGCGCGCAGCTGGAAACGCGGCGACCGCCAGCCGTGAAGCGGTTCTGGACGGACGCTGCCGTCGCCGACGACGCGGCGGGCTTTGCCATCCAGCTCGATGGCCGCCCGGTGCGCACGCCAGCGCGCGCGCCGCTGGTCGTGCCGACGCGCGCGCTCGCCGACGCCATTGCCGCCGAATGGCAGACGCAGGGCGAAGAAGTCGATCCGCGCAGCATGCCGTTCACCGGCCTTGCCAATGCCGCCATCGATCATGCCGCAACCGATCCCGCCGCCTTTGCCGCGACGCTGACGCCCTTCGCCGAAACCGATCTGCTCTGCTATCGCGACGACCGCGATTTGGACCTGGCCGCCGAACAGTCCGCTGTATGGAACCCGCTGCTCGCATGGGCCGAAGAATATTTCGGCGTCGAATTCGCACTGGCCAGCGGGGTCATGCACATCGCCCAGCCCCCTGCGACCATCGCTGCGCTGCGAGCCGCGCTGCACGCCCTGTCCCCCTTTCGCCTCGCCGCCATGGCCCCGCTGGTCACGATCAGCGGCAGTTTGGTTGCTGCGCTGGCGGTGGACGCGGGCGAACGAGAAGCCACTGAATTATGGCCCATAATCTGCCTCGATCAACTCTATCAGGAAAGCCGCTGGGGCAGCGATGCGCAGGCGCAGGCCCAGCGCGCCGAGCACGAACGCGACTGGCTGAACGCGGCGCGGTTCTTGAACCTGCTCTAATCCACAAACACCGGCGGGCGTTTCTGCATTTCCGCCATCACTGCCTCAACCTGATTGGGCGTCCGCATGACCTTGATCTGCTCGTCGCTTTCGGCCTGCAGCAAATCGGCGTCGCTCGCATCGGCCAGCATATTGCAAAGCCGCTTGGCCCCGCGCACCGCGTGCGGGTTCTTGCCAGCGATCACCCGCGCCAGTTCCATCGCATGTGCATACGGATCATCGCTGACGTGCGTCGCAAACCCCAGTTCCTCGGCTTCAACGCCGCTGAAAATGCGGTTGGTATAAATCATCTCGCGCAGCACATCGTCGGCAACCTGCGTGCGCCACAGCGGCATGCCGCCGACATCGGGTACCAAGCCCCACTTCATCTCCATGATCGCAATCCGCGTTTCGGGGTGGACGATGCGAATATCGGCCCCGGCCATGATCTGGCTGCCCGCGCCAAAAGCCACGCCGTGCACCGCCATGATCACCGGCGCCGGTATTTCGCGCCAGCCCCAGGCGACATATTGCAAGTCGTTGACGATGCCACGGGTGCGGTCGGCCAGATTGGCCCCTGTGCTGCTGGCCCCCGGCTCGCGCTCTCCGGCCATGCTGGCGAGGTCAAGACCGGCACAAAAGGCGCGGCCTTCGCCTGACAGGACGACCACCCGCAGGCCGGCGGTGGCTTTAAGCTGGTCGATGGCGTCGGCGAGCGCGCGCCACTGCGCGGGGTCGAGCGCATTCATCTTGTCGGGACGATTCATCCGGACATCGGCAATGCCGTTTTCAAGCATGGTGATCGTTACGCGGTCAGTCACTTGCTTCTCTCCCTACCCCGACTGTCCTGAGCTTGTCGAAGGACCGCCCTTCTTCTGCAACCTAACCAAGAAAGAACGACCATTCGACAAGCTCAGGGCAGACGAAAAACTAATTGGACCTGTTGAGCGCCGCCTCGACCAGCGGCAGTTGGTCGTTGCCAAAATACATGTCGCTGCCGTCGACGAAGATGGTCGGCGAGCCATAGCCGCCGCGCGCAATCAATTCCTCGGTATTGGCCCGCAGCCGGGCCTTGACCGGGTCGGTTCCGCTTGCTGCCTTAAGCGCCGTGCCATCGAGCCCGACACGGTCGGCTGCCGCCGCCAGCACATCAGGGTCGTCGAGATTTTCTTGGCCGCCGAAATAGCTCTCAAAAGCCTCGCGCGTGAACGCCGCCAGCGCCGCCTGATCCTCCTCCAGCGCACAGCAAAAGCGCATCGCCGCCACGCTCTTGGCCGGGTGGTAAATGGACGGGAAATTCATCGGCACGCCCGCAAGCGCCGCCCAATCCTTGAGCACCTTCCAGCTATGCTGCAGCCGCCGGTTGCCGCTCGCCTCGCGCGCGGCATAGACCGCCGGGTTGACCGCGTTAAACACCCCGCCGACCAATATCGGTCGCAGCACCGCCTCGGCTCCGGTGCGTTCCTTGACGCCGTCCAGATTGTGGAACGCCAGGCAGGTCCATGGGCTCGACAGGTCATAGAAAAATTCGATGCGCGGCCCAGCCATTATGCCTTGATCCCGAACAAAATCTCGCGCGCCTTGGCCTCGTCCTCGGGCGCGCGATTGCGCCATTCCTTATGCAGTTCCATCCCGGTGAGCACGGCGGGGCGCTGGCGCAGCTTTTCAAACCACGCATCGACATAGCCAAATTCGCTGCGGTCAATATCGCGCGCCTTGGTCGTCGCCACCCATGGGAAAATCGCCATGTCGGCGACTGAATAGGCGCCCGCCACACAGTCGCCGGTCTTTTCCAGCTGGCGGTCGAGCACGCCGAGCAGCCGCTTGCACTCCTTGTCATAGCGGTCGATCGCATAGGCAATTTTTTCGGGCGCATAGAGTTTGAAATGGCCGTCCTGACCGAACATCGGCCCCAGCCCGCCCATTTGCCACATCAGCCATTCGGTCACCCGCACCCGCCCACGCAGGTCGGTTGGCATGAATTGACCTGTCTTTTCGGCGAGATAGAGCAGGATCGCGCCGGTTTCGAACACGCTGATCGGCGCACCCCCGCCCCCAGAGTCTTTGGGCGGATCGTCATCGACAATCGCGGGCATGCGGTTGTTCGGGCTAATGGCCAGAAATTCAGGCTTGAACTGATCGCCCGCGCCAATGTTTACCGGCACGACGCGATAGTCGAGCCCCATTTCCTCCAGCGCGATGCTGATCTTCCACCCGTTCGGCGTCGGCCAGTAATAAAGATCGATCATCAATAGCGCTCCAGTTGCACCGGCAAATGCTTGTAACCATGGACGAAGCAGGCAGGCACGCGTTCGGGTTCCGCGACCGCCTGGACCCGCAGCCGCCGTTTCGCCAGCTCTTCAAGCAGAACCAACAGTTGCACCTCGGCCACGCGCGCGCCGACACAGCGGTGGATGCCATAGCCGAACGCCAGGTGCCGCCGCGCATTGTCGCGGTCGACGACAATCTTGTCGGCATCGGCAAAAACGCTCTCGTCGCGGTTGGCCGAGATATACCATAGCGCGACCTTGTCGCCCTGCTTCATCGCGACGCCTTCGACCTCGGTATCCTCGGTCACAGTGCGGCGCATATGCGCGAGCGGGGTTTGCCAGCGGATAATCTCAGCTACTGCATTCGGGATCAACGCCGGATCACCCTCCAGCTTTGCTCGCTCATCGGGAAATTGCGACAGGCCGTAGGCATAGGCCGACATGGTGTTGCGCGTGGTATCGTTCCCGCCGACGATCAGCAGGATCAGATTGCCCATAAACTCTTGGCGGTCCATATGGCTCATCGCGTCGGACTGGAGCATGATCGAGATCAGATCCTTGCCCGGTGCCTGGGCTTTTTCCTGCCAAAGCTGCGCAAAGGCTGTGCCCATTTCCTGCATCGCAGTAGCGCGAATCTGCCGCCCTGCCGGGTCACGGATCAGTTCGATGTCGCCGCCCATGTCGGACCAGCGGGTCAAGTCGTGGCGCTGCGCCCACGGATAATCAAACAATTTGGCGAGCATCCCGGTGGTCAGTTCAACCGAGACATTGTCCACCCAGTCAAAGGTCTCGCCTACCGGCAGGCTGTCGAGCAGCGCCGCCGTGCGCGTCTGCACCTCGGCCTTCATCGCCGCGACCTCGCCGGGGCCAAAAGCAGGCGCGACCGTGCGCCGCTGTGCGGTGTGGACCGGCGGGTCCTGCGCGATGAAATTGGGCATGCGCAGATCGGCATCGGTCGACCGCTCGGTGTCGAACGCCACGGTAATCCCGCCATATTCCCAGCTCGACGAGAAAATCTTGGGCAGCGCCTCGATCTGGACAATCGGCTTGTACGTCGCGACCGACCAGTGCGGCCCGAAATAGCTGTCGGCAACATAATGGATCGGCGCTTCGGCGCGGTGGCGGCGGAACGGGTCCTGCCAGCGATCCTCGGCGTACAGCGCCGGATCGGTCATGTCGAAGGGGTCGGAAACGATCCGTTCTGCCAATAGTGACTCGGTCATTGTGCTACTCCCTTGGTGCAGCTTGCCACAATCCAACCCACCGTCGCCCTGAACTTGTTTCAGGACAACGGGCCAGCGGAGCTCGTTATCCTGAAACAAGTTCAGGATGACGAAGTGATAGCCCCATCCTTCGCCCAATATTGGTCGCGCAGCAGGCGCTTGTATAATTTGCCCGTGTCGTGGCGTGGCAACGCCTCCAGAAAATCAATCCGGCGCGGGATTTTCACGCCCGACAGCTTTTCTCGCGCATAGGCGATCAGCTCGGCGCGGAAATTGTCGGTCGCATCGGCCATGTCGGCGGGCTGGATCACCGCGATGACTTCTTCGCCCATCTCGTCGTGCGGCCCGCCGACGACCGCGACATCGGCGACGCGCGGGTGGGTGACGAGATGGTTCTCAATCTCCTGCGGATAGATATTCACCCCACCCGAAATGATCATGAAACTCTTGCGGTCGGTCAGATAGAGGAAGCCTTCCTCGTCGATCCAGCCAACATCACCCAGCGTCGACCAGCCCTTGCTGTTCCGGCTCAACTTCGTTTTTTCGGGGTCGCCATGATATTCGAACTGGTGCTCGCTTTCGAAGTACACCGTGCCTGCTGACCGCACCGGCATCTCGGTTTCGCCATCCTCGTCCATGATGTGAATAATGCCCAAAATGGGGCGCCCCACCGTCCCCTGATGCGTCAGCCAATCGTGGCTGTTCGCATAGGTCATACCATTGCCCTCGGACCCGGCATAATATTCCAGCAGCACCGGGCCCCACCATTCGATCATCGCTGCCTTGACGGGGATCGGGCAGGGCGCGGCGGCGTGGATCGCCGATTTCATCGATGAAACGTCGTATTTTGCTCGCACTGCTTCTGGCAATTTCAGCATCCGCACAAAATGCGTTGGCACAAATTGCGTGCTGTTGCACTGGTAACGCTCGATGGCGGCGAGCGCGCCTTCGGGGTCGAATTTCTTCATCAACACGACGGTGCCGCCCAGCCGGTGGATCGTCATCGACCAGCGCAGCGGCGCGGCGTGATAGAGCGGCGCGGGCGAGAGATAGATGCTGTCGCTGCCGATACCGAACACCATCGCTGCCAGCCCCACCAGCGCAATGGGTGCATCAATGGCGGGCTCAGCAGGCAGCGGCACGCGCACCCCTTTGGGTCTCCCCGTGGTCCCGGACGAATAGAGCATGTCGGTGCCGGCGCGCTCATCGACCACGCGCGTGGCAGGCATCGCCGCGACGGCATCGTCCCAGCTGGCGAAGCCCGCAATTTCGCCGCCCAGAGCAAAGCGCTCGACCTGGGCTGTCAGCGCCAGCGCGGCTTCAGCCAGACTAGCCGACACCACCAGCATCCGCGCTCCCGAATTTTCGAGAATATAGTCAGTCTCATCCTGCGTCAGCCGCGACGAAATGCACACATAACGCAGCCCCGCGCGCTGTGCGCCCCACACCAGTCCATAATAATGCGGGGTATTGTCGAGCATGAAAGCAACGACATCGTCATGCTTCAGCCCATGCGCGCGAAGCAATTGCGCCGCGCGGTTCGACGCGGCGTCCATTTCGGCATAGCTGATCGTCTCACCGGTTTCCGCGACGATGACTGCGGCCTTGTCGGGATGCGCGCGCGCATGGACGCTCGGGTGCATGATTCGGGTCTCTCCGCCACTATTATGCTGTTGGGCAAATGAGTAGCGGACAGAAACCCATCGTCAAGCGCGGCACGCCGCACCTGGCGCGGGCATGCTCGACCGCAGGCCATAGCCGTGGCCGCGTGCGGTGATCAGCATCGGCCAGCCGAAACCGCGATCGACCTTGGCCCGCAGCCGCGACATATGCACCTCGATCCGGTTGGTGCCGGGATCAAAATCGATCTTCCATACCGCCCGCCACAAGGCCTCACGCGCCACAATCCGGTCGGGGACGCGCGCCAGCCGGGTGAGCAGGTCAAACTCGCGCAGCGGCAGCGCGATGGGCCGGTCCTTGCGGGTCACCCGCCGGTCGATCAAGTCGATGCGCAATTCGGCGCATTCAAGCCAGCCCGATGCCAGCCGCTGCCGGCGCAGCAGCCCGCCCAGCCGCGCCAGCAATTCGCGCGGATCGACATCGGCGGACAGCGCATCGTCGGCACCCGCGTGCAACGCCCCCAGCCGCTGTTCGACCGACCCGCTGCCCGTCAACACCACCAGCGGCCGTCCCGCGGCAATCGCGCGGGCAAGGCCGATCAGATTGGCCGGTTCTTCCCACCCGTCGAATGGTGCCACCACCAGCGCATCAAAGGGCCGGTCAAGCCAGGCGCGCATGCCCGTGACGGGGGCGGGGAAGGAAAAAACATCCCAGCCATGCCGAAGCAGCGCGGCCGTCAAACCATCGACAGCACCGCTCAGCGGCGCATAGACCGCCACGACCGGCGCGGGAGTTGGGGCGACGGACACATGTTTTTCATATGGATCGGGCATGAGTTCCCCCTGTGCGGCAAGAGCGATGGCAAAGGACCAGACTATCGCCGCCCTTGCGCCGCCGCCATGCCGACTCCTGCCATTTTGGATACAGCGCCATGTTTGCCACTGCGGGCATGGCTGATTATGCCACTGCCATGACTGATAGCCAGAGCCTGCTCAGCACCGAATTTGCGACCTTGCCCGATCTGGTGCGCGCCCATGCCGCCGCCCGTCCCGACGCCATCGCCGTTGCCGATGCCGCGCAGCGGCTGGACTGGGCTGAACTCGACAAGATGGCTGATCGTATCGCCGCGCGGTTGCAAGCCGATGGCCTGACCGTCGGCGCGGGCATTGCCATTGCCGACCAAAACAGCGCGCAGCAGGTGGCGGTGCTGCTCGGAGCCGTGCGTGCCGGGGCGTGCGCGGGGCTGGTGACGACCAGCACAACCGGCGAACAAATGGCAGCGATGGTGCGCGACACCGGCGCACCCAAAGGCATCATCCACAGCCGCGGCATGCGCTGGCAATTATGAAGTGAGCTGACCCGTGCCGCAACGCGGCCGCGTCCACAGCTCCGCATCGCGCGCTGTTTGCAATGCACCCGCCCGCCGCATCGCGCTGCGAAGGCCTGCCCAGACATGTACCACTTTCTGCGCGCGCGTTGTCACCACGCGCTTATCCCAGGCATGGCTGCCGCGCGCGCGCACTTCGCGCGCAATATCGCCGTAAATGCCTGCCGCTGCCTGCACCGCCCAGGCCGAACGAAACGGCAGCGCCGCCGCGCCGACGCGCGCGCTCGCCTCATAGGCCTCGGCCATTTCGGCGAGCCATTTGCCCGCCTGCGCCAATCTTGGACGGAAGGCAGGGTGCATGATCTGGCCCGGCGGAATGTCGAGCTCGGTCAGCCAGTCGTCGGGAATATAACAGCGCCCCGCCGCTGCATCCTCGCCGATGTCGCGCGCGATATTCGCCAGCTGGAAGGCCAGGCCGAGGTCGCACGCGCGGTCGAGCACATCCTCGTCATCGGGCGCGACGCCCATCACCGCCGCCATCATGCACCCCACAGCGCCCGCGACATGATAGCAATATTGGAGGAGGTCGTTTTGGCTGCGCGGATGCCAGTCGGCGGCGTCGAGCGCGAAGCCCGCGATCACATCATCGGCAAAACGGCGCGGGATCGGCACCTCGATCAGTAGCTGCGCCAGCCCGTCGAACGCGGCATCGCCCGTCACCTGGCCCGCATAGGCTGCCGCCGTCTTATCCCTGATTTCGGCCAATCGTGCTGCCGGGTCGGTGACCAAAGCCATCGCCCCGCCATGGTCCTGTCCATCGGCCAGATCGTCACACGTACGGCACCACGCATAAAGCAACCACACCCGCTCGCGCGTGGTGCGGTCGAACAGCTGCGACGCCAGCGCAAAACTCTGTGACCCGCGCGCGATGCTGGCGCGGGCCTGGGCCACCAGCGCGGCCCGCTCAAAACTCACAAATCATCCGCCTTCATCGCAAAGATCGGCGCGTGCGGCTGATACGTCGCCATCTTGGCGAGCAACCCATCGAGCGCCTCATCAACAATCATGATCCCTGCATGCGCCGGGCGAATGAAGCCGACGTCGATCATGTGCCGGTTGAACGCGATCAGCTGGTCGTAAAATCCCGCCGTGTTCAGCACGCCGACCGGCTTGGCATGATAGCCGAGCTGCGCCCAGCTGATCGCCTCCCACAGCTCGTCCATCGTGCCGACGCCGCCGGGGATGGTGACAAAGCCATCGGACAAGTCAGTGAACAACCGCTTGCGCTCGTGCATCCCGGCGACGACGTGCAGTTCGGAAAGCCCGCGGTGCGCAACTTCGCTGCCGACCAGCGCTTCGGGGATCACCCCGATCACCTCGCCGCCCGCAGCCAGCGCGCTATCCGCCACCGCGCCCATCAGGCCGAGGCGGCCGCCGCCATAGACGACACCAATCCCGCGCTCCGCCAGCCCGCGCCCCACAGCGCGCGCAGTTTCGATATAAACAGGATCAGCGGGCGTGGCCGAGCCACAATAGACAGCGAGACGTTTCATCCCGCCCCTTTGCCGTTCGTGTCGAGCGAAGTCGAGACACCAATCGTCATTGCGCAATGCCGAAGGGCCTCTCGACTTCGCTCGAGGCGAACGGAGAAAGGGCTAAACCCCCTCCAGCATCAATTTCGCCGTTGCCTTGGCACTCCCGACAACCCCCGGAATGCCCGCACCCGGATGCGTGCCCGCGCCCACGAAATAGAGATTGTCGATCACATCATCGCGGTTGTGCGCGCGGAAATAGGCCGATTGCCACAACACCGGCTCGAGGCTGAAGGCACTGCCCAAGTGCGCATTGAGATCGCGGCCAAAGTCGGCGGGCGTGTAATGAAAGCGCGTGGCAAGGTTCGCGCGCAGCCCCGGAATCATCCGCCGTTCGAGCTCTTCGATCATGGCGTCGGCGAACAACTCGCCGAACGGTCCGTCCCAATCGACCTTGGCCTTGCCCAGATGCGCGACAGGCGCGAGCACATAGAAGGTCGAATAGCCCTTGGGCGCCAGCGACTTGTCGGTCGCGCTGGGGTGGTGGAGGTAGAGTGAGAAATCATCCGCCACCACGCCATTTTTATAGATGTCGTCGAGCAACCCCTTGTAACGCGGCCCGAACAAAATGCTGTGGTGCGCGACATCGGGATATTCGCCCTTTACCCCGAAATGCAGCACGAATAGCGATGGCGACCAGCGCTTGCGCGCCAGGCCCTTGGTGGCCTTGGCCCCGCGCTTATGGCCTTTCAGCAGCGCGGCATAATTGTGCATCATGTCGCCGTTCGACGCGACCATATCGGCGGTGCCTTTCCAGCCGCTCAGCGTCTTGACGCCCGTCGCCTTGTCACCGGTCGTGGTAATTTCGGTCACCGGATCGCCGAGCCGGATGGTGCCGCCCAACCGCTCGAACAGCGCGACCATTCCCGCCACCAGCCGGTTGGTCCCGCCGCGCGCGAACCACACGCCGCCGTCCTTTTCGATGGTGTGGATCAGTGCATAAATGGCGCTGGTGTTCATCGGATTGCCGCCGACCAGCAGCGTGTGGAACGACAATGCCTGCCGCAGTTTTTCGTCCTTCACATAGGAGGACACGATCGAATAGACGCTGCGCCACGCCTGATATTTCATCAGCGCAGGCGCGGCCTTCAGCATCGAGGCAAAATCAAGGAACGCCGCCGAGCCGAGCTTGACATAGCCCTCTTCATACACACCCTTCGAATAGTCGAGGAACCGCGCATAGCCCGCGACATCATCGGGATTGAGCTTCGCAATCTCGGCGTCCAGCGCCGCGGCGTCGTTCGAATAGTCGAAATTGGTCCCATCGGGCCAGTTGAGCCGGTAAAAGGGCATCACCGGGTCGAGCGTCACATCGGCGGCCATGTCGCTGCCCGACAGCTCCCACAGCTCTTTCAGGCACGGCGGGTCGGTCACCACCGTCGGCCCGGCGTCAAAGCGAAAACCCTGCCGGTCCCAATAATAGGCGCGGCCGCCGGGTTTATCGCGCGCCTCGACAATCGTCGTCGCCACGCCTGCCGATTGCAGCCGGATCGCCAGTGCCAATCCGCCAAAGCCCGATCCGATCACAATCGCGGTCCGGTTCATTTCCACTCCAAGTCCCTGACTAAATTCACCGCGCGCCAGAACGGCACCGGCGGTTTGCCGGACAAGATGCGCAGCTTGTCGGCGGTTGTCGATTTCCCCGCATAGAAACGCTCGATCAGCGCGGGACGCAGGCGGTAGAAACGCTGGAGGATGCGATAGCGTTCCGCCGGTTCCCCAGCGCGGAACAACATCGTGTCGAGCATCCGGTAGAAACGCTGCCGCCGCCACGCTTCGGCGGCAAAAATGCGCAATCGCTGTGGCAGGTCGGGCGCGTCAATCGTCTCGACCAGCAGCGCGGCAAAACGCACTGCGTCGGGC
>JACEST010000041.1 GCA_013911715.1 Sphingopyxis sp. | reverse complement strand
TTCCAACCTCGAAGTCGTTGAAATCATGCCCCGGGGTGATCTTGACCGCGCCCGAGCCCAGTTCGGGATCGGCATGGTCGTCGGCGACGATTGGCACGCGGCGGCCGGTGATCGGCAGCGTCACATATTTGCCGATGACGCTCTGGTAGCGCGGATCATCGGCGTTCACCGCGACCGCCATGTCGGCGAGCATCGTTTCAGGGCGCGTGGTGGCGACGACGATATGGTCGGCGCCGCTGTCGAGCGTCACTCCGTCCGCCAGCGGGTAGCGGAAGCGCCAAAAATGGCCCGCCATATCGACCGTTTCGACCTCAAGATCGCTGATCGCGGTCTTGAGCTTGGGGTCCCAATTAACGAGGCGCTTGTCGCGATAGAGCAGGCCCTGATTATAGAGGTCGACAAACACTTTTGCCACCGCACGGTTCATGCCATCGTCCATGGTGAAGCGCTCGTTAGCCCAGTCCATCGAACAGCCGAGCCGCCGCAGCTGGCCGGTAATCTGCCCGCCGCTTTCCGCCTTCCACTGCCACACTTTCTCGACAAATTGTTCGCGGGTGTAATTGGTGCGTTTGTCCTGCACCTCGGCCATTTGCCGTTCGACCACCATCTGCGTCGCGATGCCCGCATGGTCCATGCCGACGACCCACAAGGCATCCTTGCCGCGCAGCCGTTCGTAACGGATCAGCACGTCCTGGAGCGTGTTGTCGAGCGCATGGCCGATATGCAGCGCGCCGGTGACATTGGGCGGCGGATTGACGATGGTGTAGGGGACCGCGTCGGGGCGGTGCGGGCGAAACAGCCCGTTTGCTTCCCAAAATTCAGCCCATTTCGCCTCGATAACGGCGGGTTCGAAGGTTTTTTCCAGTGCCATGATGCTGCGCCTTTGCCAGCGATGGTGCAGCGCGGCAAGGGGTGGGCCGCTTCAGATTTGCCGAAGTGCAACAGACAAGTCGTCCGGCCAGCGGTCCAACTGGACGAGGTCGCCGTCAATTTTCAAGCCGATTAGGTCTGGCTCGCCGATTGAGTTGTCAAAGATCAACAGTTGATCAACATACTGGACAAACCATGCCAATTGTTCAAATGAACGATCTCGCCGCGCCCGGACTTTATCTTCCGGAACATCGTGGCCCCCGTTGGACACACGCTCTCTGATTCGTGCAAGCTGAAGTTCTGCCGAGTTTAGGACGACATAAATCATCCTAACTTCGAACCCACGCGACTGCGCGTTCAGGACAAGTTGTTGATATTTCGGAGAAGACAAGACCGTTTCGACGCCAATTGTCTGGTAGGCGTCGATCGAAGCTTCCAGCCATTTTTGGATGCGTTGGACGGCGGCCAAATTCGCTGCTGGGAGCGCAAGATTTTCGCTTTCGACAATCTTGGCGGTCAGTAAGTCTGGATTGATTATCCAAACAGAGCCGCCCCAACCTTCGATGTCCGTGCGATTATAGAGCGAACTCTTGCCGCACCCGTTCGGTCCGGCGACAATCCAAAAAATTGGGCGTTCAGGCTTCCGGGGAGTTTTCGCCACTTGCCCGTTTCCGCTGCTCATCCTTGATCCGGCGAACGTTGGAACGGAATGCCGCCAACAAATCCTGCGCAAAGGTTGGGCTGTCGGCCTCTACCACCTTCATCTGGATGAATGTTCCATCTGGCGCGCGGACGCGCTTCGTCGGCAGGTCACTTGGACGGATTTTGGTTACTCGGGTGGCCACATCTGTCTCCAATGACTTTAATCTAGGGCACCGCAGTGCCTATTGGAAGGCCAAAGCCAAGGTAGCGGGTTTATTCCTGCAGATGCCGCCCGACGAAATCAAATACCCTGCCATACCATTGCACGCTGTTCTGCCCCTTCAAAATCCAGTGGTTTTCGTCGGGGAAGACCAGCAATTCGGCGGGCACGCCTTGCCGCTGCGCGGCGGTCCAGCCGGCAATGCTTTGGGTGTAGGGGACGCGATAATCCTTTTCGCCGTGGATGAAGAGTGTGGGGGTCTTCCACTTGGTGACATGGCCCACCGGGTTCCATTTTTCGGGGTCGGGACGCGCGTGCCATGGGCCGCCATTATCCCATTCATCGAACCATAATTCCTCGGTCGTGTAAGCCATGGCGCGCAGGTCAAATATCCCGGCGTGGTTGACCAGGCATTTGAAGCCGTCGGGCCAATTTCCCGCAATCCAGTTCATCATATAGCCGCCGTAAGAGCCGCCGAGCGCGCAGGCGTTGGCGGGGTCAATCTGCTTCGCGATTTTGGCGGCCGCCGCCATGCCGAGCTTGAGATCCTGGAGCGGCTTGCCGCCCCAATCCTGATTAATGCTGTCGGTGAAGGACTGACCATAGCCCGATGAGCCGTGAAAATCGATGGTGACGATGGCATATTGGCCGTTCGCGAACAGGCGCGGGTTCCAGCGCGTTGACCAGCTGTTGAAAAAGCTGCTCTGTGGCCCGCCGTGGACGAGCAGCAGCGTGGGGAGCTTGCCGGTTGCGCCCATAGGGTAAAGGATTTGACCGCGCACCACGTCGCCGCCCGCGCCGGTAAAGCTGAATTGTTCATATTGCACTGGTGCGAGCGCGGCGAGGCGGCCCGCGTTGCTGTTCGACAAGTTGCGCGCCTGTCCCTTGGCATCGCGCAGGATGACGTCGGTGGGGCTGGTTATGCTGTTCAGCAGATGCACCATGCCGCCCTTGGCCAGCGGCACGACGTCAAACACATTGCCGCGTTCGGTAAGGCGCTCGACCTTGCCGCTGCGGATGTCGACGCGAAAGGCAGGATGTTCCAGCAAATCCTGCGCCGTCACAATGATGCTCTTGCTGTCGGGCGACCAGGCAATCGAGCCGACCGAGCGATCCCATGTCTGCGTCATGATGCGGCGTTCGCCGTTGGTCAGGTTCAGCAGCATGAGCACCTGCCGGTCTGCCTCATAACCCGGGCGCGACATGGCGGCCCAGGCGAGCCATTTGCCGTCGGGCGACGCGGCGGGCAGGGTGTCGGTCGCCTGATTGGCGGCGGTCAGATTGACTGGCGCGCTGCTGCCGTCGGCGGCGGCCTGATAAATGTCGAGGTTGGTGGACAGCGGCTCATTCTTGTCGGCGAGGCGAAGGGTGAAGAAGACCGATTTGCTGTCTGCGCTCCATGCCAGCTCTTCGCCCCCGCCCATGGGCTTGGATGGCGTGTCGCCGACCAGCGTGCCCATTACAGAGCGGATGCGCACCGCTTTGCCATCTTGCAAGTCGGCGACATAGGCACGGCTGTGGCTGCCGGGCGTCTCCCAGCTATCCCAATGACGGACGAAACCGACACCGTCGCGGAAATACCTACCCGACGGCGGCGCTACCGGGTTTATGATGGGCGCGCAGTTCAAATCCGAACATTTCAACGGCGCATCCGCCCAGATCAGCAGCCGCTTTCCGTCGGGTGATATTTTGAAGCCTGCAACGTCCTCGGTCGCCGTCGTCACAAGTTGCGGCGGCCCGGCCCCATTCGGCTTGGCGCTGCGCCAGACCTGCGTCGTACCCCCCGCGTTTGACAGGAAGTAGAGCGCGCCGTCGGGGCCAAAAGCGGGCGCGCTCTCATTCGCGCCCTGCGCATCGACAATCTGCGTCGGGCGCGGGTCGGCGTCGGCGGTGGCGGCCACCCAGATGCCGGTCCTGCGCGCGAAGCTGCGCGGGTCGGTTTCGGTCTGTTGCCAGACGACAAGCGCGCCATCGGGCGACACGGCGGGGGCGGCGGCACGGTCAAAGGTCGCGAGGTCCTCCGCCGACATGGGGCGCTGGTTTTGCGCCAGCGCCGGGGCCATGAGGGTGAGCGGAGCGGCAGTGAGCGCGAGGGTGCGCGTGAAATTATGTTTCATGCCGCCGGTGTAGCGGGGCGTGGTGGGCGAGGGAAGGGGGCAGCTTAAGCATCCTCACGTCGCCCCTGCGCAGGCAGGGGCCTTTGGCAGGCGCAAACCGCAATACCGCAATCGCCTTCTTGCGGCCCCTGCCTGCGCAGGGGCGACGATTTATCGCTTACAATTCCCCGTCCGCATCAAGCGCATAGCCCGCCGAGCGGACCGTGCGGATGATGTCGGCGTGGCCGTGCGCGTTGATCGCCTTGCGCAGGCGGCGGATGTGGACGTCGACGGTTCTAAGCTCTATGTCGCTGTCCTGTCCCCACACGCTGTCGAGCAGCTGGCCGCGCGAGAAAACGCGCCCCGGATGTTCCATGAAATGGCGCAGCAAGCGAAACTCGGTCGGGCCGATGGCGAGCGTCGTGCCGCCGCGTTTGACCTTGTGCGCCACCGCGTCGAGTTCGATGTCCGAGTAGGCGAGCACTTCGCCAGCAAGCGCGGGGCGCAGGCGGCGCAGCACAGCCGCCACGCGCGCCACCAGCTCGCGCGGGCTGAACGGTTTGGTGACATAATCGTCGGCGCCGGTTTCAAGGCCGCGGATGCGGTCTTCCTCTTCGCCGCGCGCTGTCAGCATGATGATCGGCACATTGGCCGTGCGCGCATTGCGGCGCAGGCGGCGGCACACTTCGATGCCCGACAGGCTTTCGACCATCCAGTCGAGCAGGACAATGTCGGGGACGCGTTCAGCCGCCAGCATCAGCGCCTGTTCGCCGTCGGGCGTGTGCCGGACCGCATAGCCTTCTTTCGCGAAGTGCCACACGATGAGTTCGGCAATGGCCTCGTCATCCTCGACGAGCAACAGATCTGGCTGTGGCATGAACTTACCCCTCAGGCAGTCGGGTCGACGCCCTTTTCGCGATCTTCCAAGCGGGTTCCTGTGACAACATAATGAACCATTTCCGCAATATTTGTTGCATGGTCGCCAATGCGTTCCAGATTTTTAGCGACGAACAGCAAATGCGCGGATTCCGAGATAGAGCGCGGGTTTTCCATCATGAAAGTCACCAGCGTGCGAAAGATGCTGTTGTAAAAATCGTCGACCGGCTTGTCGCGCACTGTCACATTTCGCGCCAGATCGGCGTCGCGCCGCGCAAAGCTGTCGAGCGAGTCCCGCACCAGTCCGGCGACCATTTCGGACATCGACATCAGCAGCGGAATCGCCTCGATCGAACGGTTTTCGCTGAGCTGTGGGACGCGTTTGGCGATATTCTTGCCATAATCGCCGATGCGTTCGACGACCGACACGATTTTGAGCGACGCGATCATCTCGCGCAGATCGTCGGCCATCGGCGCGCGCAGCGCGATCGTCTGGACGGCGAGTTGCTCGACCTCGGTCTCGAGCGCGTCGATGCGTTTGTCGTCGCGCACGACATCGGCCGCCAAATCAAGATCGCCGGTGTTGAGCGCGGTCATCGCGCGGGTCAGCGCCAATTCGGCGCGCCCGCCCATCTCGCTGATCAATCCGCGCAACTGGCTGATATCGTCGTCAAACGCCTTGACCGTATGTTCGCCGCCGATGGACATTGGCTTGGTTCCTTATGCGCCGGTCACCCGTAGCGGCCGGTGATATAATCCTTGGTCCGTTCATTCTTCGGATTGGTGAAGATGTCGGTGGTCTTGCCATATTCGACCAGGCTGCCGAGGTGGAAAAAGGCAGTGCGCTGAGACACGCGGGCGGCCTGCTGCATATTGTGCGTGACAATGACAATAGCATAGTTGCCGCGCAGTTCGTGGATCAATTCCTCGATCTTCGCCGTCGCAATGGGGTCGAGCGCCGAGCAGGGCTCGTCCATCAAAATCACCTCGGGATCGACCGCAATGGCGCGGGCGATACAGAGGCGCTGTTGCTGGCCGCCAGACAGCGCAGTGCCGCTTTCGGCCAGGCGGTCCTTGACCTCGTCCCACAGTCCCGAACGGTGGAGCGCGCGTTCGACAATCACGTCCAGGTCGGCGCGGTTCGGCGCCAGCCCGTGGATGCGCGGGCCATAGGCGACATTGTCATAGATGGATTTGGGAAATGGGTTGGGCTTTTGAAACACCATGCCGACCCGGGCGCGCAATTGCACCACGTCCATCGACGGATCATAGATATTTTCACCATCAAGCTTGATCGCGCCGGTCACCCGCGCACCGGCGATGGTGTCGTTCATCCGGTTGAGCGAGCGCAAAAAGGTCGACTTGCCGCAGCCCGACGGCCCGATGAAGGCAGTGACAAGGTCGGTGCCGACGGCAATCGACACATCTTTAATTGCCTGTTTTTCCCCATAAAAGACGTCGACATTGTCAGCCGTCATCTTGGGGTTGTCGGGCAGGGCAGAAGTTTCGGCTTCGGTCATTTCACCAGCGCTTTTCAAAACGGTTACGAAGATAAATGGCGACGGCGTTCATCGACAGCAGGACGATGAGCAGCACAATAATGGCGGCCGAGGTTTTTTCGACGAAGCCGCGATCGACCTGATCCGACCACAGGAAAATCTGCATCGGCAACACGGTTGAAGGCGAACAGAGCCCCGAGGGCACATCACCGATAAAGGCGCGCATACCAACGAGCAGCAATGGGGCCGTCTCACCCAGCGCGCGCGCCATGCCGATGATCGTGCCGGTCATGATGCCGGGCAGCGCGAGCGGAAGCACATGGTGGAACACGACTTGCACCGGCGAAGCGCCGACGCCCAGCGCGGCGTCGCGGATCGACGGCGGGACCGATTTTATCGCGTTGCGGCTGGCGATGACGATGACCGGCATGGTCATCAACGCCAGCGTCAGGCCACCGACCAGCGGGCTGGCCTGGCAAATGCCGAAAAACTGGATGAACACCGACAATGCGAGCAGGCCGAAAATGATCGACGGCACCGCCGCCAGATTGTTGATCGACACCTCGATCATGTCGGTCCAGCGGTTCTTGGCCGCATATTCCTCAAGATAAAGCGCGGCCAGCACGCCAATGGGAAAGGCCACCAAAAATGCAATCGCGATCGTCAGCAACGATCCCTTGAGCGCGCCCAAAATGCCCGCGACGGCGGGGTCGGTGGCATCGGCGCTGGTGAAGAAAGGCCAGTGGATGCCGGTCGAGAGCAGTCCCTTGGCTTCAAGCTCTGCCACGGCGGCTTCGGCTGCGGCATTGCCTTCGGATTTGGCGGCAATATCGATGTCCGACGCCACCGGGATGACGAACACGCCGCGCCGTGTTGCCGCTTCGGGATCGGCAATCAGCGCATCGCGCACGCTTTGCCAGGCATTTTCGGAAATCAGCCGGCTGCCTTCTGGCCCCAGCGCATCTTCGGCGGCAAAATTGACAATGTCGGGGAGGCCCGCATTGGCCAGTTTGCGCTCGATATCGGCAGCTTCAAAAGCGCCGCTGCTGACCGTCAACGGGTTGGCAGCAAAATCGATCGGGACGGCAACGCCGGTATAGGTAAATCCGCGCAAACCATTGCCGATCATCGTCACCAGCAGGAACGCCAGAAACAGCCCCGACAGCGCCACCGCGCCAAAGCCAATCAGGCGGAATCGCCGTTCCGACGCATAGCGCCGCGCGATGCGGCCTTGCATCGCGCTGCCCTTCCAGTCGGTCGGACCCTTGCTGGGCTGGGGTGCGGCGCTATTCATAGGCTTCCCGATATTTTTTGACGATGCGCAGCGCGACGATGTTGAGCAGCAGGGTTACCACGAACAACACCAGACCGAGCGCGAACGCCGCCAGCGTTTTGGCGCTGTCAAATTCCTGGTCGCCGGTGAGCAGCTTGACGATCTGGGCAGTGACCGTGGTGACGCTGGCAAAGGGGTTGGCGGTCAGGCTGGCCGACAATCCCGCCGCCATCACGACGATCATCGTTTCGCCAATCGCGCGGCTGACCGCGAGCAAGATGCCGCCCATCACGCCGGGCAACGCGGCGGGAATCAACACCTGGCGAATGGTTTCGTTCGAAGTTGCGCCGAGCGCGAGGCTACCGTCGCGCATCGCCTGCGGCACGGCGTTGATACTGTCGTCGGCCATCGACGAGACAAATGGAATGATCATGATGCCCATCACCACCCCTGCGGCGAGCGCGCTTTCGGTGCTGGCATTGGGGATGCCGAGCATCACGGCAAAGTTGCGAAAGGCCGGTGCCACGGTCAGCGCGGCGAAATAGCCATAAACCACCGTTGGCACCCCGGCCAGGATTTCGAGCATCGGTTTGACCCATTGCCGCACCTTGGGCTGGGCATATTGGGTCAGATAAATGGCGCTCATCATCCCGATGGGTATGGCGACAATCATGGCGATGATCGCACCAATCAGGATCGTGCCCCAGAACAGCGGAATCGCCCCGAAAGTGTCGGGCTCCGCCGCCCCGGTTTCGGGTTTCCAAGTGGTTCCGAACAACAGTTCCGACGGCGGCACAAGCGCGAAAAAGCGCAGCGATTCGAACAAGAGCGACAGGACAATGCCAAAGGTCGTCAAAATTGCCACGAGCGACGCCGCGAACAACAGCACCATCACCACCCGTTCAACGCGTGTGCGGGCGCGAAACTGCGGTTTAATCCGGCTGAATGCATAAGCGCCGCCCGCAAGCAACAATGCGATCGTCGCGATGATGCTGATGGTCCGGAATTTCGCGATAGAATCGCGATAGGGCGCGACCAGCGGCCCGGCAGCGGGATTGACGGCGATGCTCTGCTTGCCCTTGGCGATTTGACGCGCTTCACCCAAAATTGCGGCGCGTTCAAAGCCTGGCGGCGGAAGGTCGCGGGCAGCAGATGTCGTCAGCACATCATTGGTGATCAGCGCCGGGGTAATATTGTTCCAAAGCGTCAGGAACAAGGCGGCCGGCACCACCAGCCACAAGGCGACATACCAGCCGTGATAGCTGGGCAGGCTGTGCAAGCGGCCGTCGGGGCGCCGCGCCAGCATGGCCGCGCGCGCGCGGGCTGTCAGCCAGCCGACAATGCCGAGGCCAAAGATCAGCAATGACAGGATGAAGGTAATGCCGCCCATATGCCCCGGTTATAACCCCTTGCCGCTCAACTGCTCGGTTATCATGCTACGCCAACCGCGTGGAGCCGGCCCCCCAATCATGGACCGGCTGCGGCGTGATTATTTCAGCCCGGTACCATTCATGACGGTCCGTGCGGTCAGCGTTTCGGCGACGGTTGCTGCCTGTTTGCTCGTCGGCGGGATCAGGCCGCGGCTGCCCAGATAGCCGCCGCTGGCTGAGGCCTTGGCGAATTCCGCGATATATTCCATCAGCCCAGGGATCACCCCGACGTGCGCTTTTTTCACATAGACGAACATGGCGCGTGAACCGGGATAGGTGCCGTTGCCAATGGTCTCGATGCTGGGTTCGACGCCGCCGATCGGGATCGCCTTGATCTTGTCGACATTGCTGTTGAGATAGCTGAAGCCGAAGGCACCAAGGCTGGAGGGGTTTTTGTCGAGCTTGGAAATGATCAGATTATCATTTTCGCCTTGCTCGACATAAAAGGGCGCGCCGCGCAGCGTGCCGCAAATCTGGTCATGCCGGTCGGCATCGCTCGCCTTCAATGCCTTCATCTCTGCGTTCTGGTCACATCCGGCGACCAGCAGCAATTCCTTGAAACTGTCAT
The DNA here is from genome assembly GCA_013911715.1 of Sphingopyxis sp. Taxonomy (GTDB): domain Bacteria; phylum Pseudomonadota; class Alphaproteobacteria; order Sphingomonadales; family Sphingomonadaceae; genus Sphingopyxis. Next base: position 4,965 of record JACEST010000041.1, on the reverse strand, counting down.
AGGTGCCCGATGTCGACGGCGGGCCAAAAACTGAAATCGCCACAGCTGGCAGCGCCGGGTTGACGTCTTTCCAGGTCTTGGTGGTGTTGGGTTTGCCATAGGGTTCGGCGGCCAGCGCCTTGTAAATATCTTCCAGCGTCAGCGTGATGCCAGGACCCGCCTTGGCTTCGCCAAAGGCCAGGCCGTCAAAGCCGATTTGAATTTCGATAATATCGGTAACACCGTTGGCCTTGCATTTTTCAAATTCGGATTTTTTCATCCGGCGCGATGCGTTGGCGATGTCGGGCGTTTCGGGGCCCACGCCCGCACAAAAACGTTCGAGCCCGCCGCCAGTGCCGGTCGATTCGATCTGTGGTTTTTTCATGCCGGTCGTTTCGGCAAAGCGTTCGCCGACCACGGTCGCAAAGGGATAGACGGTCGATGAGCCGACCGCGCGAATGGCATCGCGCGCCGCCCCGCCCGACGAGGCCTGATCCTGACAGGCCGAAAGAGCCAGCACCGAAGTTGCAAGAAGCGCAATTTTCTTGAGCATGGAAATCTCCTGATAGCGATGGGGCACCGTCGTGCGACGCAGTGATTCGATGCTCGGGCCATCTGCCGGAGACATGACGCTTTGATGACGAGATGTGTCACTTAATTGAAATATTGCTTATCCTTCGCTGGCCGACATGGGCAACACCAGCCTGACCGTGCTGCCCTTGCCCACTTCGCTGTCGATGTTGAGCCGCGCGCGATGGCGTTCGGCAATATGTTTGACGATGGCGAGGCCGAGTCCAGTGCCGCCGACCGCGCGGCTGCGCGCATCGTCGACACGATAAAATCGTTCGGTCAGCCGCGGCAGATGTTCGGGCGCTATGCCGTCGCCAACGTCGCTGACCGATAACGACCAACTGCGGCCCTCGCTGGCCAACTGCACAGTGACAGGCGTGCCTGCGCGCCCATATTTCATGGCATTGCCCACTATATTGTGGACCATCTGGGTCAGTTGCGCCGTGTCGCCAGGCATTGGGGCGCTGGCGACGCTGTCGAGCGTCAGGTCAGCCCCGCGCGCGGGATCGGCGGCGCGGATGTCAGCCAGCGCCCGCTGCACCACTTCGGCCAGATCAACCGTTGCTGTCGGACGGCGATAGCGGTCAGCCTCGATCCGCGAGATTGAAATCAGGTCAGCGACGAGTTGCTGCATCCGCCGCGCTTCGCGGTCGATGATGCCCAGAAAGCGCTGCATGACCGGTTCGGCCTCGCTGGGATCGAGATGGCCGAGCGTTTCGACATAGCCCAAAATAGCCGCCAGCGGCGTGCGCAGTTCGTGGCTGGCATTGGCAACAAAATCCGACCGCATCCGGTCAGCCGCGTCGATCGCCGAACGATCGTCGAGCATCAGCAAATTCTGGTTGTCACCAAGGTTGACGATACCGATTTGCCAGCGGTCGCCCGCCTGCTGGAAATCCACCACATCGACCGTCGCTGCGTCGCCCTGGCGGATACAGCGCAGCAGCGCGTCGATGACTGCCGGGTTGCGGATCGCGGTGCGCACATCGACGCCCGAAATATGGCTGCCCAGCAAGGTCAAGGCGGCGTCATTGGCGAGCGCGATGCGCATGCCGGACAGGCCAAGCACAGCGCGCCCGTCATTATCGACCAGGGTGTGGAACGCCGAATGGTCGAACAGCGCCGTTTGCCGCACGGGGGCAATTTGCAACGAAGAGGCGGTTGCTGGCGACTGGTCGCCCAGCGATACGATCACGACGCCTGCCAATGTTGCCAGCGCCATGACGATGACGGCGCCGGGCACGCTGGCCATAAACAATGCGGCGATGGTCCCGGCGACCAGGCACAGCGCAGCGAGTGGCAAATGAAAGGAGGCGCGGTCCATGGCCCGCATGCGCTGGCACAGGCACGGTGCCGTGCGCAAGGGGCTTGCACACCTTAACCCGTCGCACCGCGATTGTGCCATCATGGGAAAGACGGTGAGGCTTGGAAATCTGCGCCTTTGCTTGAAAGCCGCAATCCGGTAGGACGACGTGATGGAGATAGACCCTTCCGACCATGGCGCCGCACCCGAGGCGGTAGATCGCACCGATGCTGCGCCCGCGCGCCGCCGGGTGCTGATGCTGGGCGCAGCCGGAGTGGGGGCGGCGCTGACGATCCGGCCTGCGCTGGCGCAGACCGCTGTGTCTGTGATGAACTGTCAGATCCCCGTGCCGGGCCCCGGTGGGGCGGGCCAATTTATCGATCCCTATGGCAGGCTTGTTGCGCCGGGGACGTCTGGTGCCTTTCCTGCTGCTCCGCGCCCGTTCACCGGCGAAGAGGTGAAGGCGGCGTTTCGCGGCCGATCACTGCCCGGCACGACGCGTGACCAGAGCCAGGCCTATCTGCAATATATCCGCCGCTTGCAGGCGGGGCAGAGCGGCTTTACCTGTTTCGCATCAATCCAGATGCCGCGCTGATCCCCACCCTGGGGCGGCAGGCCGCAGGGGCAGGGGATATACATGAAATTAGCATCGCTCAAATCGGGTCGCGACGGCGCATTGGTGGTCGTATCGGACGACTTGGCCTGGTATGCTGCGGCGGATCATATCGCGCCCACCATGCAAGCAGCACTGGATGACTGGGACATCGCCGCGCCGCGCCTGTTGGCGCTGGCCACCGACCTTAATCACGAAGTCATCCCGCGCGAACGTTTTCACGAACGCGACGCCGCTGCGCCGTTGCCGCGCGCCTATCAATGGGCCGACGGCAGCGCCTATGTGAACCATGTAGCGTTGGTGCGGCAGGCGCGCGGCGCCGAAATGCCCGCAAGCTTCTGGCACGATCCGCTGATGTATCAGGGCGGCAGCGATGCCTTTTTGGGGCCGCGCGATCCAATCCCGTCGGGCGACCCCGCGTGGGGCTGTGACATGGAGGCCGAAGTCGTGGTCGTCACCGGCGACGTGCCGATGGGGGTGACGGAGGAAGCAGCGCGCGGTTTCATCCGACTGATCGGCCTGACCAATGATGTGTCCTTGCGCGGTCTGATTCCCGACGAGTTGGCCAAGGGCTTCGGCTTTTTCCAGTCCAAGCCGTCGAGCGCCTTTTCCCCGGTGTTTGTTACGCCCGACGCGCTGGGTGCGCGCTGGGACGGCGGCAAGCTGCACGGCGCGCTGTGCGTCGATCTCAACGGCACGCCGCTCGGGCGGGCCGACGCCGGGGTCGACATGACCTTCGACTTTGGCCAGCTGATTGCCCATGCCGCCAAAACGCGGCGGTTGGGGGCGGGGACGATTATCGGTTCGGGCACCGTTTCGAACCGCGGTGCCGACGGCGGACCGGGTCAGCCGATTTCCGCTGGCGGGCTCGGCTATAGCTGTCTGGCCGAGGTGCGGACTGTCGAGGCCATTTTGACTGGCGCAGCGCAAACGCCGTTTCTCCGCGCCGGCGACATGGTGCGCATCTGGATGGATGACGACCGCCACCACAGCATTTTCGGGGCCATCGAACAGTTGGTAGAATGACGAAGGCCGGCCCAGCTTGCCCTGGACCGGCCCGTATCGCCATCGCTTCGCGTTACATGTTGCCGAGCGCGCCCGACAGGGCACAAGATGCCGGACCCAGGATCACGATGAACAGCACCGGCAGGATGAACAGGATCAGCGGCACGGTCATGATCGCGGGCAGGCGCGCGGCCTTTTCCTCGGCGCGCATCATGCGTTCGTTGCGGAATTCGGCCGACAGCACGCGCAGCGCCGATGCCAGCGGAGTGCCGTATTTTTCGGTCTGGATCATGGTCGTGACCACGCCCTTCACCGATTCCAGGTCGCAGCGATAGGCCAGATTTTCGAACGCCATGCGCCGTTCGGTCAGAAAGCCCAGTTCGATCGATGTCAGCGCAAATTCTTCGCCCAGTTCGGGATAGGCCCGGCCCAGTTCCTTGGCGACGCGGCTGAAGGCCGCATCGACCGTCAGCCCGGCTTCGGCGCAAATCACGAGCAGATCGAGCGCGTCGGGCAGGCCCTTGCGCAAGGCAGTGGTGCGCTTGCTCCGCTTGTTCGACACCCACAGATCGGGCGCTTTATAGCCCAGCAGCAGCGCCACCATCAGCGCACCGCTGCGCTTGGTCGATGACCAATCAGGGAAGGTGTCGGTAAAATAGACCGCTACGGCGACAATGATGCCCAGCACGATAGGCAGGATCAGGCGGCCAAAAATCACCGCGACGGCCAAATCCTTCGAACGAATCCCGGCTTGCGCCAGTTTCTGCTGGACTTCCTTGATCTGGGTGTCCTGCAATACCTTCATCGACGACAGCATTTGCCGCATCTTGTCGGCATGCGCATTTTTGCGGACCAGCGAAGCGCGGCGCTTGGCGGTCGATGCCGTGATCCCGGCTTTGAGCTGTTCGCGTCGTTCATTAAGCGCCTTGACGCGCTTTGCCATCGGATCGCGCACCGTTACGGCACCATAAATTGCCAGCATGGCTGCGACCACGCTGACGGCCGCCAGCATCGAGGCCACCCAGATAACGTCGACGCCCAAAATCTTGGGGCCAGCCGAGGCGCCACCAAAAGCCGCGAAGAGGGTAAGATTGTCCATCGTCGCAGTCCCCGTCAGATTTCGAAGCTGATCATTTTGGCCATGATCCCAACCCCGATTGCCATCCACACCATGCCGCCAATGCCGGTGATGATCAGGCGTTCGTCATAGAAAAAGCCTGCCAGATAAGTGGGATTCATCGTCCACACCAAGCCAAACACGAAGAAAGGCAGCGCGCCGACGATATAGGCCGACGCCTTGGCTTCCGACGACATGGCGCGGATTTTCAGCTTCATCTGGGCGCGTTTGCGCAGCACGTCCGACAGATTGTTCAGCGTTTCGGCCAGGTTGCCCCCGGTTTCGCGCTGAATGGCGATGGTGATGCAGAAAAACTGAAATTCGGGCGTCGCCAGCATGTCAGCCGATTCCTGAAGCGCTGCTTCCATCGTCTTACCG
>JACEST010000040.1 GCA_013911715.1 Sphingopyxis sp. | reverse complement strand
GGGCGGGGGATTGGGCGGGGGCGTTCATGGCTTTCGCGGCGTAAACCAACCCGCTGGATTGTGAAACTGATGTGTTCTCCGGCGCAGGCCGGAGTGTTGGCGGCAAAGATCATATGTCCCTGCCAAAGCTCCGGCCTGCGCCGGAGCACATTGCGGTTTATCGCCAAACCCGATCGCCCCCCTTGCGCGCCTGCCCCCTCTGCGGCTAAGGGCCACGTCCGGCCTAGGGGTATAGCTCAGTTGGTAGAGCATCGGTCTCCAAAACCGAGGGTCGTAGGTTCGAGTCCTACTGCCCCTGCCAGGCCTGACATTTCACAAGTTGCCGGGTTGATTCTTGCAATTGTGCCATTGCCAAATCTGCACGGCCCAGCGCTTGAACTCGGTTGTACGCCCAGCGACCCTGGCGCCCCTTGCATCGGCGGCGCGTTCGCACTAAATGCCCATCAATCCCGACATCAGGGTTCCCGTCGCCCCGGCCAACCGCCGGTGACGGTCCTATGGTCCGGGCAGCCAAGGAAAGCGTAAAACATGGCCAAAACCAGCCCCGGCGAATTCGTCAATCAGGTGCGTGCCGAGGCGCGCAAGATCGTATGGCCCACGGGCCGCGAAACGATGATGACGACCATCATGGTGTTCATCATGGCGACGATTTTGGCCTTTTTCTTCCTTGGCATTGACACCGTGTTCGGCGCGATCGTGCGCTGGCTGACCTCGCTCGCCGGTTAAGCACCGCGCGCAAAAAAACAGGATTTGGATTGGGGCATATGGCGCGCTGGTACATCATTCACGCCTATTCGGGTTTCGAGGGCAAAGTGCGCGATCAGGTCGTCGCCGATGCCGAACGGCTGGGGCTGACCCAATATGTCGAGTCGGTTGAAGTGCCGACCGAAATGGTCACCGAAATCAAGCGCGGCAAAAAGGTACAGACCGAACGGAAATTCTTTCCCGGCTATGTGCTCGCCAAGCTGACCATGACCGACGATGTCTATCACCTCGTCAAAAATACGCCGAAGGTGACGGGTTTTCTGGGTTCGTCGGGCAAGCCGCAGGCGATCAGCGAGGCCGAGGCCGCGCGCATCCTGAACAGCAAAGCCGAAGCGGCCGCGCGGCCCAAGACCGAAGTGCGCGTCGATTATGAAATCGGCGATCAGGTCAAGGTGCTCGAGGGGCCCTTCGCCAGCTTCAACGGCATGGTCGAGGAGCTCGACTTCGACAAGGCGCGCGTCAAGGTGTCGGTATCGATATTTGGCCGCCCAACCCCGGTCGAATTGGACTTTGAACAGGTTGAACGGATGAAGTGACCTTGCCGCGCTCCGGCGGAGGCCGGAGCTTTGGCAGAAAAATGTGGTTTTAGCGGCCAAGGCTCCGGCCTGCGCCGGAGCACAGTTGCTTTCTCAGAAAACGCGCGCTATCGGCGCTCGCTTCCGCGCTTTAGGGCGCGGATTTCGCGCGGGAGCCCCGGTTCAAGCCCGGGGTGTTTGACCGCATAACTTGAGCCTGCGCTTCGGCAATGGCGACAGAGAGAAGAAGGAGGCCATCATGGCCAAGAAGATTACGGGCTATATCAAGCTCAACGTTCCCGCCGGGAACGCGACCCCGTCGCCGCCACTCGGGCCGGCACTCGGCCAGCGCGGCGTCAATATCATGGAATTTTGCAAGCAATTCAACGCGGCGACCGGCGAGCTTGAAAAGGGCACGCCGACCCCGGTGATCATCACCGTGTTTGCCGACAAAAGCTTTACTTATGTCACCAAGACGCCGCCCGCGTCCTACCTGATCAAGAAGGCCGCGAACCTGAAATCGGGTTCGAAGGAGCCGGGCAAGTTGAGCGCGGGCAAGATTGCGCGTTCGAAGCTCGCGGAAATCGCCGAGCTGAAGATGAAGGATCTCAACGCCAATTCGATCGAACAGGCGACCAAGATCATCGAAGGCAGCGCGCGTTCGATGGGCCTTGAAGTGGTGGAGGGCTAAGCGATGACCAAGCTCACGAAAAAGGCGAAGCTGCTCGCCGAAAAGCACGACAATCAGAAGCTGTTCGCGGTCGCCGACGCGATCAAGACGGTGCGCGCGCTGTCGTCGACCAAGTTCGACGAGACGATGGAAATCGCGATGAACCTGGGCGTCGATCCGCGCCACGCCGACCAGATGGTCCGCGGCGTCGTGACACTTCCCGCTGGCACTGGCAAGGACGTCAAGGTCGCGGTGTTCGCACGCGGCGACAAGGCCGAAGCGGCTTTGGCGGCTGGTGCTGACAAGGTTGGCGCCGAAGACCTGCTCGAAGACATGCAGTCGGGCAACCTCGATTATGGCCGCGTCATTGCGACGCCGGACATGATGGGCATCGTTGGCCGTCTGGGCAAGGTGCTGGGCCCCAAAGGCCTGATGCCGAACCCGAAGCTGGGTACCGTCACCCCCAATGTCGCCGAAGCGGTCAAGGCCGCCAAGGGCGGGCAGATCGAATATCGCGTCGAAAAGGCGGGGATCATCCACGCCGGCCTAGGCAAATTGTCGTTCGGCGAGGAAAAGCTGCGCCAGAATTTCGATGCTTTCGTCGATGCTGTGATCAAGGCCAAGCCGTCGGGCGCAAAGGGCAAATATGTCCGCAAGATTGCGCTGAGCAGCAGCATGGGCCCGGGCGTCAAGGTCGACGTTGCGGATGTCGCCGGCGCGTAAGCGACTTACAGGTTCAAAAGTTAAGGGAAGGGCCGGGGGAAACTCCGGCCCTTTTTTCATGGATCGTCGCCCCTGCGCAGGCAGGGGCCGTGTGGGGCAGGAAGCCAATGGGGTGACAGGACGCCAGCGGCCCCTGCCTTCGCAGGGGCGACGGTTAATCCCGCAGCGCCCTCAGCGCAGCGCCTACCGCAAAAGGCCCGATGGCGGTCAGCAACAGGCTCGACGCGCCAAGCAGTTTGAGCGCGCCCGCGCCCGCCGGATTGAGCAGGCCCGCGCCGAAAATCAGCAGCGGCACTGCGAGCGGCAGGACGAGCAGGCCGGCGATGGCGTTGCCGCCCTTCAATGGCGCGGTGAGCGCAGCGCTGAGAAGTGCGAGCGTGGCAAGGCCGGGCGCGGCGATCGCGAGACCGAGCGCGGTGATCCGCACCGTGTCGCCGGACAGGCCGAGCAGCGCGGCAGCAGGCAGGAGCGCGACCAGTAGCGGCACGCCGAATCCCAAGGCGTGCGCCGCAATGCGCACCGCCGCGACGGCCTCGTCAGCTATCCCGCGCACCATCAGTTGGTCGAGCACGCCGGCTTCCCAATCGGGGCGCACCAGCCGGTCGACGGGGAGGAGCGCGGCGAGCAAAGCCGCCACCCACATCATCCCACCGCCGGTGTGCGCGAGCAATGCGCGGTCGGGGCCGACGGCAAAGGGATAAAGCGTCGCCACCAGCAGGAAAAAGGCGACGGGCAGCCAGATAGTGCCGCTGCCCCAGGCGCGGTGCAAATCGCGAACGAACAAGCGGCCGAGCGAGCTCATTCCACCAGTACCGCCAGATCGAGCGTGCGCTGGCCGGGCAGGGCAAGGTCGAAATGCGAGGCGAAGAGCAGCGCGCCGCCATTCGCCCGGTGATCGGCAATGGCCGCGCGCAGACTGGCGAGCGACGCGCCATCGAGGCCGTTGCCGGGTTCGTCGAGCAGCCACAGCGGCGCGCCCGCCGCGATCGTGCGGGCGAGCACGGCGCGCTTGCGCTGCCCGGTCGAAAGATAGCCGACGGGCACGTCGGCGAGCGGGGACAGTGCCATATTTTCCATCGCGGCGCCCGCATCGCCGCCGTCAATTCGCGCCCAGAAAGCGAGCGCCTGACCCAACGGCAGCTCGGCATCGAGCGCGGAACGCTCGTCGGCAAGCGCGATGGCGGCGTTACGGCTGACCGTCCCCGAATGGGCGCGCAGCAGCCCGGCGACGAGACGCAGCAGGCTGGATTTGCCGACGCCGTTGGGACCGCGCACCCACAGCGCATCGCCCGGGGTCAGCGCAAAGGAAAGCTCCTGAAACAGCAACCGCCCGCCGCGCTGGCAGGCAAGGCCTTCGCAGGTCAGCAGCGGCGTCAATCGCCATCCTCGATGGCGTCCATGTCTTCGTCCGAAAAGCCGAAATGATGGCCGATTTCGTGGATCAGGACGTGGCGGATGAGATGGTCGAGCCGTTCGCCGCTTTCGATCCATTCGATCAGGATGGGCAGGCGGTAGAGCGTGACGGTGTCGGGCAGCGCGCCACTTTCCTCGACAGACTTTTCTGTGAGCGGTCGACCCGAATAGAGGCCGGTCAGTTCATAGGGATGCTCAATGTCCATCGCCGCCAGCGTATCGGCGTCGGCAACGTCCTCAATCGCCAACAGCAATCCGGCGATGTGCAGGCGAAAAACGTGGGGCATGGTCGCGAGCGCAGCTTCCGCTAGCGCCAGAAGAGCGTCCTCGTCAGGTGCTGCCCCGGCATGGGGCGTGGTGGGCCGGTTGTCGTTCATGCCGTTTCGCCTTATGGCTGACCGAGCAAAGGAGCAAGCGATGGCGATAACCCGGTTAAGCGAGGCGGAGCGGGCGGCGTTGCTGGCGGCGCACCCCGCTTGGGTCCACGATGGCGTGCGCGACGCGATTATCCGCAACCTCAAATTCACGGACTTTGCGCAGGCATTCGGGTTCATGGCGCGAGTGGCGATTATTGCCGAAAAAATGGACCATCACCCCGAATGGTCCAATGTCTATAACCGCGTCACCATTTTGCTGACCACGCATGATTGCGGCGGGCTGTCGCAGCGCGACGCGGCTCTCGCGCAGGCAATTGATACGATGCTGTTGGAATACAACGATTCATAATGGTTGCATCGTGATGTGTTTAATTTAATTTACTTCTCGCAAATCACTTCCGACCGAAATTTCTTGTCATTTAATTGACTTGGTTTGGGTCGCATTTCTCTCGGGAATGAGTTGTGAACGGCGCGTGATCTTCGCGCGTGTCCATCGTCTGTGGGGAGAATGTTATGAAAATGATCTGTCTTATGGCAGCCGCCGTGCTGCTCGTGCCGTCGACCACAATGGCCGAAACCTTTACCTTCAGCGCACAGGAAATGGCGGGAGCGGTGACGACGGGCACCACCGCACCCGACGGGCGCGTGGTGCAGGGGCGCTATTGGACCGGCACCAGCGAGGTGACCTGGGCCGACGGCAAAAAATCGACTGAAAAGTTCACCTGCATTTCGAACACCCAGCCGCCGAATGATGCGATTTTCATGATGCACGGCACCTGCGACACATCGGGCCCCGACGGCAGCTATTCGAGTGTGTGGGGATGCAACGTCATCGATGCTGCCAAAATGACGACGGCTTGCGTCGGCGGGCTTTATGGCAAGACCGGCAAATATGCCAAGAGAGGCGGCACGATGACCTATCATGGTGTCGGCCCCAAAGGCACCGGCACAGGGCAGATTAGCGAGTAATGCAATAAACGGCAGCCACCGTGGCGGATTGGTGCCCGCTGCGGTGGCTGACCATTCAGCTTTGCGTCAAACTCAGATTGTTTCCGAACGGATCATCGAACCACGCGACCTTGGCTGACCCGTCGGGGGCATTCCAAATGCCGCGATCGTCCTGCCCAAAACCATCATATACTAGGAAATCAATGCCGCGCGCTTTGAGTTCGTCAACCGTGGCGACGATGTCCGTGACGCGCCAGCCGAGCACGGTGTGGGCGTGTGGGACATAGTCGGGCACCAGGCTGACCCGAAGCATTGTGCCGCCAAGATCATAGACGAGCGCAAAATCATCGTCGGATACCGGTGTTAACCCGAGCTTGACGGCGTAAAATTCTCTCGCCGCGTCGCGATCAGGCACGAGCAGGAAGGTGATGGGCGCTATGCCGCCGAGACCGGCCATGTTTGGGCTCCTGAACAAGGGCGCAGGCCGGCGACCACTCCGGCCTGCGCATCCTATCAGAATTTGGTGTCGACGCTAACCGTATAGGCGCGGCCGCGCGGATCGGCGACGCGGGGTTCCCAGCTTGATCCCGAACCCAGATTGCTGTCGTAGGTGATGGCAAAGGGTGGGTCGCGGTCGAACAAATTCTTGACGCCGAAAGTGACTCGGAAACCTTCGATCCCCGTGAAGGCCAGCGACATATTATAGGTGACATAATCGCTGACCCGATCGACATCATTGGGCGGGTCAATCGCGCCGCTGGCAATGCCGGGCAGCTGTTGGTTGTCATAACCCGACCGGAAGATCTGGGTCAGGTTGACCATCCATTCGTCGTTCGACCAGGTCACATGGGCGTTGTGTTTCCATCGCAGGCCGAGATCGCCGGCAAAGGTGAACACGCCGATGCGGTCGGCAAAGTCGGCCGCCGGGACCACCTTTTCCTTCTTCTGGAGCAGATAGGTTCCGTCCATACCGATGGTAAGGTCACCGCGCGCCACGTCGAAACGTGCCTGCCCTGCCACGTCGATGCCTTGTGTGCGCGTGCTCCCCGAATTGACCCACGTCCGCTCGATTGCCTCGAGCACGCCGCCCGGGCCGCGCAGGAAGCGTTCCTGCAACGTATCGAAATTTTCAATGAGCTGGTCGAGGCTCAATATCTGGATCGTCCCCTCGCGGTCAATTTTCCACCAGTCGACGGAAAGGCTGAAGTTCTGCGACGGCTCGATCACGATTCCTGCCGTAAATTGTTCCGATGTCTCGGGACGCAGATCGGGTTGGCCGCCGCTGATGATGTCGACATTTGCGACCACTTCGCAGCCGGCCACCGCCGGGTTCGGTGCAAGCGGGGTCGGGCATGTCTGCGGATCGGCAAAACCGCGACCGGTGAACAGGGCTTCGGTCCGGCCATTGAAAATCTGGTTGAACGAAGGCACGCGGAAGCCGGTATTGTAGGAACCGCGCAGCAACAGCCACGGAGCGGGGCGGTATTTCGCGGCAATTTTCGGATTGGTGGTGGTGCCAAAGCCATCATAATCGTCGATGCGGATCGCGCCGGACAGTTCAAAGCCGTCAAAGACAGGCAGCAGCACTTCGGCATAGGCCGCCTTAATGTTGCGGTTGACCCCGGCGAGCGCATTGCCATCGTCAAACGGGGCGGCGATAATAACCGGGCGGGCAGCCGCTTCGCGCACGTCGCCGTTGAAGCGATAGGTTTCGCGGCGATAGTCAAGCCCGACGGCGGCTTGAACCGTCCCGCCCGGCAGTTCGAACAAATCGCCCGAGACCGACGCGTCAATCTGGGTCAGGCGATAGCGGCCACCGAACAGGATTGTGCCTTCCGCCGACACGGCGTCGAGCATCGCCAGCGCCTGCGCCGACTGGGTCTGGCCCGGGAACAGAAAGGGATTGAGCACCCCGCTATTCAGCACACCGATGATGCCGGCACCGGTGGCGCCAGGCGCAATCGGGGCGTTGGGATCATTGGTGCCATTGGCCAGCGTGCCACGGAAATAATAGCCGCTGCCCAGCTCTGATTCGGACTCGCTTTGCGCGCGTGAGGCCCCGATTTGATAATCCCACCCTTTGAACAGCGGGCCTTCAGCGGTCAGCGCATAGGTTTGCGTCAGCGTTTCGGTGGTGATTTCACGCACCCCGCATTCGATGCAGCGCCAGCGATAGGACAGTGCCGGGGTAGCCGCAATTTGCGGACCAAAGGTTGGGAAACTGGCGGTAAGAATCGATGCCAGCCGGTCAAATTGGACGTCATTGACACCGGCAATGCGGCGATAAGCGTAATTCTGGGTCGATGTGTTTGGTGTCAATTGCAGATTCGAGAAACGCTTGGCGCTGCTGGCGTCCGAGCCGGTCACTTCGAGCGATATGCGATGTTCGCCGAGCGCCAATACGCCGCGACCGAACCAGGTCCAGGTATCAATCGGCTGCTGCAGCACGGCGGCGCGCCCAGTGTCCCAGGCGCAGGCAAATTCGGCCTGCGGAAAGGCCCAGATGACCGGGTCATAAGGGGCCTGACCGTCGATCACGCCGCATCCGGCCTGACCCGGCAGGTCGAGGACGTTGATGCCGCCGCTGGCGCGCAGCGTCGTCGAACCGGGCAGGAATGGCGCAGTCGCACTTTGATAGGCCGTGCCCGCGAGCGGAATGAATGTCGCGAAAGGCGTGCCGCGCGTATCGACCGACAGGCCGCGATCGGGCTGGAAAGTGTTGACGAAATCACGGTCGGACCCGCGCAATGCCTTGGCATCGGCATAGCTGACCGAGGCCATGATGTTGAAACCCTGCTCGTCAATATCGCCATAACCAGCGATGGCCGAGGCGCGATAGCGCGGCGAATCGCCGCGTTCGGTGATGTCGGCAAAACCGCTGAGGCCAATGCCCTGATAATCGGTACGGGTGATAAAGTTGATCACGCCGCCGATGGCGTCGGTGCCGTAAATGGCCGACGCGCCATCTTTCAGCACCTCGACCCGTTCAAGCGCGGCAAACGGGATCTGGTTGACGTCAACCGCGCCGCCGTTGAGCCCGTGCGCTGCGACGCGGCGACCGTTGAGCAGCACGAGTGTCGCCGATGACCCTTGCCCGCGCAAATTGGCGAAAGACGCGCCATTGTTGCCGCGCTGCTGCCCGTCGACGACATCGGAGTTCGACGCCAGATTGTCGCCCGCCGTGCCGTTGGCGGTCAAATATTGCACCAGTTGCTCCGGGCTGCTGATGCCCTCGCGCTCCAATTCCTGGGTGCCGATGATTTGCAGCGGTACTGAACTGTCGTTGGGATCGCGCTTGATGCGCGAGCCAGTCACGATCATTTCGCGCGTATCGACGGTTTCGTCGGCTTGGGTGATGACTTCGCTTTGCGCAAGCGCCGGTGCGACCAGCAGTGATGCAACGCCCGCGCCGCCGAGCAAAGCTGCCCGGACGCAATGATAATATCGCATAATGACTCCCCCTGTTACTACGCCCGTCCCTCCACTGACGCAGAAAAGCCACATATGCGCAGGAAAATTACAATTGCTAGCCCGAAATTGAGGATTGCTGATGCGGTTGGCGCCTGTGCAAGGCAATAATCATGCATTACCCCTTTGTGACGCCCTAATGACTTGCGGATCAACCGTGTCGGGCCAAAACCGGGGATTATTTCATGAACATGTCGCCAAAGGGCCGAGTTCGGCTCTCCTCGTCCGTTTTTGCGTTCTTCGCAGTTGTCGCGTCGACCGCTGCAATGCCAGCGCTGGCGCAGGAAGCGCCAGCAGCCGAATCGGAAAATGTCAGCGACGAAGAGGCGGGCGACCCGCAATCCATCGTCGTCACCGGATCGCGCATCGCGCGGCCTGAACTCAACAGCGCAGCGCCCGTCACAGCCATCACCAGCGATCAGCTGACCCTGTCGGGCAACACCGGCGCGGGCGACATCATCCAATATATTCCGGCCTTGTTCAGTTCGGTCACAAGCGATCTTTCGGCAACGCGCGCGGGTATCTTTGGCGGTACCCAGTTGAATCTGCGCGATTTGGGGGCCGCGCGCACATTGGTGCTGGTCAATGGTCGCCGTCATGTGGCGGGGAGCGCCGGAACGGCGATTGTCGACGTCGAAACCATTCCGACGGCGCTGATTGACCGGGTTGACGTGCTCACCGGCGGCGCGTCGTCGGTCTATGGTTCGGACGCCGTGTCGGGCGTTGTCAACTATGTGCTGAAGCGCGACCTGGAAGGATTTGTATTCGACGGGCAGGCAGGCATCAGCGAGCGCGGCGATGCTGGCGACTATTTCATCTCGGGCGCTTATGGCAAGAAATTTGCCGATGATCGCGGTAACATCACGGTCGCGCTGTCCTATTCGCGCGGTGAAGCGCTGAGCTATGGCGACCGCGACTATCTGCGCGGTGGCCAGCGGCTTGACGATGATGCCAACCCGGCGCTGCGGTTTCAGGCCGGTGACATCACGCCCGCGCTCGCCGCAGCTGGTGCCGTCCCGGGACAGACGATCCTGCGTTCGGGCGCGCCGCGCTTTCCCGGAGCAACGCCGCAAGCGCTGATCGACCGCGCCACCAACGCCGCGCCGCGTGTCTTCCTTCCGAGCCGTAATTTTTCAATCTCGTCGGCGCGCGGACTGATTGGGTTTGACGCTGATGGCGATCTTGTGGCCGATGATCCCGGCACCGATTTCGATGCCAATGGTGTCAATGATTGCGACCAGACCTATAATTTCGCGATCACCGGCTTTGGCTGTTATGTAACTGAAAATGGTCGGGTCAGGCCGTTCCGTGATGGCCTGATTGCGGGTTTTGCCAACAGCTTTGGCGGCGACGGGATCAATGTGTTCCTTGACCAGGAAAATCTGGTCCCGCAAGTTGAACAGTTCAACGCGAACCTGAATCTGCGCTATGATTTTTCGCCCGCATTCAAGCCCTTTATCGAGAGCAAATTCGTCCAGACCAAGGCGTCGGACGTCAACAACGTCAACAGTTTCAACGACACGATCCCAATCCGGCTCGACAACCCGTTTATTCCGACCGAGTTGTCGACCGCGATCAACGCTTTTTATCTGGCCAATCCCGGGCTTGATCCGGCGGACGGCCAGATATTGATTAGCCGCGATAACACCGATTTCGGGCCGAACCGCCGCCGCGTGACGCGCGATACCTATCGCGTCGTCGTCGGAGCTGAGGGAGAGATTGCCAGTAATTGGAACTATGAAGTCTCGGCCAATTATGGCCGCACCAAAGAGACCGAAATCAACGATAATGTGCGATTGGAGGATCGTTTCTATGCCGCCGTCGATGCGGTCCGCAATCCGGCCACTGGCCAGATTGTGTGCCGTTCGTCGCTGAATCCCAATGCGATACCCGGGACGTCCCCTTTCCCCAGCTATGATGCCGATCCCGATGGCGACGGCATTTTCGAACCCGACACGTTCAGCACCAATGACGGCACCTGCCGCCCGCTGAACCTGTTCGGCCTAGGCGCGCCGTCAGCGGAAGCCGTGGCATTTGTAAACCCGCGGTCGCGCAGCGCGACAGTGCTGGAACAGTTTGTGGCCCAGGCCTTTATCGCCGGTACGACCGAAGGATTTTTCACATTGCCTGGCGGAGCGCCGGGCATCGTCATCGGTGCTGAATATCGCGAGGAAAAAAGTCGCTTTGGCGTCGATCCATTTGACCAGGCCGGCTTTTTCTTTGAATCGGGCACGCAGCCCGAAACCGGCAGCTTTGATGTCAAGGAAGTATTCGGCGAACTGGAACTGCCTTTCCTGGCCGATTTGCCCTTTGCTGACCTGCTGTCCGTCAAGGGGTCGGCGCGCTATTCCGACTATAATCTGGACAATGTTGGCAGTGTGTTCACCTGGGCGGTCGACGGCATCTATCGCCCGGTGGCGGACCTGACCTTCCGGGGCAGCTATTCAAGAGCGGTGCGTGCACCCAACATCACCAACCTGTTTTCGCCGACGACACCCGCGACCTTCCGTCCGATCGATCCGTGCGACGAAGCGCAGATCAATCGTGGACCGAATCCGGCGGTGCGCCTCGCCAACTGCCGTGCCGACGGAATTCCGGTGGGTTTCACCGATCCGCTGACAGCGCGGATCACGGGGCAAACCGGCGGCAATCCCAATCTGGAAGAGGAACGGTCGACCAGCTGGACCGTAGGCGGCGTGATCCAGCCGTCGTTCCTGCGCGGCTTCACCGCGACGGTCGACTATTGGAATTACGAGATTTCCAATGCCATCGCCAACGTCACAGAGGATGAAATCGCATCGGGCTGTTATGACTCGCCCGATTTTCCAAACAACGGCTTTTGTGCGCTGTTCAGCCGCAATCGCACCGCCGGGTCGCCGACATTCTTGGGCTTTAACAGTTTCAGCAATGGTCCGGTCAACTTCGCCCGGTTTGAGGCGCAGGGGATTGATTTCCAGGCGCGCTATCGCTTCCCGCTGGGCGGCGATGCAGGGGCGGTCACGGCCCGCATTGGCGGCACCTATCTGATCAGGAATACGACCTTTACCTCGGTCACCAACCCCAATTCGGAAGATGATTTCCGCGGCGAAGCACAGCGGCCCGAATTGGCGTTCAACACCGGTCTTGCGTGGGAAATCGGCAAGCTGCGCGCCGAATGGGAGACGTTCTGGCAGTCACGGCAATTTTATCAGGGCATCGATGTCGAAGATCCCAGCGGCTTTGCCGAACCCAATCGCGACGGCAATTTCTGGTCGCACGACCTTAACTTTGCCTATGACGTGACCGAGGTGCTGACGTTTCGCTTTGGTGTCAACAATCTGACCGATGAGCGGCCGTTTGCGGCAGAGGCGGCCTATCCAATTTCGGCGATCGGGCGAAATTATTTCATCGGTTTCCGCGCGAAATATTGATCGGGCCAGCATCCAGTGCAACAATCGCGGGGGCAGAGCCATGGCTTTGCTCCCGCTTTTGCTTGACTCAGCGGCGCTGCACGCTAATGGCGCGCTCGTGCTGCCCGGCTTGCTGGTGCAGTTCCGTCCGAGACAGTTGGTGCGGGGGATTTGCCTTCGCTTAATTTCCAGCCGAGACGGGGACAGTCATTTCGCGGTTCCTCCGCCCGCTTATCCAGCGCGCGTTCGGCCCGGCTAACCCCTTAGGACATTCGTTGCAGCGGTGCGCGTCGTGCAGACGGCGGGCGTTCGCTGTTGTTTAGCCGCCCGGGGGTTTTACCGCCGGGCAAAGAGTGGAGATAAGGCATGGATCGTGCTCAAAAGGCCGAAGCCGTATCGAGCCTGAACGCTACGCTGTCGTCAGCAGCCTCGGTTGTGATTGTTCGCAACTTGGGCCTGACCGTCGCTCAGTCGACGGCGCTGCGATCAGCGATGCGGGATGCCGGTGCGTCGTTCAAGGTCACGAAGAACCGTCTCGCCAACATCGCGCTCGAAGGCACCGCCTATACCGGTCTTGCAGATTTGCTGACCGGTCCGACCGCCCTTGCCACCTCGACCGACCCGGTCGCGGCAGCCAAGGTCGCGGTTGAATTTGCCAAGACCAATGACAAGCTTGAAATTGTTGGCGGCGGCATGGGCGATACGGTCCTCGACGTGGAAGGCGTGAAGGCTCTGGCCTCGCTGCCCTCGCTCGACGAGCTGCGCGCCAAGATCATTGGTCTGGTGCAGGCTCCGGCCACCAAGCTGGCGCAGATTACTGCTGCTCCGGCGGGCCAGTTGGCGCGGGTCTTTGGCGCATATGCGACCAAGGATGCGGCATAAGGAATAAGCACATCGCCCCTGCGCAGGCAGGGGCCGGTGTGAGGATTGAAGCGGCCTCTGCCTTCGCAGGGGCGACCAAATTGAACTGAAATTGGAGACTTAAAATGGCTGATCTTGCAAAGATTGTTGACGACCTGTCGGCACTGACCGTTCTTGAAGCGGCAGACCTGTCGAAGATGCTGGAAGAAAAGTGGGGCGTTTCGGCTGC
Organism: Sphingopyxis sp.; assembly: GCA_013911715.1. Taxonomy (GTDB): domain Bacteria; phylum Pseudomonadota; class Alphaproteobacteria; order Sphingomonadales; family Sphingomonadaceae; genus Sphingopyxis. The sequence goes on along the minus strand of JACEST010000040.1, from coordinate 1,250 downwards.
TGCTGCCGTTGCTGTGGCCGCTGGCCCGGCCGCTGCCGCTGGCCCGGCTGCTGAAGAGCAGACCGAATTCGACGTCATCCTGACCGGCGACGGCGGCAACAAGATCAACGTGATCAAGGAAGTCCGCGCCATCACCCAGCTGGGTCTGGGCGAAGCCAAGGCGCTCGTCGAAAGCGCGCCGAAGGCCGTCAAGGAAGGCGTCAACAAGGCCGAAGCTGAAGAGCTGAAGAAGCGCCTTGAAGGTGCCGGTGCGACCGTCGAACTGAAGTGACGCAAAACTTCGCAGCTTTGCTGCGGTAGTTTTTGCGTCACCCCGGCGAAGGCCGGGGTCCAGCACGGCGTTCGCTGCGAACGCGAAAAGAGGGGCGGTTCCTGCGAAGGAGCCGCCCTTTTTCGTGCGCGATGGTCAGGCCATCGCGGCGGCGCGCGCGGCAATTTCGCTGATGACATAGTCAAGCTCGCGGCCAAGCCGCGCGCGCGAGGCGCTGCGGTCCAGCGCGGCATGTTCAACCATCATCGGCATCGACAGCGACAGGCGCAGCGTCGCGGCGAAGCGTCCATCGGCGAGGCGGCGCGCGCGCACTGGCTGGCCGACGCGGAATGGCGGCTGGCCGGCCGGCGGCTGGGCGTGGCTGAGCGCATGGTGGATGCGCGCAGCGGCATCGAAATCCAGCGCGGGCCAGCGCACGCTCATGTCAAGCGTTGCCAGGGTCGCCGCGAGGCAAGCGGGCGTCGCGCCCTCGGGTCCGTCGGTGGGCAGCAGCGCCAGACCATGCGCCGCGACCGCATCGGCCAGCGCGGCGCGAAAATCATCGACCATCTCGAAAACGCGGTCTTCGGTTATGGCCGCGAAGCGTTCGATCTCGAACAGTGCCCCGGCGAGGCGCAGCGCAAGGCCGGGGTTGGCTTCGTCCGCAAGCGCTGCCCGGCCCGGCCAGCCACCGGGCCATTCTGCGCGGCGGGAGAGTAGTTGGAAGCCCTTGGTGAGGGGGGCAGCGGCGCCCATCAAATCGGGCGGCACCATGGCAAAGCCGCTGAACGGCGCGCCATTGGCCGACTTGCTGCCCGTGGCGAGGACGATGCAGCCGAGGTCGAGATAGGCGCGCACCGCCGCCGGGCTGATCCGCAACTGGCAGGCATCGACAACAATGGTCGCGGCCTTGCCAAAGCGGGCGGCGAGAGCCGCGCAGTCATCCAGGCTGGGCAACGTCAGTCCCGTCTTGGAGCCGTGGACGACATGGATGACCGGA
>JACEST010000004.1 GCA_013911715.1 Sphingopyxis sp. | reverse complement strand
TTTCATCGGGTGTTCCGTTGGTGAGGCGCGGGTTCGGCCGCCTCTGGCACTTTTGGTATCAAATGAAACTAGTAGGGGCAAGCGCCCATGACGTCGGCAACACCGCGCGATAAGCCTCCACCCCCGGCGCGCCCCCCACCGTCACACCCTGGGTCAGCAACCAATAGTGCCGCACGATCTCGGCCTGTTGCTCCAGCCCATATTTGGCCAGCGGCCAGCCGGGGATCAGCGCATAATGATAGCGCGCAAACGGATGGCGCATCAGCACCAGATACCAGCGCCCGCGCGTTTGCGCCTGCCACACATGCGTCAATTCGTGCAGGAACAGGCCCTTGGCGCGCCGTACTTCTTCGCGGTCGTCGCTGGGCGGACAGGAAAAATCATCGCAATAAAGCCCGCCGCCGGGGTGGAAATGCAAATGCCCCATCGGTGCCATGACGATCGCGCGCGGCTGGAAAAACGCCCATTTGCGCGTCCGGATGCGCACCGGGGCATAGTCGATGGCATCGCCAAACACGCTGCGCGCCAGGGCGATTTCGCCAGCGGTCAGGGGCCGATCAACCGTCATCAATGACCCTGATGCTCATCCCCGGCTGAGACTGCGGCGTCGGGCGCCTTGATCGTCAGGTCGAACAATATGCGATCATTGTTCGAAAACAGGAAAACCATCGGCAGCCGCCCCGCCCGCACCGCCGCGCCGTTGATGTTCCAGACCATCAGATGGTTACCACCGGGCTTGAACTCCAGCTTGCCCTGCACCGGTACCGGCGCACTAACGAGCGTCTTCATGGTGGTGAGCCCGTCTTCCTTGACCGTCTGATGCATTTCGACGCGCTGGGCAAGATCGGCGGTGACCGCGACCAGATCAACTGGCGCGCTGCCGCCTTCGACGGTGAAATAGCCCGCCGCCGGGCGGTCGGGACTGACCGGCATGACAATATGGCCGCTGGCAACGCGCAGCACCTGGCGCGTTTCGCCCTGATCGTTGCAGGCGGTCAGGCCCATGGCGGCATAGGCGAGGGCGGCAATGCGAAATTTCATCATGGTGCTGGGCGTCCTGTTTGGGAGCAATGCTGGGACAGCAGATAGGCGCTGGCAACCCTTGTGCCAAGCCAAAGCCCACCTATATCGGCCCGCATCATATGGGGACAGCGGCGTGCCGGGACGGACGCCGCGCAAATTTTTGAAGGAAGCAAGACGACCATGGCCAAAGTGATCGGTATCGACCTCGGCACCACCAACAGCTGTGTTGCCGTAATGGAAGGCGGCAAGCCCAAAGTCATCGAAAATGCCGAAGGCACGCGCACCACGCCCTCGATCGTCGCCTTTGCCAAGGATGGCGAACGGCTGATCGGCCAGCCCGCCAAGCGGCAGGCAGTGATCAACCCCGAAAATACGGTCTATGCGGTGAAGCGCCTGATCGGTCGCCGCTTTGACGATCCCATGACCAAGAAGGACATGGAACTCGTTCCCTATAGCATCAGCAAGGGCAGCAACGGCGACGCATGGGTCAAGGCCGGCGGCGAGGAATATTCGCCGTCGCAGATCAGCGCCTTCATCCTGCAAAAGATGAAGGAAACCGCCGAATCCTATCTTGGCGAAACCGTCACTCAGGCGGTCATCACCGTCCCTGCCTATTTCAATGACGCCCAGCGCCAAGCCACTAAGGACGCTGGCAAGATCGCGGGCCTTGAAGTGCTGCGCATCATCAACGAGCCGACCGCGGCGGCGCTCGCCTATGGCCTCGACAAATCGGACAATAAGACGATCGCGGTCTATGACCTTGGCGGCGGCACGTTCGACATTTCGATCCTCGAGGTCGGCGACGGCGTGTTCGAGGTCAAGTCGACCAACGGCGACACCTTCCTCGGCGGCGAGGATTTCGACAGCAAGCTGGTCGAATTTCTGGCCGACGGGTTCAAGAAGGACGAGGGCATTGACCTGCGCGGCGACAAGCTCGCGCTCCAGCGGTTGAAGGAAGCCGCCGAAAAGGCCAAGATCGAGCTGTCGTCGGCGGCGACGACCGAGATCAACCTGCCGTTCATCACCGCCGACGCGACGGGGCCCAAACATCTGGTCAAGAGCCTGTCCCGCGCCGACCTTGAAAAGCTGGTCGAGGAACTGGTCCAGCGCACACTCGACCCGTGCCGCAAGGCGATCAAGGATGCCGGGGTTTCGACCAAGGATATTGACGAAGTTGTGCTCGTCGGCGGGATGACCCGCATGCCGCGCGTGCGCGACGTGGTGAAGGATTTCTTTGGCAAGGAACCGCATACGGGCGTCAACCCTGACGAAGTCGTCGCCATCGGCGCGGCGATTCAGGCCGGCGTGCTGCAGGGCGATGTCAAGGATGTGTTGCTGCTCGACGTCACCCCGCTGAGCCTGGGGATCGAGACGCTGGGCGGCGTGTTCACGCGGATGATCGACCGCAACACCACCATTCCGACCAAGAAGAGCCAGGTCTATTCGACCGCCGATGACAATCAATCGGCGGTGACGATCCGCGTGTTCCAGGGCGAACGCGAAATGGCGGCGGACAACAAGCTGCTGGGCCAGTTTGACCTGGTCGGCATCCCCCCTGCCCCGCGCGGCGTGCCGCAGATCGAGGTGACGTTCGACATCGACGCCAACGGTATCGTGTCGGTCCACGCCAAGGACAAGGGCACGGGCAAGGAACAGCAGATCAAGATCCAGGCGTCGGGCGGCCTGTCCGACGCCGACATCGACCAGATGGTCAAGGATGCCGAGAAATTCGCCGAAGAGGATAAAGCGCGCCGCGAGGCCGCCGAGGCCAAGAACAATGCCGAATCGCTGATTCACACCACCGAGCGCCAGCTCGCCGAGCATGGCGACAAGGTCGATGCGTCGCTGAAGGGCGAAATCGAAGCCGCCGTGACCGAAGCCAAGGGCGCGGTCGAAAGCGGCGATGCCGCCGCGATGAGCGAAAAGGCACAAGCGCTGGCGCAGGTCGCGATGAAGCTGGGGCAGGCGATCTATGAAAAGGAACAGGCCGCCGCCGCATCGCCCGCTGCCGACGACGGTGCGAAGGCCGACGAAGATGTGGTCGACGCCGAGTTTTCGGAAGTCGAGGACGACAAGAAGTAAGGCGTTGGGCATGGCCCTTCGAGACGCCCTTTCGACAAGCTCAAGGGCTCCTCACGGCGAACGGAAACCTAAACCGTTCGCCCTGAGGCGGGACTGAGCGTAGTCGAAGGCCCGTCTCGAAGGGTATAGCCGTGGGGGCAGAAGCGAGCCATGAGTCTCGACATTGATTATTATGAATTGCTGGAGGTGCAGCGCGGCGCCGACGACGCCACGCTCAAAGCATCCTATCGCAAGCTCGCGATGCAATATCATCCCGATCGCAACCCCGGCGACACCAAGGCCGAGGCGCGATTCAAGGCAATCAGCGAGGCTTATGACTGCCTGAAAGACCCGCAAAAGCGCGCCGCCTATGATCGCTATGGTAAAGCGGCGTTCCAGAATGGCGGCGCGGGGGCGGGCGGCGGCGCCGACTTTGGCGATATTGGCGATATTTTCGAATCGATTTTTGGCTCGGCCTTTGGCGGCGGCAACCAGCGTCAGCGCGGCCCCGCGCGCGGTGCTGATTTGCGCTATGATCTTGAAATCACTCTCGAGGACGCCTTTGCCGGGGTCAACCGCGAAATTCAGGTCGATGTTGCGGCGCGCTGCGACACCTGCGACGGCAGCGGGGCGCGGGGGGGCACGGGCACGCGGCGCTGCAATGGCTGCGGCGGCGCGGGCAAAGTGCGCGCGCAGCAGGGTTTCTTCATGGTCGAGCGGACCTGCCCGACCTGTCAGGGCGCGGGCGAGATTATCGAGGATCCGTGCCCCGCATGCGACGGCGACGGGCGCATCGAGCGGCGCAAGACGCTGACCGTCAACATCCCCGCCGGGGTCGACGAAGGGACGCGTATCCGCCTGTCGGGCGAGGGCGAGGCCGGCGCGCGCGGCGCGGCGGCGGGCGATCTTTATATCTTTCTCCACCTCAGCCGACACCGTCTGTTCGAGCGCGAAGGCACGACCCTGTTCACGCGCGCGCCGATCAGTTTCACCACCGCATCCTTGGGCGGCGACATCGCTATCCCGGGGCTCGACGGCAGCCGCCACGAAATCCGCATCCCGCCGGGTATCCAGTCGGGCAAGCAATTGCGCCAGCGCGGCGCGGGCATGCCGGTGCTGAACGGGCGCGGCCACGGCGATCTGGTCATCCAGATCGATGTCGAAACCCCGACCAAGCTGTCCGCGCAGCAGCGCGAATTGCTCGAAGCTTTTCGCAAGACCGAAACCGGCGAGGAATGCCCGCAATCGCGCAGTTTTTTCGACCGGCTCAAGGGTATGTGGGAAGATTTGACCTGAAGCGCGTTCCAAACCACCGCAACATGGTCTAGACTCTTGGCGCATCAATACCGGAGAGAAATTCTATGCGCCGTTTCAGCCTGTTTGCCGCCGCCCTTTTGTGCACTGCCGTTGGCCCGGCGTGCGCCCAGCAGGATTTCTCGAAGGTCGAGATCAAGGCGCAGCCGGTCGCCCCCGGCATCGCTGTGCTGTTCGGCGCGGGCGGCAATATCGGCGTGTCGCACGGCCCCGACGGCACGGTGCTGATCGACGACCAATTCGCGCCGTTAACCCCCAAGATTCAGGCCGCAGTGGCGGGCCTGGGCGCTAGCCCGGTCAAATATCTGATCAACACCCACTGGCATTTCGACCATACTGGCGGGAACGAGAATTTCGGCAATGCCGGTGCATTGATCCTGGCGCACGACCATGTCCGCGACCGTATGGCGACCGAGCAAAAGGGGCGTTTCGGAACCACCCCCCCGTCACCGCCCAAGGCGTTGCCGGTGGTTACCTATCATGACGGCATCAGCCTGCATCTGAACGGCGACCGCGTCCGCACCATGCATCTGAAACACGCCCACACCGACGGCGATTCGGTGGTGATGTGGGAAAAGGCCAATGTCGTTCACATGGGCGACACATTTTTCCATCAGGTAACGCTGCCCTTCATCGATTTGAACAGCGGCGGTTCGGCGAAGGGTTTGCTGGCGGGCATCACCAAGGTGCTGGCGATAATCGACGACAAGACAGTGGTCATCCCCGGCCACGGCCCGGTCGCGACCAAGGCCGATCTGACCGCCTATCGCGACATGCTGACAAGCGTCATCGCCAGTGTCGAGGCAGCCAAGGCCACCGGCAAGACGCTGCCCGAAATTCAGGCGATGAAGCCGGCGGCCAAATGGGACACCAACCCCAATGGCTTTATCAAGGGCGATGATTTTGTCGCGACGGTGTTTGCGAGTTTGGCGATGCCCGCGCATGACCATGGGGAGAAGGCACCGAAGGACCATGGCGGGGCCGAACATCAGCACTGAGCGTCAACTTCGTCATCCCCGCGAAGGCGGGGATCCACCTTCTGCCAACGCAACCTTCGCGACGATTGTTTGAGTATTTGAGATGTGGAGATGGATCCCCGCCTTCGCGGGGATGACGATAATAATTTTCTACCCGACCTCGCCCCGCAGCTCCGCAATCAACCCTGCAACCCGCGTCAGCCGCGGTTCTTCCTCATCCAGTATCGCGCGGAACGCGTCACGTTTGAACGCCGCCAGTTCGGCGTCGGGCAGCGCCATGTCGGCAGGAAGCGTGGACGCGACAATATCGATCAGCCGGTCGGCACCGTGCAGCCGTCCCCACAGATAATCATTCTCGCGGTAGGCGCGGCTGAAAAAGGCGCCGAAGCTGTTGAATTCGATGCCTTTGAGCACCTCTGCCGCGCCGCCGCTGCGGATCGCGGCCGCGTCGCTTGGCGAAATACGGTCGATCTTGACGGGGTCATATTCGTCGAGCCCTTCGCCCTGCAGCAACGGCAAGCTCGCGATGTCGTAAAAGGGGTAGCCGAGATAGGCGAACAGCATCGCCCGCCGTTCGTCCTTTGGCAGCGCAGCGAGTGGCGCGGCGAGCAGCGTATCGACCGCAGCGTCGGCGGCCACGAGCCCCAGCTGCGCAGCAGTCGCATCGAGCCATTCCGCACCGCTCGTCGGCAGCGGCATTGCCGCAAACCAAGCGTCGCCTTCGCGGTCCAAAAACAGCGCCAGCGCGGCATAAATGGCACCGCGCATCGCCTCAGCCGCCGGATCATTGTCCATGCGGTGCGCCTCGACGCGCTGGTCGAGCTGGCGCGCCAGAAAGCGCAGGCGGCGGATGCGAAAGCCAAGGTCGTGGCCTGAAAAAAAGGCGATCACCGGCGCACTTGCGCCCACGCCGCGCTTGCCGCCGATGCGGTCGATTCCGCGCGCGCGCACCGCCGCCCAGATGCCGCCGCGCAGCGCCGCCGCGTCGCTTTCGGGCGTCAGCCGCGCAGCGAGGTCCGCCAAATCTTCGACCACCGCCGACAATTTGAGATGGCCATAGGGCGCATAGGCAAAGCCCGCGCGCGCCGCCGCTTCGCTTTGCGCCTTGGCACGCCATTTGGCGAGCCGGGCAGGGGTGGGCGTGTCGATGAAGAAACTGCTGCCGAACAGCGCCTCGACCTGTTCCTCGACTTCGATGCGCATGCCGTCGGTCACATGCTGCATCCGGCGGATGCGCACCGACAGCCCGGCGATGGTTTCGACATTGTCGCGGATCGGCTGTTCGCGCGGAATTTCGCTGAGCGCGCCAAGGATCACGCTGAAAAAGCCAGGCGGGTCGGTCTCACCCTTTGGCGCGCGGCCGAGGCTGACGGAGCGGTGGTCGGGCTTGGGATCGATATAGATGAAGCGCCGGTCAACCTCGCGCCGCGCCGGGCGCTGCTTGAGCGCGGCGATCGCCGGGCGGAACGGCGCATTGGCGAGCACCGAGCCGTCGATATAAGCGCGCTGCGCCGGATCTTCGCCCGTGGCGGGCAATTGCGCGGCGATAAAGGCATCACGCGTCGCCCAGTCCAGCCCGCGCGCCGCCAGCACGGCGTCGGCCTCGGCAACGGTGAACGGCGGGAAAGCACCCGGAAAGCTCGCCGTTGCGCGTGCCGCCGCCGCCAGCGCAGGCGTGTCGTCGAGCCCGCTGCCCGCCGCCCCATTCTTGCGGAAGGCCAGGGTCAGGCGATGCTCGCGCTCTTCGACCATCGTCGGTGAATTCAGCGCGAGCGGGCGGCGGTGCCCGGCAAAATCGGTGACGCTGACAAACAGGTCGAACGGCTGGTCAGCGGGAACCAGCACCGGCCCGACAGGTCCTGCGTCCATCGCCGCAAAGGCATCATGAAGCAGATGGCTGAAGGTCTGGCCGCCAAAGGGCGGCGCGAACCAGCGCGCGCGAATGAGGCGCGATACTTTCATCCGCACCTCGTCCTGCGCATCGGCCGACACGGTGCGGTCGATGGCGTTGCCGCGCCGCTTCATCGCCATCCACACCAGTGGCGTGGCCCAGAATTTGGTGGCGCGCGACAGGGGCCGCGCGTCGGGATCGAGCAGCGCGTCGAGATCGGCCTTTTCGAGCCACATGTCCGTGAGCGGGTCGAGCGACTGGCCGGTGGTCAGCGCACGCGCGAGAAATATGCCGTTGATCCCGCCCGCGCTCGCGCCCGCCACAATATCGGCAAAGACCCGCAGTCGCACGCCCCGCGCAGCCGCGATCCGCGCCATCAGCGCATGATAGACGGCGGCGCTGCTGTGCAGCATGGCATCGCCATCATGGGACGCGCGCGACGCGGCGGCGAGCCGCCACACCTCCTTGGTGATGCCATGCATATAGACGGCGAGGCTGATCCCGCCGTAGCAGACCAATGCCAGCCGAAGTTCCTTTTCGCGCATAACCAAAGGCTATGCCCCGCACACGCCTTTGGCAAGGCACGCGCGGGGCGGCGGGCGGCCGGGTCGCAATCGGCCGCGGCGCAGCGCGTCAGTTCAGCGCAACTTTTCGTAAAGCCCCCGCCTTACGCTGGCGCACCGCGCCGCCGATCAGGCCAAAGCCGAGGATCATGAATGCCCAGGTGGCGGGTTCGGGTACGGCCCCCGCCACATCGCGCAGTTGGTAGCTGAAGCTGGCCCGGTCGATGGTATAGGGCGCCTCGAGATTGAGGATGGTCTGCGACAAAATCAATTTGTCGAACGTAAAACTAGCCCCGGGGATCTGTCCCATGATGGCCGTCAGGCAATTGCCGCACGCCCCGCTTTGCGTGTCCGAGGACAGGCCCGTTGGCCCCATGCTGAAGGAAAACAGGCTTGTGCCTTCGACGTCCACCGTAAAATTGTCTCCGTCGGTGATCGGATCGACGCCGTCCGAGCGGAAGAAGTTGAAGCCGAACAGTTGTTCCATCGACCCAGGAACGGTAAAGCCACTGGCCAGCGTCAAAGTTACTTCGATGATGTCCCCTTCCTCAACAGTGAATGCGTCGAACGGATCGACGATCAGACTGCCGGTATTGAACACGCTTCCATTGAAGCTGAAGCTGCCCGTGGTTGCATTGACTGGGTTGGCGGTGACGTTGACAATATGAGTCACGGCGGACGCCGGGACTGCGTGCATGGTTGCGACCGATGCGAGCAACAAAGCGACACCGCGCATTTTGGGGGTGAAGAAGATGGACATGGTCGTTCCTGTTTCTTGGCGTTGAACGAAACCGGCGGGATGGCCGAAATTCACTTTCTGGTTACCATCAGGTCCACCATCGCGCGCCTCTCGAATCCGACAGGGTCGGCTCCTTGTCCAATTGCGGGACGCTGGTCTGAGCCCCCTTGCCGACTCGGCAAAAGTCACGGACAACTGTGCATTCATCACGGGACCGACAGATGCTGCAGACGATTCTCCCGCTTACACAGGACGCGCTGGCCGCGCCCGATCTGGGCGTCGCGGCCGACCATTTTCACCGTGCGCTGCGGGCCCATGACGTCACCTATTTGCAGGCCCGTGCCTATCACCGTCCGCACGGGGCGCTAACGTCGCACCGCCATTGGCAGGCCGGTGGCTTCGTCGCGCGCCATGCCAAAGCGGGCTGGGTCGATAGCGCCGCATTCAACCATATCTGCTTCGAGAAAAATCCACTGGTCGATGCGATTGGTCAGTCGCTGACCCGCTATCGCTTCTCCGATTTCGCGCCGCATGGCCGCCGCGAAACCGCCAGCTATTGGGACGCGTTTAGCGAGGCAAACATTGCTGAGGCTTTATGCGCGACCGCCTATGGCAGCGGGCGGCGCATCACGTCCTTCCATATCGGTTTTGACCGCAAGGAGTTTGTTCCCGGCGAGGCGGATGCGATTCAAATCGCTGCGTTGATGATCGCCGAGGCCTTTTTGCCGATGGTTGCCGCCGCACCGGACTCGGGCGCAACCGCGCTCACCCGGCGCGAGCGCGATGTGATGGCCTATGTCGCCGAGGGAAAAACCGACTGGGAAATCGGCGTGATCCTGAGCCTGTCCGAGACCACCGCTCGTTTCCATGCCGACAATGCGCGGCGCAAGCTGGGCGCGGTTAATCGCGCGCATGCGGTGGCACGCTATCTGGCGTTGCGCAGCTAATCGCGCCTATAGCGGGCGGCCATGGCCCGCGCCCGCACCCTTCTTTTGACCGCAGCGCTCGGTCCGCTCGACTATCGCATCCCGCAAGGCGTCGAAGCGGGGTTGGGCAGCGTCGTCGTCGCGCCGCTCGGCCCGCGCCGGTTGGGCGGGGTGATCTGGGAGGATGAGGCCTTTGGCGCACCCGAACCCGTCGGCGACAATCGGCTGCGAAATTTGCTCGAGATTGTCGCCGTGCCACCGATTCCCGCGCCGCTGCGCCGCCTGATCGAGTGGGTTAGCGCCTATTATTTGGCGCCGCCGGGCGCGGTGCTGCGCATGGTGCTGCCCGGCGTCGCCTTTGCCGATGCGCGCCGCCCGATTATCGAATATCGGCTGACCGGCGAAATCCCTTCGCGGATGACGGCGCAGCGCGCGGTGGCGCTCGACGAGCTCGTCGGCGAGCAGGGCACGGTGCGCGAGCTTGCCGCAAAGGCCGGCGTCAGCGAAGCGGTGATCCGCGGCTTAATCGAGGTCGGCGCCGCCGAGGCGGTCGCGATCAGCGCCGACGCACCCTATCCCCAGCCCGATCCCGATTTTGCGCCGCCGCTATTGTCCGAGGCGCAGCGCGAAGCCGCCGCCTCGCTCGCCGCCGCCGTCGCCGCACACGCATTCGACCCGGTGCTGCTCGACGGCGTCACCGGATCGGGCAAGACCGAGGTCTATATGGAAGGCGTCGCGGCGGCGCTGCGCGAGGGGCGGCAGGCGCTGGTGCTGCTCCCCGAAATTGCGCTGACCGAGCCGATGCTCACCCGCTTTACCGCGCGGTTCGGCGTCGAACCGGTGGCGTGGCACAGCGGGCTCAAATCGAGCGAGCGGCGGCGCGCCTGGCATGCGATTGCCCGCGGCGACGCTGCCATTGTCGTCGGCGCGCGTTCGGCCTTGTTCCTGCCCTATGCCAATCTGGGCGTGATCATCGTCGACGAAGCGCATGAGGCGAGTTTCAAGCAGGAAGACGGCGTCCATTATCATGCCCGCGACGTGGCCGTGATGCGCGCGCAGATCGAAGGGCTGCCGGTGATCCTGGCGAGCGCCACCCCCGCGCTCGAAAGCCTGGCGCAGGTCGAGGCCGGGCGCTACCGGCGGCTTGCACTGCCCGCGCGCTTTGGCGGTGCCGAGCTGCCGAGCATCGCCGCACTCGACCTGCGCGACAATCCGCCCGATCGCGGGACCTGGCTCGCCCCACCGCTGGTCGCTGCAATCGCCGACCGCATGGCCAAGGGTGAGCAATCCTTGCTCTTCCTCAACCGGCGCGGTTTTGCGCCGCTGACCTTGTGCCGGACCTGCGGCCACCGTATCCAGTGCCCCAATTGCACCGCGTGGATGGTCGAGCACCGGTTGGTCCGCCGTCTCGCCTGCCATCACTGCGGCCATGTCATGCCGCCGCCGGCGGCCTGCCCCGAATGCAAGGATGAAGACAGCCTCGTCGCCTGCGGCCCCGGCGTCGAGCGCGTCGCCGACGAGGTCAAGTCGCGTTTCCCCGACGCGCGCACCGCCATCGTCACGTCGGACACGCTCTGGTCGCCCGCACGCGCGGCGGAATTTGTGGCGAATGTCGAGGAGGGGCTGGTCGACATCATCATCGGCACCCAGTTGGTGACCAAGGGCTATCATTTCCCCAATCTGACGCTGGTCGGCGTGGTCGACGCCGACCTTGGCCTCGACGGCGGCGATCTGCGCGCCGCCGAGCGGACGTTCCAGCAGGTGCAGCAGGTCGCAGGCCGCGCCGGGCGCGGAGTCAAGCCGGGCGAAGTGCTGGTGCAAACGCGGATGCCGACCGCGCCGGTCATCGCCGCGCTGGTCGCAAACGACCGCGACGGTTTCTACGCCGCCGAGGCCGCCGCACGCAAAAGCGCCGGGTCGCCACCCTATGGCCGCCTCGCCGCGATCATCATATCGAGCGAGGATGCCGAGCTCGCGCGCCGCACCGCCGACCGGCTCGCGGCTGCGGCACCGCGCGGGTCGGGAGCCGACATCTACGGCCCCGCCCCTGCCCCGCTCGCGATGCTGCGCGGCCGCCACCGCTTCCGCCTGCTCGCCCACGCCCCGCGCAGCTATGCGTTGCAGGAGATGATCGCCGACTGGACCGCGCGGATCGAATGGCCAACAAAGGTGCGGCTGACGATCGACATTGATCCTTATAGTTTCTTGTAAACCCCCGCCGCCGCGCTCAATAATCAGGCTCTCCGCCGCCATAGACGCACTGCGCCTGTCCCGCGAGCCACGCCATCGTGGCCGCCCACGGCAGATGCCCATGGCCGATCCGCGCCACGCCTAACTCGGCGAGCTGGGCATGCGTTGGCGCGGCGGGCGAGCGCAATATATTGACCGGCAGCGGTGAGCCTGCGCAAATCGCGCCGATCAACCGCGCATCGGCAAGGAAGGGCACGAACAGGCCGCTGGCGCCTGCATCGGCATAGGCCGCGCGCGTTCAAGTGTTGCCGTGACCAGCGCGTCGCCATCCGCCGCCGCGTCGCGCCCGCGAAACATGTCGCAGCGTGCGTTGACGAACAGTCCAGTGTCGGCGGCTGCCCGATAGCGGGTGGCGGCCACAGCGATGGGCAGCAAGTCGCGTTGGCCCGGCAGCCGGTCTTCCATATTAATCCCGGCCGCCGCGGCATCGCGCGCCCGCGCAACCGACGCGCCGACCTGTTCGGGGGTGTCGCCATAGCCCGATTCCATGTCGATGGTGACGGGCAGTTCGGTGACGCGGCGGATGCGGGCCAGATTGGCGAGCGCGGCGCCCAGCGGCAGATCTTCGCCGTCTTTGTGCCCCAGCGCCTCGGCGACGCCATAGCTGCCCGTCGCGATCGCTTTGGCCCCCGCCTTGGCGACCGCGGCGGCGCTGCCCGCATCCCAGATATTGACCAAAATCAGCGGGTTGCCGGGGACATGCAGTTTGCGAAAAATCTCTATAGCAGTGGACATATCGCCCCTTCCTTTTTGAGCAATTCTTCCTTGATCTTCGGTCCCCACGCATAGCCGCCAACGCCGCCGCCCTTGGGCACGACGCGGTGGCACGGGATGAGCACAGCGACCTGGTTCGCGCCATTGGCCGTTCCCGCCGCGCGCACCGCTGCGGGTTTGCCGATGGCGGCGGCAATATCGGCATAGCTGCGCGTCTCGCCCGCAGGGATGCGGCGCAGTTCGCGCCACACCGCTTCCTGAAAGGCGGTGCCCTGCACATCGAGCGGGATGTGGCCATTGGGCCGCGCCGGATGTTCGACCGCCGCAACCACATCGGCGAGCAAGGCGGCGAAGGCTGCATCGCCCGGTTCCAGCCGCGCATGCGGAAATTGCGCCGCCAGATCGTCGCCGCCAAGGCCGAACGCCAGCCGGCACACGCCCCGCTCGGTCGCCGCCACCAGCATATCGCCAAGGCTCGTCGGCACCACCGCCCAGCGGATCACCGCGCCGCGCCCACCATCCTTCCAGGCCGATGCTGTCATGCCCAGTCGCCCTTCCTGGGCCGCATAAAAACGCGACGGCGCCGAATAGCCCGCGTCGTAAATCGCGTCGGTGACGCGCTTGGCCCCCACCAGCGCCTCGCGCGCCCGCTCGGCGCGCAGTGCGCGGGCATAGGCGGTGGGCGACAGGCCGGTGTGGCGCGCGAACACGCGCTGGAAATGCGTCGGCGAATAGCCGGTGCGGCGCGCCAGATCGGCGAGCGCGAGCGGCTCCTCGCTCTGCTTGATCGCCGCAATCGCTGCGAGCACGGCGCCCTCGTCGCGCGCGACATCGTCGGGCAGGCAGCGTTTGCACGGCCGCAGCCCCGCCCTGCGCGCCGCCGCGCCGTCGCCGAAAAATCGCACATTGGTGCGCGCCGGATGCCGCGCGGCGCAGCTGGGGCGGCAATAAATGCCGGTGGTCAGCACACCGGTGACAAATTGGCCATCAGCCAAGCGGTCGCGGCGGAGCACGGCGGCCCAGCGATCATCGTCGGTGCATTGGTCGGTCATAGTCGCGGTCTCCATTAGCGATGGAGCACAACTTAGCCCAGCGGCGTCAAGCCACCGTCCCGCGAATTGCGGTCAAAGTTATCGGCAGGTGGAAATCTGTACCCTCGTCGTCCCGGACGTGATCCGGGACAACAACCGACTGGGGTGCGTCATCCCGGATCACGTCCGGGGTGACGAAAATTTGGTCATTTCGATTTCTGGCGTTTCCGATGTCGCTAGTATCCTGACCCTAGGACCGTCCCGCTCAGTCGAAGATGTCCTGCAACCAGTGCTTCTTTTTATAGGGCTTGCCATAGCCATAGCCGTGCTGCGGATAGCCAGGCGGCGGCGGGGCGTAGCCGGGCTGAGGCGGTGGCGGCGGCGCAGCGCGCGGGCGGCGGTCGTCGTCATCGTCGCGCCCGCTGCGTTCGATAATCTTGTCGAGCTCGCCGCGGTCGAGCCACACGCCGCGGCAGGTCGGGCAATAGTCAATCTCGATCCCCTGCCGTTCGGCCATGGTCAGGGTGGTGCCATCGATGGGACAGGCCATGGGGCCGCTATGGTTGGGCATTGATCGCTCCCTTTAAAAATTGCCTTCGCTGGCACAACGAACGATGTTGGACGCCGTTCCGGCAGGGCAATGGCGGCCTGCAAGAAATCGCTTTCCTACATGGAAATCACGGCATAGCGAGGGGGTCATGCTGCGCTTGCTGGCCCTGATTTGCGTCCTTGTTGGATTCGCCGTCCCTGCCCGTGCCGCCGACGATGTCGGCGCAGCGGCGCGCGGGGTGGTGCGCGTGGTTACTGTGGCGATGGTCGATGGCGAGGTTGTCGGTTTCGGCCATGGCAGCGGCGTCGCCGTGTCGCCGACGCGCATCGTCACCAATGCGCATGTGGTCGATTCGGCGGTGCGCTATCCGGCCAATGTCGCCGTCGGCGTGGTGCCGTCGGAGGGGCAGAAAAGCTATGCCGCGCGGCTGATTGCGGTCGATGCCAAGCGCGATCTGGCGCTGATCGAGCTGACCGAGGGGCGCATTCCTGCCGCCGCCATCTTCACCGGGCCGGTGACGGCAGGGATGGATGTGGTGGCGCTGGGCTATCCGGGCAATGTCGATCTGGCCAGCGCGCGCACCGCGCAGGATTATATCCTGCCGCGCGCGCCGGTGCGCTCCGAAGGCGATGTCTCGGCGTTTCAAGCGGTGCAGGGCGTCGCGACATTGCTCCACACCGCCAATATCGCGCGCGGCAATTCGGGCGGGCCGCTGGTCGACGGGTGCGGCCGGGTGATCGGCATCAACAGCTTTTTGACGCGCGCGGACGAGGGCGATGCGGGCTTTGCCTTTGCCGTCGCGAGCCGCGAGCTCACCGCCTTCCTCGCCGATTCGCGGCAAAGCTATAATGGCGTCGGCACCGGCTGCATCACTCTGGCGGAAGCCGAAGCGCGCGACCGTGCGGCGGCGGAAGCCGAGGCCAAAGCCGCGAGCGCCGCCAACGCCGACCGTGAAGCAGCGAGCGCACAGGAATTGAAACAACAGGAACGCGCCGCCGCCGAAGCGGCGCTGACCGCGCGCGAAAACCGGCTGGCGCTCGCCGGGCTGGCGCTGGTGCTGGCGGCGATGGCAAGCGGCGCAGGCTGGGTGTGGGCGCGCGAGGGCGACAGCAAAGCCCGGTTCGGAATGGGTGCGGGGGCGCTGCTCGCGCTCGGGGCCATCGCGCTGTTCGTGACGCGGCCCTCGCTGGTCGCAGCGACGCCGGAGGTGGCGACGATCGCCGAATCCGGCCCCGAACTGGTCACCGCCGCACCGCTGGGCAAACGCATCTGCACGCTGCGCCCTGATCGCAGCCGGATTACCGTGTCGAAGGCCGATGATGTTGAGCTGACGCTTTCTGGGAGTGGCTGCGCGGGGGGTGGGGCGCAATTTGCCCCGGGCGCGGATGGCGGCTGGACCCGCGCGACCGTGGCAGGCGACACTGCGGCAGCGAGTATCGCCACGCTGTCGGCCGACGGGGCAACCTATCGCGTCGAACGCTGGCTGCCCGACAGCGAGGCGCTCGCCAAGCTGCGCGATTTGCAAGGTGGCGCGGCGGCGCGCTGCACCAGC
The DNA here is from genome assembly GCA_013911715.1 of Sphingopyxis sp. Taxonomy (GTDB): domain Bacteria; phylum Pseudomonadota; class Alphaproteobacteria; order Sphingomonadales; family Sphingomonadaceae; genus Sphingopyxis. The sequence continues at coordinate 15,817 of JACEST010000004.1, read as the reverse complement.
GACCCGGCGACGCTGGAGCAACTGAGTGCGACGCAGGCCGGCATCCGCGCCGCGCTGAGCGAGGCACCCAATGAGCGACTGGTGTATGAATGCGCGGGGGTTGGGAATTGAAAAGGTCACATAGTTGCTCACCAGCGGGATATCCGGGTGGCGAGCAAGACAAAGGTAAACGGCAATGCAGTTATTTTTTCGTCTTCCTCGCGAAAGCGGGGATCCAGGGGTTGCATTGAGCATGTCCCGGCCTGGGTTCCCGCTTTCGCGGGAAAGACAAAGGGTATCGAGTCCGGCTTTAGCCTTCCGAGACTGACTATGGTATTTCCACTTCTTGCCCCGCTTAGCATCGACATCGCTGCGCTGAAGAAAAACCCAACTGCGGTTATCGCCGATGCAGGTGACCAGCCCGTGGCAGTGATCAGCGACAATGCGCCTGTGGCCTATTTGCTATCAGCAAACGCGTGGGAAGATATCTTGGATCGCCTCAACAATGCACGACTCACTGCAACGATCAGGGAACGCAAGGGGCAGGAGGCGGTCCGGGTTTCAATTGATGATTTTTTAGGGTCAGGACCTATTAAATGCGCGTTCGAGGCGTCGAAATGGCGAAGATATCGGAGGAAAATGTCCGCCGTCGGGTAGCATCGTTACCCGCAAGGACATTTTGCTTCGAGATCGAAGCCATTTCGGCGTCCTGCGGATTTGACCCATTTTGCCCTTGGCGGCGTCGGAAAGCCTTGAGATATCTTCATATCCCATCGCCTTTCCTCCTAGCCCTGTGCAAAGCATGTCCTCGCGAAGGCGGGGATGGCCTCAAACCTCGAACGCGCATTTAATAGGTCCTGACCCTAGCTCAGCCACTCGATCTCGATCAATTTGATCGAAGTCAGGAACAAGCAGATCAACCAAATGTCCGCCGTTCATGAATCCCAGCGCAGCTTTGGACGCCAATGTCATCCAACGCGCATTAGGTTGAGGAGTAGGACCCTCAATCATGTCTTCTCCCCTTTGCAATCCAGCCCCAACACCTCAACAATCGCCCGCGCCGCTTCCTCCGGCGCCATCCTCCCCGAATCCACCGTCACCGCAGCGGGCGGCAACGCGGGATAATCAAACGCCCCGTCCGCCGCGAGCTGGTCGAACAGCGCGGCCGACGACAATTTGCCGCTTGCCTGGCGCGAGGCGTTCTCCATGCGCGCGCGCTGCACGTCGGGCGGGCAGATGATCGCGACAAAATCGACGCGCCCGCCGCCCGCCGCCATGCGCGCCGCGAGCCGCGCCGGAAAATCGGGCGACACGGTGCGTTCGGGGGCGAAGGTGAAGATCAGCGAGCGGCGCTCGGCCAGCGCGGCATCAAAGACTTGGTTCCACATCGCCTCGCGCAGCCGCAAAAAGGCTTCACTGCCGAACGGGAATACGCTGAGCAGCGTATCGACAACCAGATGATTGTGGAACAGCGGCAAGCCGGTGTGCGCGGCGAGTTCCTTGGCGATGGTCAGCTTGCCGCTGGCGACAGGGCCATGGATGAAGACGAGTTGAAAAGCTTTGTCCATCCCGCTGTTCTAACCGTTCGCCACGGGCTTGTCGAAGCCTGTGCCGGCGGCGGCGGGGGATATTCGGCGTCAGACGCACGAGGCGGCGTGCAGGGCCCATGCCCGGCACGCCGCCCTGCAAATGCGCGGCATCAAGGCACCTTAAAAGTTGGTCGCAAGCTGAACCTTGCTGGCCTGCGCGATGGCCGCCTGACGTTGCGGTTCGATTTGCACCATGGCGCGTTTGCGGCATTGGCGGTTGTTGGCCTGGGTCGCGGCCGAACCTTCGTGCTCATAACCGCAGACCATGTTGAGTGCCGTCCTGACGCGTCCTTCAAGCGCCTTCTGGCCCGCCGGTGACGCCAGATTGAGATCGCTATATGCGATATGGGCTTTGCGCGGCTGATCGCTGTTAGTCGGCATCAGGATGACGGCTGAGGCAGCTGCGGCCAGATAAAAAATGGACATATTGCATCTCCTTTTTCATGCGACGCGAGTTGCGCTGCGGAGATCACATTCGTCGGAAAGCGGCGCGTTCGACAGGATTAGGAGATGATGAAAGGCCGATGCTTGACCGATTTTTGACTGATTTCAACCAGTCACGCCAAATAATCGGGGCGCACGCCCAGCGTCCGCCAATAATCTTTGATGCCGAGTTCGGCCAAAATCGCATCGAACCGGGCATCGGACCGGTATCGCGCCATCGGCGGGTAGAACAGAAAATAGGTCGGCCGCCATTTCCCCGGCTTGTAAAGCCCCTGCGAGCGCATGTAGCGATTTTCGCCCAGCACAAAGCCTCGGCTGAAAAACAGCCCTTGTGCGATTTCGAACATCAGATCGGGTTGCTCCGTCGCCGATGTGAACATCATCGCATCCTGGGCATAGCCAATGCCCAGCCGCGCCGCCTTTCGATGAAGCTGCGTGGCGTGATCGATATCGCCGCCTGTCCGGCTTTCAAACGCCTTGAGTTCCGCATCATTGATAAGCAGACTTTCGTCCGGAATACCGGTCGGGTGTTTTCCGACATCGAGCAGCATCGCCCGCGCCTCGGCCAGCCGACCAGTGTACACCAACTGTTTGTAGCGTGAATACCACAGGCCATAATGGCGCGGCCACTGTGCCAATCCCCGTTCATAAACGGTATCGGCTTCTTCAAGCCGATTAACACTCCACAGCATCGTGCCATGGTGATCGGCATCTGGCGGTGAGTAGGGTTCAGTCGCAATTGCGCGCGCGAGATGCGTCAGCGCTTTGCGGTTGCGCCCCAGTTGCGACAGATGCAGCGCGTACATGCGATTTACCGCTGCATTGGCCGGATGCTGCTCAACCAGCCCGGCCAACTGCCGGGTGAAGTCTGCGGGGCGGAGAGCCTTCTGATGTTTGATAAACCGCAAAACCAGCTGGGCTTCGGCATTGTCGGGATCGATGGCGAGGGCTCGTTCGGCCGAAGAAATAGCCTGGATGTTGAGGCGCTCATAATCCTGTTGTCGGCTTTGATACGCCTGATCGGAATAGGCCAATGCCAGAATTCCCCACAAATAGGCACTGTCAGCCGACTGCCGTGTTGCTTGCCTGAACAACGCAATCGCCTGTTCGGTTTGCTCCGGGGTCCCATAAAGCCGTGCTTCGCGGCCACGCCGGACCAATTCGCGGACCTGCGGCGGCAGTTCTTCCATCGCGCCCGCCGCGTTCCCCTTGTTTTGCGTCAGGAACCATGCCCCGCCCCCAACCGCCGTCAGCATCGCTGCGCCGATAACCAACGAACGCCGGCCGACCGAGTTAGGTTGGCCGTAAACGTCGGCCTTTGGCGTCGGTGCCAACGCTGCGCCGTCGACCACCATGCGATAGCCCACCCGGGTCACCGTTTCGACGTGAAATGTGTCCTTGCCAATGCTCTCGCTGACTTTGCGCAGCCGCGACAGCACGCGGTTGATGGCATCTTCGCCGACGACGCGGCCTTCCCAACAGCTTTGCGCCAGATCGTCCTTGGACACCACCGCCCCGCCCGCCCGGTGCAGCGCGACCAGCACCTGCATGACGCGCGGCTCGATCACCAGCCGTTCGCCACCGCGCGACAGCTCGCGCGTTGAGGGGTGAATGTTCAAGCCGCCGACCCTGAAATCGGGGACATGCGCGAGGTCGATCCGTGGGTTTTGCAAAAAACCCTCCTGGTTGGACGAATGCAGCGATGCGACCTTATAGCGATCTTCATAGAGGCAATGGCCGCTCGTGCCAAGTTTTACGCCCAACCCCCATCTTGCATCGCAGCATAATCATTGCTAGGCGCGCCGCGACCTTGCCGGTGGGGTGCATTTGTGCGCCCCCGCTCCGGCAACCCCCAATCCCCCACGGGGTCCACAGATTAAGGACGTTGCGCGCGTGGCGAATAGCTCCGGCATAGAGGCCAATATCACGGCGGGTTTGGCCGGACGTTATGCGTCGGCGCTGTTCGATCTGGCGCGCGAGGGCGGCGCACTCGAAACCGTCGAATCGAGCCTCGCCGACCTCACCGCTGCGCTCGCCGAATCGGGTGAGCTCAAGGCGCTGGTCACCAGCCCGCTGGTCAGCCGCGCCGATGGTGCCAAGGCCATCGCCGCCGTGGCCGCCGCGATGGGCCTTGACGATCTCACCACCCGCTTTCTGGGCGTGCTTGCCGACAACCGCCGCCTCGCCGATCTGCCTGCGATGATCCGCGCCTTCGGCATGATTGTCGCCGCCCACCGCGGCGAGGTGACCGCCGAGGTCACCACCGCGCATCCGCTCGATGGCGATCAGCTCGTTGCATTGAAACAGCAACTGCGCAGCCGCGTCGGCCGCGACGTGGCCGTTATTGCCAAAGTCGATCCCGCCATTCTTGGCGGGCTGGTGGTCAAGCTGGGCAGCCAGCTGATCGACGCCAGCATCCGCACCCGTCTCAACACCCTCGCGACGGCGATGAAGGGCTGAACAGCCCGTACGCCATAAATGCCCGATGAAAGGCTAAGTCATGCAAATCCGTGCCGCTGAAATCAGCAAGGTCATCAAGGACCAGATCGCCAATTTTGGCACCGACGCGCAAGTGTCGGAAATCGGCCAGGTGCTGTCGGTCGGCGACGGCATCGCCCGCGTCCACGGCCTCGACAATGTCCAGGCCGGGGAAATGGTCGAATTCGCCAACGGCGTGCAGGGCATGGCGCTGAACCTGGAGGCCGATAACGTCGGTATCGTGATTTTCGGCAGCGACGCCGAGATTAAGGAAGGCGATGTCGTCAAGCGCACCGGCACCATCGTCGACGTGCCCGTCGGCAAGGGTCTGCTCGGCCGTGTGGTTGACGGCCTGGGCAACCCCATCGACGGCAAGGGGCCGATTGTCGCCGAAAAGCGCATGCGCGTCGAGGTTAAAGCGCCGGGCATCATCCCGCGCAAGTCGGTGCACGAGCCCGTGCAGACCGGCCTGAAGGCGCTCGACGCGCTCGTCCCCGTGGGGCGCGGCCAGCGCGAGCTGATCATCGGTGACCGCCAGACCGGCAAGACCGCCGTCGCCATCGACACCTTCATCAACCAGAAGGAAGCCAACGCGGGCAAGGACGAATCGAAGAAGCTTTATTGCATCTATGTCGCCGTCGGTCAGAAGCGTTCGACCGTGGCGCAGATTGTTCGCCAGCTCGAAGAAAATGGCGCGATGGAATATTCGATCGTCGTCGCCGCGACCGCGTCCGAACCCGCGCCGCTGCAGTTCCTCGCCCCTTATACGGGCTGCACCATGGGCGAATATTTCCGCGACAATGGCATGCACGCCGTGATCGTTTATGACGATCTGTCGAAGCAGGCCGTCGCTTATCGCCAGATGTCGCTGCTGCTGCGCCGCCCGCCGGGCCGCGAAGCCTATCCGGGCGACGTTTTCTATCTGCACAGCCGCCTGCTCGAGCGCGCGGCGAAGATGAACGACGATAATGGCAATGGCAGCCTGACCGCGCTGCCGATCATCGAAACGCAGGCGGGCGACGTGTCGGCCTATATTCCGACCAACGTGATTTCGATCACCGACGGCCAGATCTTCCTCGAAACCAACCTTTTCTATCAGGGCATCCGTCCGGCCATCAACGTCGGCCTGTCGGTGTCGCGCGTGGGTTCTGCGGCGCAGACCAAGGCGATGAAGAAGGTGTCGGGCTCGATCAAGCTCGAGCTCGCGCAATACCGCGAAATGGAAGCCTTTGCGCAGTTCGGGTCGGACCTTGATGCCTCGACGCAGAAATTGCTCAACCGTGGTGCGCGGCTGACCCAGCTGCTCAAGCAGGCGCAGTTCCAGCCGATGCCGTTCGAGGAACAAACCGCGTCGATTTTCGCAGGCACCAACGGCTATCTCGACAGTGTCGCGACCACCGATGTGACGCGCTATGAGCAAGCGATGCTGGCGTACCTGCGCAGCGACCATGCCGGGGTGCTCAAGGAAATCCGCGACACGCGCGATCTCACCGACACGGCAAAGGCCGGGCTGGTTGAGGCGCTGAAAGCGTTTGCGAAGATTTTTGCTTAAACCAACCTTTGTCATCCCCGCGAAAGCGGGGACCCAGGGCGGCACGGCACAAATTAGCCCCTAGGTTCCCGCTTTCGCGGGAATGACAATGAAAAGGGAATGTTCGAGTGGCATCACTCAAGGAACTCAAAGGGCGGATCGCCTCGGTCAAATCGACCCAGAAGATCACCAAGGCCAAGAAAATGGTCGCCGCCGCCAAGCTGCGCAAGGCACAGGCAGCCGCCGAAGCCGCGCGCCCCTATGCGGCGCGGCTCGAAGCCGTGGTCGCCAGCCTTGCCGCCAAGGTCAGCGGCGACAGCGCGCCCAAATTGCTCAGCGGAACCGGCAAGAGCGAAACCCATTTGCTGGTGGTGATGAACAGCGACCGCGGCCTCGCTGGCGCATTCAACAGCAATATCGTCAAGGCCGCGCGCGACAAGGCGATGGAACTGCAAGCCGCTGGCAAGACCGTGCGGTTCTTCCTGGTCGGCCGCAAGGGTCGTCCGGTGATTTCGCGGCTGTTCCCCGGCCAGATCGCCGAGCAATATGAAACCACCGGCATGCGCCAAATCGGGTTCGAGCAAGCGCGCGAGATCGCCGACCAGCTGATGGGCATGTATGACGCGGGCGCGTTCGACGTCGCGCATCTGTTCTTCAGCAAGTTCCGCTCGGCTTTGTTGCAGGAAGCCACGGGGCAGCAGATTATCCCCGTCGCGCCGTCCGCCGATGCCCCCGCCGCCAGCGGTGCTGCGGTCGAATATGAGCCCGGCGAAGAGGAAATCCTCGCCGATCTGTTGCCGCGCAACATCGCCATTCAGATTTTCAAGGGCCTGCTCGAAAATATGGCGTCGGAGCAAGGCGCGTCGATGACCGCGATGGACAATGCGACGCGCAACGCGGGCGACCTGATCAGCAAGCTGACCATCGTTTACAACCGCCAGCGGCAGGCGGCGATCACCACGGAATTGATTGAAATCATTGCTGGCGCGGAAGCGCTGTAGCAACAGCCAAAATGCTGGCGCAGAAGCGCTGTAAGCAACGACAAGAGGAAGAAGCAAATGGCCACCGCCACCAAGACCAAGAAGCCCGCCGCCGCTGCAAAGTCCGGGGCCGCGACCAGCAACAATGTTGGCCGCATCGCGCAGATCATCGGCGCCGTCGTCGACGTGCGGTTCGACAATGAACTGCCCGCGATTTTGAACGCGCTGGAAACCAGCAACAACGGCAACCGCCTCGTCCTCGAAGTTGCCCAGCATCTGGGCGAAAACACCGTGCGCACCATCGCGATGGACGCGACCGACGGTCTGACGCGCGGGCAGGAAGTGACCGATACCGGCGCGCAGATTTCGGTGCCGGTCGGTCCGATGACGCTGGGCCGCATCCTGAACGTCGTTGGCGATCCGATCGATGAGCGCGGCCCGGTGAATGCCGAACTGCGCTCGCCCATCCATGCCAAGGCCCCCGACTTTGTCGACCAGTCGACCGATTCGAGCATCCTGGTCACCGGCATCAAGGTCATCGATCTGCTCGCCCCCTATGCCAAGGGGGGCAAGATCGGCCTGTTCGGTGGCGCGGGCGTGGGCAAGACCGTGCTGATCCAGGAGCTGATCAACAACATCGCCAAGGGCCATGGCGGCACCAGCGTGTTCGCGGGCGTCGGCGAGCGCACGCGCGAGGGCAATGACCTTTATCATGAATTCCTCGACGCAGGCGTGATCGCCAAGGACAAGGACGGCAACCCGACCCCCGAAGGGTCAAAGGTCGCGCTGGTGTTCGGCCAGATGAACGAGCCGCCGGGCGCGCGCGCGCGCGTCGCGCTATCGGGGCTGACCATTGCCGAATATTTCCGCGATGTCGAAGGCCAGGACGTGCTGTTCTTCGTCGACAATATCTTCCGCTTTACGCAGGCAGGGTCCGAAGTGTCGGCGCTGCTCGGCCGTATTCCATCGGCCGTGGGCTATCAGCCGACCCTGTCCACCGACATGGGCGCGCTGCAGGAGCGCATCACCTCGACCAACAAGGGTTCGATCACCTCGGTGCAGGCGATTTACGTGCCCGCCGACGATTTGACCGACCCGGCGCCGGCCACCTCCTTCGCCCACTTGGACGCAACCACCGTGCTCAACCGCGCGATTTCGGAGCTGGGGATTTACCCGGCGGTCGATCCGCTCGATTCGACCAGCCGCGTGCTCGAGCCGCGCGTTGTCGGTCAGGAACATTATGAAACCGCCCGCCGCGTTCAGGAAACGCTGCAGAAATATAAGTCGCTGCAGGACATCATCGCCATTCTGGGCATGGATGAGCTGTCCGAAGAAGATAAGCTGACCGTCGCGCGCGCGCGCAAGATCCAGCGCTTCCTCAGCCAACCGTTCCACGTCGCCGAGGTGTTCACCAACATCCCCGGCAAGTTCGTCGCGGTCGAAGACACGATCAAATCGTTCAAGGCGGTCGTCGACGGTGAATATGATCACCTGCCCGAGGCCGCCTTCTATATGGTCGGCGGCATCGACGAAGCGATCGCCAAGGCGCAAAAGCTGGCAGCGGACGCGGCGTAAGCTGATTTAAGCCCCCCCCCCTGAAGGGGAGGGGGTAAGGACATGGAAATGGCTTTGAACTTCACCCTCGTCACCCCCGCCCGCCTTGAGCGCAGCGACAGCGTCCATATGGTCACCGTGCCCGGGACCGAGGGCGAATTTTCGGTGCTGGAGGGCCATGCGCCCTTCATGTCCACGCTGCGCAACGGGCCGGTGACGGTTTACGCCAGCGCCGGTGCCGCGCCCGAAGTGATCAATGTCGAGGGCGGCTTTGCCGAGGTCAGCGAAGCGGGTCTGACAATCTTGGCCGAGCGCGTCGTCGCCTGAGCCTCTATTCCGCGCTTCCGCCCATCGGCTGGTAACGCCACTCCATCGCCTTGCTGCCGTCCATCAGCGACACCCGCGCGCGCAATTCGCGGCCTTCGCGCCAGTAACGGATGCGCTGCGGATAATCATGCTCGGGGTTGGCAAATTCGAGCATTTGGTCACCCGCCGCCACCATCGGAAAATGCACCGCGCTGTTGCCAAAGGGCTGCGCGACAAACACCAGCGTGCCGCCGGGCATGCGCACAATCCGGCTGTGCTCGAACACGACAATGCGATCACCGTTGCCCATCCGCGCCGCGCCGATCATCAGCCCGCCGCGCGGCGGGGTCCAATATTCGTCGGCCCAGCGCCCGCCTGCGCGCGCTTCATTCCACGCACCGTGCAGCCAGTTTGGCAGCTCGGGCTGCTCGCTCGCCGCGACCGGCGCGCTCAGCATCAGCGCCAGCGTCGCCGCCATTGTCCGTATCGTCATGACTTACCCTCCCGCCCCCCGGCGCGCCTCTCATAGCATGGCATGCGCGATGCCGCGATGGCGATGCGCTATGCCCGCGCGCCGCGAAAAACCCAGCGCCGCATGGCGACATAGGTGCCGACCGCCAGCAACGGCACCAGCAAGGCTTGCGCCATGAGCGGGCCGTATCCGAAATGCGATAGAAGCATCAGGCCTGCGGCGTTCACACCATATTGCACGATGTAAACGCCCAGAAAGCGCGGCAGCAGTCCGGGATCGGCCTGACGAAACACGACAATCCCGATCGAGCCGAAGTTGAACAAAGCCCCCAGCGCTGTGGCCGCCGCCGCTGCCGCCAGCGCCGACAGGCTGGCGAGCAGCATCGCTGCAAACAACAGATAGCCGACGCCGGTGTTGACGATGCCGACGAGCAAGAAGCGCAGGAAACGATATTGGTCCGTCATGGCCTGGTGTCGAAAATACAGGCGTCGGGCCCGCGTTGACGTCGACGCGTGCAGTGGTGCTGCGGATGGGCCGCGCGGACACGGTCAAGCCAATCGGGATCGGACGGCGCGAAGGCACCCTCCACACGGAGCACCGCAACCCGCCGCCCTGCTGGCATGCGGTGGTCCATTTGCGGTTGCGCAGAAGTCACTGTGCGCGCGGCGACAGGCAACGGATCGCCGGATCGCTGCAGAAAAAATCCGCCGACTTTTGCCAGATTGGCGGCGCCGATATGCGCCCCTGCCGGATCATCGAAAGCAAAAACAAGCAGGTCAGCGTGCTGCGCCGCGATCCAGTGCGATTCTTCCTCCCACCCCAACCAGGCGAGCGACCGGAAGGGCGGCGACAGCCACTGTGCGGCCAGTGCCACCGCCGCACAGCCAATCATGACCGGCAGACCGCGCCGCCCGGCTAAACCCGCAAACATATTGACCGCAATCAGCGATGCCATCGGGACGAATACGGACAAATAACGATCAATGATCAGCGGCGTGAACTGCGAAATGATGGCCAATGTGAGTGTGGCCACGACCAAAACGGCCAGATAGCCGCGCAACGGGAACCCCGACAGGCCGACCGTCCGCGCACGCGGCCATAGCAAGAGCAACCCGGGTAAAATCGCGAACAGCAGCAGATAGCCGCTGTCGCTCCATATCGCCAACGTCAGCTTTGCCAGCGCGGCGCTAAATGGGACCGGCGGAATCCAAAAACTGCCGCCTGTTTTGCTAAGCATATAGGGCAAATGCCACGCCAGCCACGGCGTCACCGCGGCCGCCAGCGCCAGTGCCGCAATTACGAATGGTTTGAGACGCCTGCCGCGCCAGCTTTCGGTCAGCACGATCGTCCAAATGCAGGCTACGAACAGAAAGCCGAAATAATGGGTCATGCAGGTTGCAAATGACACCGCCACCAATGTGGCCCAACGTGTCGGCGAGGCGTCCTCGCTCAGCCGCCAATGCGCGATCATCGTCAATAGCGCCAACAGCATGACCAAGGCATAGCTGCGCGCTTCGCTCGCTTGCCACGCGGCGGCGGCGGGCACCGCCAGCGCCAGCGCCGTCATCATGCCGACATTGCGGCCATGGCGGCGTGCCATGGCCATCGCGCCGAAGGCGACCATCAGCATCGATGCCAGCAAGCTGGGTATGCGCAGTGCAAGATTGGATCGCCCGAACAGCGCGGTCCAGCCGTCCATGAGCAGATAATATAGCGGCGGATGCGGGTCCGCGCTGAGCCAGCGGGCGAACAGGTCACTGACCGGCGATTGCGTGACGGCGCCGGTGTAGATTTCGTCGAGCCAAAGCGGCTTGGTCAGCATCAGATCAATCCGCAGAAGCAGGGCGATCAGCAGAATTGCGCCAACGGCAAGCGTCGCCACTCGCGACCCTGCCGCCGGCGACACGCGAACGGCGGAATCGTGCGGCGGAGGCATCGCAGACAGAGGCCGGGCCGCCATCACCGGATGATCGCATAGAGCGAGAGGCCAATGGGGAAACCGCTGCGTCCCACAATGTGCCGTTCTGCCGCAAAAACGGTGCGCAGCGCAGCGTTGACAGGCGCGGCCGGCACGGCATCGACGGGTTCCGTCCAGCCCAAGGCCTTTGCCGCCAGCCGCTGCGCTGCCGCAATGGGCAACAACAGGCTGTTGAAATAGCCGATGCGATCGATGCGCAGGCCCGCTGCGCCGACCGCTGCCTGCAGTGACCTTTTGGTATATCGCCGCTTGTGGTGGTGCAGCACGTCATGCGCCGACCATAAGGCCGGTATTGCCGGGACCGTCACCAGCAGCCGTCCGCTGGTCGCCAGACGCCGCCCCAGCGCCGCCAGCGAGCCGACGTCATCGTCGATATGTTCAAGCACGTCGAGCATCGCGATCAGATCAAAATTGTCGTCGTTCGTACCAATGGCGTCGGGCAAATGCCCTGCGGCGACGGGGCAAATCCTTTTTTCCGCCGCGATGGCCCGCGCGGCATCATCAAATTCGAACGCCGCAAGCGATCCGTGCTGCGACAGCATCGCCAGATTGCCGCCGGTTCCGCACCCTGCCTCCAAGATCCGGGCGTCCTGCGGCAATGCCAGACCGGTGATCAATTTGTCGATGATGGCACGGCGCGCGACGAACCACCAATGGCGGTCCTCGATCGCATTCATGCCTGCAAACGCGGCTGGGTCCATGTTTCAGTTTCCGGAATTTCTGCGACAGCAGGCGGTTCGGCGCCGCTGTCTGCGTCGATGATATAGAGCGGACGGCGACGCACTTCCTTGGCAATGCGGCCGACATATTCGCCCAATATGCCGATGCTGAGCAGGTTGAAGGCGCCCAGCGTCAGGATGGTCACCATGATGGAAGCATAGCCGGGCGTATCCGTTTCGGTCACCAGCGCACGCAGAAACAGGAAGGCGGCAAAGCCCATGGCAGCCACCGCCACCAGCGCGCCGACATAGGTCCAGATCCGCAGTGGGACAGTGGTGGACGAGGTGATGCCATCAAGCGCGAGGTTCCAAAGGCCGCCAATACGCCATTTGGTCTCCCCCGCCTCGCGCATTTCGCGGCCATAACCAACTTCAGCGACACGAAAACCAATCCAGCTGAACAAGCCCTTGTTAAAGCGCGCCGTTTCGCCAAGCTGGTTGATGACATCAACGGCGGCACGGTCAAGCAACCGATAGTCGCCGACATTTTCAGGTATGGGGGTTTCGGCCAGCTGGTTGATCACGCGGTAAAACAGCTTGGCTGTCCAGCGTTTGAAGCGGCTGTCGCTCGTGCGGTCGATACGGCGCGCATTGACCACCTTGGCTCCTGCCAGCCAGTGGCTGACCATCGCCGGGATGAGTTCGGGCGGATCCTGCAAATCAACATCGATCGGGATGACGGCATCGCCCAATGCATGGCGCAAACCAGCGGCCAATGCCGCCTCCTTGCCAAAGTTGCGCGACAAGCGGATCGACCTGATGCTGGGATCGAGCCCGCTCAAAATGGCCAATATGGCGGGCGTCCGGTCGCTGCTGCCATCATCGACAAACAAAAATTCGGCGCGCGAATCGGCACCAATCATTGCCAATGCCGCCGCAACACACGGCCGCGCCCGTTCCAGAAAGGCATTGATGCTGTCCTGTTCGTTGAGAACGGGAACCACCAAAGAGAGGCATTTGGACAAAGCGCTCATTTCCCACTGGCACTCGCCCGGTGGGCGCGTGACGCTGTATTACCAAAGCCTAGAAACAAATGGTTAATGACCGGTAATGGCGCACGTCAATGTCGGATCACCGTCGGTTCCCGTGTCACCGCAAAAGTCAGCAGCGGCGCATTAGGATAATGTCAAAGTTTCCGGTTTATTCACCTTCATCAGCAAGGTTTGTGCGGCATTTGGCAGCACAAGCCGGTGCATGGATTGAACGAGCGGGAAATCACAAGATGAGCGCATTTGGACGTCGCCCCGGAACCGCTGGCCGCCCTGCTTTTGGTGTGGCCCGCCCGATGCAGGGAAGCGGACCTGCTGGTGCAGCCGCTCCGGCTGGTGGCGCGCAATTCCCCGCGCTCGATGCCGTCGCGCTCCCGACCGTCAGCACGCCTTCCGCCGACCCCCAGTCCGACGCCATCGACCGGCTCAATGCGCGGTCAACCGCCGAAAACATGGAACCCGCGCGCGTCGAGGGTTTCGAGGCCAGCGTTCACAAGATCAAGGAACAAGTGCTGCCGCGCCTGCTCGAGCGCGTCGACCCCGAAGCCGCGGCGACGCTGTCGAAGGACGAGCTGACCGAAGAATTCCGTCCGATCATCCTTGAGGTGCTTGCCGAGCTGCGCATCACTTTGAATCGCCGCGAACAATTCGCGCTCGAAAAGGTGCTGGTCGACGAATTGCTCGGCTTTGGCCCGCTCGAAGAATTGCTGTCCGATCCCAAGATCAGCGACATCATGGTCAATGGCCCGTACCAGACCTATATCGAGCGCGAAGGCCAGCTGCAGCTGTCGGGCATCCAGTTCCGCGACGAACAGCATCTGTTCCAGATCGCCCAGCGCATCTGCAACCAGGTCGGCCGCCGCGTCGACCAGACCACGCCGCTGGCCGACGCCCGCCTGAAAGACGGCAGCCGCGTCAACGTCATCGTCCCGCCTTTGAGCTTGCGCGGCACCGCCATCTCGATCCGTAAATTTTCGGAAAAGCCGATCACGCTCGACATGCTGGCGGGCTGGGGCGCGATGAGCCAGAAAATGTGCACCGCGCTGAAAATCGCGGGCGCAAGCCGGTTCAACATCGTGATTTCGGGCGGCACCGGTTCGGGCAAGACGACGATGCTAAACGCGCTGTCGAAAATGATCGATCCCGGCGAACGCGTGCTGACCATCGAGGATGCCGCCGAACTTCGCCTGCAACAGCCGCACTGGCTGCCGCTCGAAACGCGGCCCGCGAACCTCGAGGGCAATGGCGCCATCCACATGGGCGATCTCGTCAAGAACGCGCTGCGTATGCGCCCCGACCGCATCATCATGGGCGAGGTTCGCGGCGCCGAATGTTTCGATTTGCTCGCCGCGATGAACACCGGTCACGACGGGTCGATGTGTACGCTCCACAGCAACTCACCCCGCGAATGCCTGGGCCGTATGGAAAATATGGTGCTGATGGGCGACATCAAAATTCCGAAGGAGGCGATTTCGAAGCAGATCGCCGATTCGGTCGACATCATCATCCAGATCAAGCGCCTGCGCGACGGTTCGCGCCGCGTCACCAACGTCACCGAGGTGATCGGGATGGAAGGCGACGTCATCGTCACGCAGGAATTGTTCAAGTTCGAATATCTCGACGAAAGCGCCGACGGCAAGATTGTCGGCGAATATCGCTCGATGGGCCTGCGCCCCTATACGCTGGAAAAAGCGCGGCAATATGGGTTCGATCAGCCTTATCTCGAGGCGTGCCTCTAAGGGCCTAACCCCCGCGCAGTGCAGCAGCGAAGGCGAACAGCGCGGTCATCACGCCGGCGACGCTGATCAATGGCCAAGGCATGAAGCCGACGCGGTCGAGATCGCGGCGGTGGCGGCGGCGATAGTCGGCCAGCGCCGCGACGGCCGTCAGCACCGTCGCCGCCACCCCCAGCGTCAGCATGGAACCTTGCATGGCGGTGACCGTTGCTCCACTGTGCCGTCCAAGGGCGCTCGGCCGAGCCGCCCGTCAGACCATTTTTCAAGTTCGGGAGACGTGATATGCGCCTTTTCGCTAAAGTTGCAATCTTGCCGCTTGCCGCCGCCCTCGCCGCCTGCGCCAGCTATGCCCGCGGACCATCGACGGGCGACGAAAAGGCTGTCGCCGCGCAAGAATGGAAAGCGGCCATTGACGCTGCCGTTGCCGCGCCAACACGATCCCCGGCCAATATGGCGCGCGACCGGTGGCGCAACCCTACCCAGACGCTGGACTTTTTTGGACTAAGGCCGGGACAGACGGTGGTCGAACTGTGGCCGGGCGGCGGCTGGTACACTGAAATCCTCAGCCCCCACGCCAATGCTGGCGGCGGCACCTATTATGCGGCGGCGGGCTGGGAACGCGGCCTTAACCGGATCAAGGAATGGCAGGGGGCCAAGCCCGAGCTTTATGCCAACGTCCGTCTTGCCGAATTTCCCAATGCGGGCACCAATCCCAAGGTCCCCGACGGCAGCGCCGATCTGGTCCTCACCTTTCGCAATGTCCACAATTGGCGCTTTGGCGGGGCGGATAACACCGCAAACGCCTTTCGCCAGATTTATGCGATGCTCAAACCCGGCGGCACACTGGGCGTGGTCGAACATCGGCTGAACGAAAATCAGGACATCGGACTCGAAGAAAAGTCGGGCTATATGAAGGAAAGTTCGGTCATCGCCGTCGCCGAGGCCGCCGGTTTCACACTGGCCGGCAAGAGCGAAATCAACGCCAATCCGCGCGACACCAAAGATTATGAAAATGGCGTGTGGACGCTGCCCCCCAATTTGCGCGACGGCGACAAGGACCGC
>JACEST010000039.1 GCA_013911715.1 Sphingopyxis sp. | reverse complement strand
TGTCGATACCGACGACTCCGAACAATTGCCGCTTCGCCTCGGCCACCCAGGCGTTGCCGGGGCCGGTGATCACATCAACTGGCGCGATCTGGCCGGTGCCAAAGGCCAGCGCGGCGACGGCCTGCGCGCCGCCGATGCGCCACACCTCATCCACGCGCGCCAGATGCGCGGCGGCAAGCACCAGCGGATTGACATGGCCATCGGGGGTCGGCGTGACCATCACCAGCCGTTCTACCCCCGCCACTTTTGCGGGCAGCGCGTTCATCAGCACCGACGAGGGATAGGCAGCGCGCCCGCCGGGGACATAAATGCCCGCCGCGTCGACCGGGCGCCAGCGGCTGCCCAGCCGCGCGCCGACGCTGTCGATGCTTTCGCTGTCGCTCGGGCGCTGTTTGTCATGGAAATCGGCGATACGGTTCGCGGCAAGGTCAAGCGCGCTGCGCAAATCCTGGTCGAGCCCGGCATAGGCGGCGGCGCACTCCGCCGTGCCAATCCGCCAGCCGCTGGCGTCCAGATCGACACGGTCGAATTTCAGCGTCAGCTCGGCGACCGACGCATCGCCGCGCGCGCGCACGTCCGCGATGATGGCGGCGACATCGCGCGACACATCGGCATCGCTCTCGCGGCGTGCCGCCACAAGCGCGTCAAACGCTTCGGCGAATTCGACGTCGGTAGCGTCAAGCCACAGCGGCATGGGTCTGTCCTGCGGCAGCGCGGAATGCATCGACCAACGGCGGCACATCGTCGGGGCGCAGCTTGAACGCCGCGCG
Source organism: Sphingopyxis sp. (assembly GCA_013911715.1). GTDB lineage: Bacteria > Pseudomonadota > Alphaproteobacteria > Sphingomonadales > Sphingomonadaceae > Sphingopyxis. The sequence continues at coordinate 13,863 of JACEST010000039.1, read as the reverse complement.
GTTGACGATCAGCCGCGCCGACACGCGTGCCATCACCGCCAGTTCTTCGAGCCCGTTTTCGCGGAGCGTCGCGCCCGACGACACCAGATCGACGATATGGCTGGCGAGGCCCAACGACGGCGCAATTTCCATCGCGCCATTGAGCTTGATGCACTCGGCCTGAATTCCGCGCGCTTCGAACCAGCGGCGCGTTGTCGCAGGATATTTGGTCGCGACGCGAACATGGCTGGCACCTGCGCCGGGCAGGCCTGCGCCCTGCGGCGCCGCGACCGACAGGCGGCAATGACCGATATCAAGGTCAACCGGCGCATAAAGTTCCGAATAGGCAAATTCGTCAATCGCGTCGGACCCGACAATCCCCAGATGGGCTGCACCGTGCGCGACAAAGGTGGCGACATCAAAGGCGCGGACACGGATCAGGCAAATGTGCGGCTGGTTGGTGGCAAACACCAGCGACCGGCTTGCCTTGTCGAAAAAATCGGGCGCAGGCGTAATGCCCGCCGCCGCGAGCAGCGGCAGCGCTTCGTCAAGAATCCGGCCCTTGGGGATGGCAAAGATGATGGGTTCGGCCATAAGGTGCGCGACTTGAGCTCTCTTGCGAGTTTCGAGTTTTTTTCGTCATGCTGAACTTGTTTCAGCATCCATGGAGCAATGCTGCGAACTTGCGCCATGGACCCTGAAACAAGTTCAGGGCGACGGTTTAAGGTGCCACTAATGGCATAGTGGACAAAGGGCAAGGATATGGACGGCCACGTCAATCACGCGATGGAAAGCAATCTTGTCGCTGCGGGCATCGAATTTCAGGCCCAGCACTGCGCACACCATGGCGCGCCGATCACCGCGAGCATTGTCCGCGCCATGTTGCCGCTGATGGCGGACGAAACCGCAGTGGCGCGGCGCGTGCGCGACTGGCCGGGCCTGCCGCTGGAAGACGCGATGCCGCTGCGCTTTGCGGGCGGGCTGCATCATCTGCATCTCAGCGAAGCGGAGCCGCGGCTGGCCCCGCTCTATGCCGGGGCACTAGCTGATCAGGCCGCCGTCGATGCGCTGGTTGCGGCGGTGGTGGCCGATCATGATGCCGCGCTGCTGCCCTGGTTCGACGGGCCGCCGCAGACGAATGAGGCAGGGCGCTCGGCCAGCCTGATGGCGGGGCTGTTGTGGCTGGCACAGCATCATGGCCCACGCGTCGAGATTAGCGAGGTCGGCGCGAGCGCGGGCATCAATACGATGATGGAGCGCTATCATTTTAACCTCGGCGGCATCGCGGTGGGGCCTGTAGCATCGCCGATGCAGATCCAGCCCGAATGGCGCGGCGCGGCCCCGCCGGCCGATCCGGTTGATATTGTTGAAATTGCGGGCTGCGATGTGACGCCGGTCGACCTGTCCGACCCCGACGCGGCGCTGCGCGTCAAAGCCTATGTCTGGCCTGACGCGCCCGAGCGGCTGGTGCGGATGGATGCGGCGATACTGCTGGCGACACAGCGCGCGCCCGATCTGGTTGCTGCCGATGCCGCCGACTGGACCCGCCAGCGCCTTGCCCGCCCGCAGACCGCCGGGGTAACCCGCGTCATCCAGCACAGCATCGTGTGGCAATATCTGGGCGACGAACGGCGCGCGGCGATCACCGCGATGATCGAGGCGGCGGGGGCACAGGCGACGCCCGAACGCCCGCTCGCCTGGCAGATGCTGGAAACCAATCGCGCGACATTTCTGCACGAATTGACTGTGCGGCATTGGCCCGGCGACGGCACAGCGCGTGTGCTGGGTCATGCCCATGCGCACGGTGCGTGGGTGGAATGGCTGGGGTGAGTCGGCCATAGGGGCCAAGCCGGGGTAATTAGGGTCCTGACCCTAATTACCCCGGCTTGGCCCCTACAGCCGCGCCTGCAACTCGCTCAGCATCGCATGGACTGGCATCACGCGGCGCTGCGAACGCCATTCGCTGTCGAGCCGTTTGACGCGATCAAACAGGCGCTCGCTGTCGCGCACGATGCGCTGGACCAGCGGATCAAAACGCGGAAAAAGCGCGCGGTCGGCGGCGAGCGGATCGCCCAGTTGCGCCGCGCTGTCCTTTTCGCTGGCGCCGGGTTCGCCGGCCATGATGGCGCGCTGGTGCAACAGCCACGCAATGACATGCATCAGCCGCGTCGTGGTCTTGAGCGATTCGCACGCCAGCGCAACCTGTTCAGCACCGTCGACACGGGTGGCTGACGGCCCGCGCTCGCTGGCCAGCGCGGCATAGGCCTCGTCGGCCAGCACCATGGCGTCAACGTAGAGATTTTCAATCTGCGCGCGAAACAGCGATGCTGCGGCATCACGGTCCGGGTTAAGCAATTCGGCCATGCGGAGCGGGTTGCCATGGAGACCGGAGCATCGCAACCGCGCTAACCATTTCGGCGTTGAACCTGTCCGAATACGGGTCAGATTTGCGACCATCAGGCGATGATGTCGGGGATCAGCTTGTCCTCAAGCCAGGCGATTTCGTCGCGCAGGCGCAGCTTGCGTTTCTTGAACCGCGCGAGTTGGAGCTGATCGGGAATTGCCGATTCCCCCAAGGCCGCAATAGCATGATCAAGGTCGCGGTGCTCGATCCGCACCAGTTCCAGCCGCTGTTGAATCTCATCCTTGGTCACGCCGCATCCTTGCCATGCCAACGGACCATCCGCAACGGGCGGCGCTTCATCCGAATAGTGTGATTCCGCGCACGACAAGCGGATGGTAACATGATTTACTCACGCTCTTGTCTCGAGTCGAAGCGAAGGAGCAACGTCGATGGCATCAGCCCATGTCACCACCCTGAAATCACGCCATGCCGAACTGGATGCCCGCATCCATGATGAAGAACGGCGCCCTTCGCCCGATGGCACTTTGCTCGCCCGGCTCAAAAAACAAAAATTGCGCGTGAAGGAAGAGATGACGCAGGCGCATTGACGCGCGTCGTCCGGCGTTAGACCGGACGCAGCGGACCGCGGATTTTCTTGGGCGCGCGGCGCGGCTGGCCGAGCAGGGTCGGTGGCAGTTCCTGGTTGGCGGCGCTGCGGCGACGCACTGCTTGCGGATCGATCGCGTGATCGAAGGCAAGGCCGAAGCGCCCTTCGCCAACCCAGACGCAGCGCGCATTGACGGGGCCGATATTGGGCAGGCTGGCAACCAGGCTGGTGCCGGCGGTCAAATGATGCGTCGATTCGGCGAGCATGCCGCCAGGGGACAGATTGCGCACGCGAGCAGTGACCGGCGCGGGCCAGCCGGACACCATCACCTCGGCCTGCAGAAACAGACTGTCGCGCGCCGCCCCGCGCGCGCTCAATTCGGCCAGGAAGCGATCATCATGGTGGGTCATGACATTGGCCAGTGGCAAGGTGATTTTGCGTTCCATAGGGTCAGCTAGACACGCTGTGCTGCCGCCGCGTCAAGCGCCGCAAAACAGGCTTCCCGGATTGGGACGGGGGGTCAGCCAATCATTAATTGGGTTCAGGAAGCCCCGAAAAGCAACCGGCACACGGGCCCTTGAGAAGACATATACTGGGGGGTAGCCGTCATGCCGAACTTGTTTCAGCATCCATGGCGCGGTGTTCAACCAGTGCGCCATGGACCCTGCAACAAGTTCAGGGTGACGACGGCCAAAAAGTTCGCAGGCTCTAATCGTCGCGTGAGATGCGTTCGTTGCGCTCGTGACGTTCCTGCGCTTCCAGCGTCATCGTCGCAATCGGGCGCGCCTGCAGCCGCGCCAGGCTGATGGGTTCACCAGTGACCACGCAATAGCCATATTCGCCCTCGTCGATGCGGCGCAGCGCGGCGTCGATTTTGGAAATCAGCTTGCGCTGGCGGTCGCGGGTGCGCAGCTCGATCGCCCAATCGGTTTCGCTCGAGGCGCGGTCGGCAAGGTCGGGTTCGCGCAGCGGCCCGTCCTGCAGATGCGCCAATGTCGATTCGCTCTCAGACAGAATCGACTTTTTCCAGCCAAGTAGCAGACCACGGAAAAATTCCTGCTGGCGCTCGTTCATGAACGGCTCGTCGTCGCTCGGCAAATAATCGGAACGGATCGCATTGCGCGCTTCGGCCAGCGCATCGGCACCTGGTTCGCCTATATTGGACGGCATGGCGGGTCCGGCATCCTTTCCACATGTGCGCAGATACAAAGCTGCATCCATCGTCTGGGTGCCGCGCCTATAGCGGCGGGAATCCGGGCAGACAAGGCAGGCCTGACAAAGGCCGGAAATTAACCATCCGCCCTCAAACGCACCAAAAATTGTGCTGTTATGAAACAGTTTTGGTCTGATCCCTTGATTTGGGTGAGGTGCAGCGGAAACGGGACAGACAAACAAGGTTAACGCGATTGCTCCGCCGGCAACTCTTGTTCCTGTTGGCTGCCAGCCCTTCGGCGGTCCCGCTGCCGATCTGCAACAGGAAGAGAAATTTCATGTCGGTTCGGATGGCCCTTGCAAAACTATGCGCCTGCACCTGCGGCGGCGCGCTGGTCGGCGGCGGTGCGATGCACGTCAGCGACGTGCCAGCAGCCGCGCATGTGCAAAAAGCAAAGCCCGGCAAGAAATATCGCAGCCGCCATGCAGTTCACGCTCCAAAGCGGGTCAAGCGCGTCAAGCGCGTTGTCACCACCCGCCGCGTCGTGACGCAGGGTGCAGCAAGCGTCACAACGCAGACGATTCCCCTGCCGCCCATCCCCTATGCCCCCTTCCCGCAAGCGCGCTGGGACGGCGGCGGCAGCAGTGGCAGCGGCGTGACCGTGATTGGCGGCGGGTTTGGCGGTGGTTTCGGCGGCGGCTTTTTCGGCGGCTTCTTCGGCGGCAGCTCGGGCGGCGGCGGCGGCAGCGTGGTCGTGACATCGACCAGCACCGGCGGTGTTTCGACCTCGACTTCGGGCGGTTCGACATCTACCTCGGGCGGTTCGACATCGACCTCGGGCGGCTCAACCTCGACCGGCGGGATCAGTTCGACCACCGGCGGCGTCAGTTCAACCAGCAGCACCACCTCGGGCGGGGTTTCGACCTCGACCGGCGGGATCAGCTCGACGACCTCGACGGGCGGGGTCAGCACTTCAACCGGCGGCGTCAGCACCTCAACGGGCGGGGTTTCGACTTCGACCGGCGGCGTCTCCACGTCGACCGGCGGGGTCAGCAGCTCGTCGGGCAACGTCTCCTCGTCTTCGGGCAATGTCTCATCGTCGTCGGGCAACGTCTCCTCGTCTTCGGGCAACGTCTCCTCGTCTTCGGGCAATGTCAGCAGTTCATCCTCGTCGAGCTCGTCAAGCTCATCCTCCTCATCCAGCTCGTCATCCTCGTCAAGCTCGTCGGGCGGCGGCAGCAGCGGCGAGCCGGGCGCCAGTTCATCCAGCTCTTCAGGCGGCAGCGGTGGATCGAGCAGCAGCTCGTCGGGCGGCGGTTCATCATCTTCTTCATCGAGCAGCAGTTCGTCTTCGTCATCCTCCTCTGGCGGTGCGACTTCGACCGGGTCCAGCGGTGGCAGTTCCTCCGGCGGCAGTTCATCCTTTGGCAGCTCATCATTTGGCGGCTCGACCTCGACCAGCACGTCGTCGAGCAGCAGCTCGTCGGGCGGCAGCACGGGGTCGTCAGGCGGCCCGACACCCGTCCCGGCTCCGCCGATGCTGCTGCTGTTCGGCGCGGCCGCCGCCGCGCTCGTCGCGCGCCGCCGTCTGGCGCCCAAGGACGGCGGCGTCGAGGCGCGCAAAGCGGCCTGAGCAAGTTCCACTGGACGGACGGGGGCCAACCCCGCCGCCAACTCAAGATGGGCTGGAGTTCCACTCCGGCCCATTTTTTGCGGCGACCGCTTGCACCTGCGCGGGCTGCACGCCATAGGCCGCTGCCATGCACGACATCCGCCTGATCCGCGACAATCCCGCCGCCTTTGACGCCGCGCTCGCGCGCCGCGGCCATGGCCCCGTGGCCGACGCCATTGTCGCGATGGACAGCCTGCTGCGCGAACTGCAAACCGACCTGCAGGGTGCACAGGCACGCCGCAACGAAGTGTCAAAGGGCATCGGCGCTGCAATGGGCAGGGCCGACAGCGCCGCCACTGAGGCAATGAAGGCCGAGGTCGCCGACATCAAGGACCGCATGATCGCGCTGGAGGCCGCCGAGCGCGACGCACGCGCCGCGCTGCACGACAGCATGGCGGGCCTGCCGAACCTGCCCGCCGACGATGTCCCTGACGGCGCGGACGAGGCCGCCAATGTCGAACTAAGCCGTTGGGGAACCCCGCGCAACTTCGACTTCACCCCGCGCGAACATGCCGATATCGGCCCGGCGCTGGGGATGGATTTCGAAACCGGCGCGCTCTTGTCGGGTGCGCGCTTCACCTTCTTGCGCGGGGCCATGGCGCGGCTCAACCGCGCGATCGGCCAATATATGCTCGACGTGCAGACGGGCGCGAACGGCTATATCGAATGCGCCACGCCCTATCTGGTGCGCGATGAAGTGATGTTCGGAACCGGACAACTCCCCAAGTTTTCCGAGGATTTGTTTCAAACCACTGATGGACGGTGGCTGATCCCCACCGCCGAAGTATCGCTCACTAACGGCGTGCGCGAGCAAATCCTTGACGCCAAATCGCTGCCCATCCGCCTGACCGCGCTGACCCCCTGTTTCCGATCCGAAGCCGGGGCCGCGGGGCGCGACACGCGCGGCCTGATCCGTCAGCACCAGTTCGAAAAGGTTGAACTGGTTTCCATCACCACGCCCGAAGACAGCGCCGCCGAGCATGAACGCATGATCGGCTGTGCCGAAGCGATCTTGCAGGGGCTGGGGCTGCCCTACCGCAAGCTGTTGCTCTGCGCTGGCGACATGGGCCCGTCTGCGCGCAAAACCTATGACCTCGAAGTCTGGCTGCCCGGCCAGAACGCCTATCGTGAAATTAGCAGCTGTTCGAACTGCGGCGATTATCAGGCGCGGCGCATGGACACGCGCTACCGGCCCGAGGGAGAAAAGAACACACGCTTCGTCCACACGCTCAACGGCTCGGGGCTGGCGGTCGGACGCACCGTCGTCGCGATCATCGAAAATTATCAACAGGCCGACGGCAGTGTCACGGTGCCGGATGCTTTGGTGCCCTATATGGGCGGGATGACCCGGTTGACCCCATAAGCCGCCCTCGCCCCCCACCCCGTCTGTCCTGAGCTTGTCGAAGGACCGTCCTTTCTTGGCGATGGTGAAAGAAAGGACAGCTCTTCGACAAGCTCAGGGCAAGCGGGAAAAAAATAGAGAAAATAGATGCGCATCCTCCTCACCAATGACGATGGTTATCACGCCCCCGGCCTCGAAATCCTTGAGCGCATCGCGCGCACCTTGTCCGACGACATCTGGGTGTGCGCCCCCGCCGAAGAACAGTCGGGCGCGGGCCACAGCCTGACCCTGTCGCGCCCCGTGCGCGTGCGCCAGCACAGCGAGCGCCGCTGGTCGGTCTCGGGCACGCCGACCGATGCAGTCATGATGGCGATCGGCAAGCTGATGCCCGAAAAACCCGACCTCATCCTGTCGGGCGTCAATCGCGGGGCCAATCTGGGTGATGACATTACTTACTCAGGCACCGTATCCGCCGCCATCGAAGGCGCGCTTGCGGGCATCAAGGCCATCGCGCTCAGCCAGGTTTATGCGCGCGAGGGCATGGGCGACACCGTCCCCTTCGCAGCCGCCGAAGCGTGGGGCGCGCGCGTGCTCGCCCCGCTGATCGCGGTGGCCCAGCCGCCCCGCACCGTCATCAACATCAATTTCCCTGCGCTCGCACCCGACGCGGTGCAGGGCATCCGCGTCTGCCGCCAGGGCTTCCACGATTATTCGCGCGGCAGCATCGTCGAAGGCACCGACCCGCGCGGCTATCGCTATTTCTGGTTCGGCCTGCACGGCGTCGAACAGACGCCGGGGCATGACAGTGATCTGGAAGCAATTGCCGATGGTTTCGTGTCGGTGACGCCATTGCACCTCGACCTCACCCACGACGCGTCGCTGGCGTCACTGCGCGCGGCTTTCTAACGGCCTTTCAATTTTCCGTTCGTGTCGAGCCCTTCGACTGGCTGGCAAGCCAGCCGCTCAGGATAAACTTCGGACCCATGGTCCGAAGTCGAGACACCCCAAGTCATTGCACAATGCCAATGAGCCTCTCGACTTTGCTCGAGGCGAACGGCTATGAGGACTGTTCCATGGCCGCCCGCAATCCCCGCCCGTTCCAGCCGCTGCGCCGTGCCAGCAAGGTTCCGGTGTGGGCCGATGTATCGGGCCGGCTTGGCCTGGCACTCGCGCTCATCGGCTTTGTCATCCTCATCCACTGGGTCGACCGCGATGGTCTGAAGGACCAGCTCGACGGCCATGTCAGTTTCCTCGACGTGGTCTATTTCACGATGATTTCGGTGACCACGACCGGCTTTGGCGATATCGTCCCGGTGACCGACCGGTCGCGGTTGATCGAAGCAGTGATTGTCACCCCGATCCGCGTCGCCGTCATCTTCATTTTCGTTGGCACCGCATACAGTTTTGTCATCAAACGCTCATGGGAAAAATGGCGCATGGCCCGGATTCAGGAACAGCTTACCAACCACATCGTCGTGCTAGGCTTCGGCGTCAGCGGATCCGAAGCGGTCAAGGAACTGATTGCGCGCGGCACCGATCCGGCCACCATTGTCGTCATCGACCCGTCGGCGGCGCGGCTCGGGGTGGCTGAGGAATTGGGCTGCAACGTAATGGAGGGCGACGCCACGCTCGACCAGACATTGATCGATGTGCGCATCAGCGCGGCGCAGACAGCGTTGGTATCAGCGGGGCGCGACGACAGCAGTATCCTGATTGTGCTCACCGTCCGCCACCTGGCACCGCAGGTGCCGATCAGCGTGGTCATCCGCCAGCAAGACAATGAATTGCTGGCGCGCCAGGCGGGCGCGAACAATGTCATCAACCCGGTCAGTTTCACCGGACTGCTCCTCGCCGGATCGGCGCAGGGCGGGCACATCGCCGAATATATGGCCGACCTTGCATCTGTGACCGGCAAGGTCCAGCTCAACGAGCGCCAGGTCCAGGCGAGCGAAGTGGGCAAGAGCATCGACGAACTTGCAACCGGCGGGCGCGGCATGCGCATCTATCGCGGGGGCAAACCCTATGGCTTCTGGGAAGCCGAAACCCGCGCGCTGGAAGTCGGCGACATCATTGTCGAAGTGATCCGCTGCGAAGGGTGCGAGGTGGATTAACCCAGCAGCACAAACACCGCGCCCATCGCGGTGTAGAACAGCAGCCAATAGCCTGCATCGATCAGGAACAGCTTCATGCTCGCCCGGCTGAACAGAAAATTGGTGCCGAGCGCGGGGATGATGAAGCCCAGCGCGATGCCGGTTGAAATCATCATGATTTGCAGCGGCTTGGGATCAAAGTGTGCGAGTAAATGCCCAAGGAAAAAGGCCGACACCAGGCTGAGCACGAAAGTGGTGCCGTAAATCTGCACCATATTGCCCTTGGCCAGTTCCTCCTCGGTAAAGCCGTGTTCGGCCATCCACGCCTTGCCCAGCAGCGGGCCGTACCACAGCCCGCCAACCATGAACCCCGCCGCCGCCGCGACGATGATCGTCAGCCAATTGTCCCAGAACATGTTACGGCCCTCCCGCGCGTGTTGCTGAAGGGTGATAGCATGCGCCCAGCCGCGCGGCGTGACAAGCACGCCAATTTCGCCTATGCGCCGCCCCCATCATGACCGTCACCACCCTTCCCGCCCAGCCGAAAGTCGGCATGGTCTCGCTCGGCTGTCCCAAGGCGCTGGTCGACAGCGAACGCATCCTGACCAAGCTGCGCGCCGATGGCTATGCGATGAGCGCCGATTATGCCGGCGCAGATGTCGTGCTCGTCAACACCTGCGGCTTCCTCGATTCGGCCAAGGAAGAAAGCCTCGAGGCGATTGGCGAGGCGATGGCCGAAAATGGCCGCGTCATCGTGACGGGCTGCATGGGCAAGGAAGCCGACGTCATCCGCGCGCGCTTCCCAGGCGTGCTCGCGGTCACCGGCGCGCACCAATATGAGGATGTCGTCGCCGCCGTCCACGAAGCCGCTCCGCCGACGCAAGGGCCGTTCGTCGACCTCGTCCCCGGCCTCGATGAAGGCGGGCTCAAACTGACGCCGCGCCACTACAGCTATTTGAAGATTTCCGAGGGCTGCAACCATGCTTGCGCCTTTTGCATCATTCCCGACCTGCGCGGCAAACTGGTCAGCCGCCGCATTGACGCGGTGCTGCGCGAGGCCGAAAAGCTGGTCGCAGCGGGGACCAAGGAATTGCTGGTCATCAGCCAGGACACCTCGGCTTACGGCGTCGACACCCGGCATGACGAACGCCAGTGGAAGGATCGCACCGTCCGTGCGCATATGACCGACCTCGCGCGCGAACTCGGCCAGCTTCGCACCAGCGAGGGCCGCGCCCCGTGGGTTCGGCTCCACTATGTCTATCCCTATCCGCACGTCGACGCGGTGATCCCGCTGATGGCCGACGGGCTGCTCACGCCCTATCTCGACATCCCCTTCCAGCACGCGAGTCCTAAGATACTCAAGGCCATGAAGCGCCCGGCGAACGAGGCACGCGTGCTCGAACGGCTGAAGTCCTGGCGCGCTATCGCCCCCGACATCGCGGTGCGCTCCAGCTTCGTTGTCGGCTTCCCCGGCGAGAGTGAGGATGATTTCCAATATCTGCTCGACTGGCTCGACGAAGCGCAATTGGACCGCGTCGGCGCGTTCCGCTTTGAACCGGTCGCTGGCGCGCAGGCCAATGCCCTGCCCGACCCGGTGCCCGAGGCGGTCAAGGAAGAGCGCTATCAACGCATCATGGCCAAAACCGCCGCGATCAGCGCCGCCAAGCTCGCTGCCAAAATCGGCCGCACCCTGCCCGTCATCATCGACGAGGTGGGCGAAGCCGATGACGACGGCAGCATTGGCGCGACGGGCCGGTCACAGGCCGACGCGCCCGAAATCGACGGCCATGTTTACTTGCGCGACGTTTCCGCCTCGCTGAAGATGGGCGACATCGTCGACGTGCATATCGAGGATGCCGACGAACATGACCTGTTCGGGGTGAAGGCTTGAACAGCGCGCTAACCGCGCTACCGAACCCATGTTTGCGCGAGTTCGGTTGCTATTTGCAACGGTGTAAGTAAACTCCGGCCAGAGGAAAACTGGAGTCGCAAAATGGACATGGCCACGGGCAGCCTGCCGCGCGGGACCAGCGCCGCTCCGGCAGACGTCGATGTGCTGATCGTCGGCGCGGGCATTTCGGGCATCGGCATGGCGGTGCATCTGCAGCGCGAATGCCCTGGCAAGACATTCCGCATCATCGAACGGCGCAGCCAGATCGGCGGGACGTGGGATCTGTTCCGCTATCCCGGCATCCGGTCGGACAGCGACATGTACACGCTGGGCTTTGATTTCGAACCCTGGACCCACGAACGCTCGATTGCCGAGGGTGCAACGATCCGCGACTATCTGAACCGGATCGCCGACGAGCGCGGCCTGCGCGGCAATATCCAGTTCGATACCAAGGTCGACAGCGCGTCCTGGTCTTCGGCCGAAGCGCGCTGGACGCTGACGTGCGAAGGCAAGGATGGCAAGGCGGTAACGCACCGCGCCAAATTCCTTTATATGGGCTCGGGCTATTATGACTATGACAATCCCTATGATGCGGGCTTTGCGGGGCGCGAGGACTTCAAGGGTCAGATTGTCCATCCGCAATTCTGGCCGCAGGATCTGAACTATCAGGACAAGCGCGTCGTCGTCATCGGGTCGGGCGCGACCGCTGTCACTATCGTCCCATCCATGGTCAACGGCAGCGATGGCCAGGTGGCGGCGCATGTCACGATGCTGCAGCGCACGCCGGGCTGGCTGATGGGCATTCCCGCGCGCGACCGCATCGCCGATCTGCTGCGCAAAATCCTGCCCGCAAAATGGGCCTATGCTGCGGTGCGGTTCAAGAACACGCGCTTCCAGCATTGGTTCTTCAACCGCTCGCGCACCCAGCCCGATAAGGTCGCGGCGCGCATCACCGACCGGCTGAAGGCCGCCATTGGTGAGCGCTATAAGCCTGAGGATTTCACGCCGCCCTATAATCCGTGGGAACAGCGCATGTGCTTCGTCCCCGACAATGACCTGTTCGCGGCGATGAACGCGGGCAAAGCCGATATTGTCACCGACCATATCGACCGCTTTGACGCCACCGGCATCAAGCTGGCATCGGGCAAGCATCTTGACGCCGACATCATCGTCACCGCCACCGGACTGAATGTGGCGATCGCAGGCAAAATCGCGGTCAGCGTCGATGGTCGCCCGATCGCCTGGAACGAGCATTATTTCTACAAAGGCTGCATGTTTTCCGGCGTCCCCAATCTGGCGACCGTGTTCGGTTATGCGGCAGCGAGCTGGACGCTCAAGACCGATCTCGTCGGCCATTTCGTCTGCCGCCTGCTCAAACAGATGGACATGAGCGGGGTCGATATTGCCACACCGGTTATTGCCGACGGCGACAAGCTGGAAGAGGCCGCGACCTTTAACCTGAATTCCAACTATATCCTGCGCTCGGTCGACCAGATGCCGCGCAGCGGCGCGCACGCGCCGTGGCGGCTCAACCATGGCTATCTCGCCGATTGGCCGGTGATGATGCAGGAACCGATCGCCGACGGCGCGCTACAGTTCGGCCGCGCGGCGGGGATGGGAGCGGAGGCGCTGGAAGCGGCGAAGTGATCAAACTCCTCCTCTCGTCACCCCCGCGAAGGCGGGGGTCCATCTGATACCGTCCAATGCTGGGCCGTCAGGAGACGGATTCCCGCCTGCGCGGGAATGACGAAGTGGGGATTTGGGGCTTCACCCTCGCCCCATCCCGCCCTAACACCCCAGCATGACCGACTATTCCAACCTGATCCAGCCCGACAAGGGCCAGAGCGCACGCAGCATCCATCTGATTGGCGAGGCGGGCTTTGACGACTGGCTGAAGGCGCGTACCCCGCGCGAGCGTGCGGCGCTCGGTGCGGCGCGCTATAAGCCATCGGCCTTTGCGTGGTGCATCTTGCCCGGTGACGATCCCGACCAATGGTCCGTCGTCAGCGGCCTGGGCAGCGGCACCACGCTCACCAGCTGGGGCCTCGCCACGCTCGCGGACAAATTGCCCGAAGGCACGTACCGGCTGGCCGAGGGCGAGCCGGGCAAGGCGCTGTTCGGCTGGGTGACGGGCCAATATCGCTTCACCCGCTATGCCGAGGACAAGGACGCGCGCGGCCCGCGCGTGCTGCTCACGAGCGAAGTTGCTGCGATTGCTCCCACACTCGCCGAGGCGCGCGCGGTGATGCTGGTGCGCGATCTGGTCAACACCCCCGCCGCCGACATGGGTCCGGCGGCGCTGGAGGCCGAAGCCGCACGCATCGCCAAGGCGCATCACGCCAAGCTGACGGTCACCAAAAGCGACGCGCTGGCCGAAGGCTTTCCGCTGATCCACGCGGTCGGCCGCGCCGCCGACAAGATCCACAGCCCCCGCCTGATCGAAATGCTTTGGGGCAAAGAGGATCACCCGCGCATTGCCATCGTCGGCAAGGGCGTATGCTTCGATTCGGGCGGGCTCGACATCAAATCGTCGGCGGGCATGTTGTTGATGAAAAAGGATATGGGCGGCGCGGCGCACGCTCTGGCGCTTGCCGAGCTGGTCATGGCGGCGGGGCTGCCGGTGCGGCTCCACTGTCTGGTGCCCGCGGTCGAAAACGCGATTTCGGCCAACGCCTTCCGCCCTGGCGATGTGCTCAAAAGCCGCAAGGGGCTGACGGTCGAGATTGGCAATACCGACGCCGAAGGACGCTTGGTGCTCGCCGACGCGCTCACCAAAGCCGAGGAA
>JACEST010000038.1 GCA_013911715.1 Sphingopyxis sp. | reverse complement strand
GCGGGCGCAACCGCTTGCCGCCGCCAATCGCGGCGTGGCGCATCGCCTGATAGAGTTTCGCGCGCGGATCATCGGGAACGGCGAGCCGCTGGTCAAAAAAGCGGTCGACCGCCTCTGCGACTTCGGCGAGCGCTTCACGGAGCAGATCATCATCGGCGACGGCGCTGACGGGCATCAGGCGTCCCCGAACGGACTGGTGCTCTGGGCCTGGCCATCGGTCCCGACGCTGACCTGTTCGACGCGCAGTTCGGCGGCCTTCAACCGCGCTTCGCACTGCTGGCGCAGCGCCTGCCCGCGTTCATATAGCGTGACGGATTCTTCGAGGTTGACGTCGCCGCCCTCGAGCCGCCGGACAATGGTTTCAAGCTCGGCCATCGCGGCTTCAAAGCTCAGGCTTTCGGCTGGAATTGGCGGCGGGCTGCTGGCATCGGACATGGGCACTGCTTTGACCGCAGCGGCGCGTCCGGGTCAAGCTTGACGTTGCGGCGCAGCGCTCTAGCGTGCGCCGATGTTCATTGGCCATTGGGTTCGCGCGCTGGTCGCCGCATAAACCGATCACCGCCTGCTCCAGCCCAAGGAAAGCCCCGCATGACCCTGCAACTTGTCGTCGCGTACGTCGTTACCGCCATCCTTTTCGCTGTGCTTGACGCGCTGTGGCTCGGCAAAATGGTCCCCGCCGTCTATCGCCCCGAAATTGGCGAGATGCTGATGAAGGGCTGGCGGCCCGCGCCCGCGCTGGTTTTTTACGCACTCTACATGCTCGGCATTCAAATTTTCGCCGTCGCGCCCGCGCTGAAATCGGGTCAATGGCAAACCGCCCTGCTGTGGGGCGCGCTGTTCGGCTTCTTTTGTTACATGACCTATGACCTCACCAACTATGCCACGCTCAAGCTGTGGAGCCTGAAGGTTACCATCCTCGACATCATCTGGGGCACGGTCGCCACGGGCGCGGCGGCGGGAGCAGCGGCGTGGGCCGTGCTGACATTCTTGCCCAAGGCGGGGTAGCGCATCGCGCGGCGCATCGCTAAAGGCGCGGGGCATGTCCCAGATCACGCCCGAAATCGTCGCCGAGCACGGCCTGTCCCCGGACGAATATGACCGCGTCCTGCACGCGCTGGGGCGCGAACCAAATCTTGTCGAGCTGGGCATTTTTTCGGTCATGTGGTCTGAGCACTGCAGCTATAAAAGCTCGCGCATCCACCTGAAGAAATTGCCGACCGAGGCGCCTTGGGTGATCTGCGGTCCCGGCGAAAATGCCGGCGTGATCGACATTGGTGACGGGCAGGCGGCGATCTTCAAGATGGAGAGCCACAACCACCCGAGCTATATCGAGCCCTATCAGGGCGCAGCGACCGGGGTTGGCGGGATTTTGCGCGATGTCTTCACCATGGGCGCGCGGCCCGTCGCCAATCTTAACGCGTTGCGCTTTGGCCGCCCCGATCATCCCAAAATGCGCCACCTGATTTCGGGCGTGGTGCGCGGCATCGGCGGCTATGGCAATTGCGTCGGGGTGCCGACGGTCGGCGGTGAGGTGAATTTCCACCCCGCCTATGACGGCAATATCCTGGTCAACGCGATGACCGTCGGCGTCGCCGACACCGACAAGATTTTCTATTCCGCCGCCAGCGGCGTCGGCAATTCGATCATCTATGTCGGCAGCAAAACGGGCCGCGACGGCATCCACGGCGCGACCATGGCGTCGGCGGACTTTGGCGAGGATAGCGACGAAAAGCGCCCGACGGTCCAGGTCGGCGACCCCTTTACCGAAAAATTGCTGATCGAGGCGTGCCTCGAGCTGATGGCGTCCGACGCGATTGTCGCGATCCAGGATATGGGCGCGGCGGGCCTGACATCCTCATCAGTCGAAATGGCGTCGAAGGGCGGAGTAGGCATCCATCTCAAGATGGACGACGTGCCGCAGCGCGAAACCGGCATGACCGCCTATGAAATGATGCTGTCCGAAAGCCAGGAACGCATGCTGATGGTGCTTAAGCCCGGCAAGGAAGATTTTGCCGAAGCGATTTTCCGCAAATGGGAGCTGGATTTCGCGGTCATCGGGCATGTCACCGACACTGGGCGCATGGTGCTGGAACATCATGGCGAAGTGGTCTGCGACATCCCGCTCGCCCCGCTCGCCGACGATGCCCCGCTCTACGACCGCCCGCATGTGCCAACGCCGCCGCGCGCCGCGCTGACCGACGCGCCTGAAAGCGCCGACCCGGCGGCCGATTTGCGCAAGCTGATAGGCAGCCCCGATATTGCCAGCCGCCGCTGGATCTGGGAACAATTTGATGCGCAGGTCGGCGGCGATACCGTCGCGCTGTCGGGCGGCGACGCCGCCGTCGTGCGCGTACACGGCCATGACAAGGCGCTGGCGATGACGACCGATTGCACGCCGCGCTATTGCTTTGCCGACCCGGTTGAAGGCGGCAAGCAGGCGGTCGCCGAAGCGTGGCGCAACCTGACTGCGGTCGGCGCGACTCCGCTGGCCATCACCAACTGCCTGAACTTCGCCAACCCCCAGCGGCCCGAAATTATGGGCCAGATTGTCGGCTGCCTCGATGGCATGGGCCAGGCGTGCCGCGCGCTCGATTTCCCGATCGTGTCGGGCAATGTCAGCCTGTACAACGAATCCAAGGCCACCGGCGGCGGCAGCGCGATCCTGCCCACCCCCGCCATCGGCGGCGTTGGCCTGATGCCCGACTGGCGCCAGGCGGTGACGATTGGTTTCAAGCGCACCGGCGACATCGTGCTCGCGGTCGGCGAGCGTGGCGGTCATCTGGGCCAATCGCTATGGCTGCGCGAGCTCCACGGGCGCGAAGACGGCCCGCCGCCGCCGGTTGACCTGACCGCCGAGCGCCGCACTGGCAATTTCATCCGCGCCAGCATCCGCAAAGGCTGGATCACCGCCTGCCACGACGTGTCCGACGGCGGCGTCGCCGTCGCGCTGGCTGAAATGGCGCTCGCGGGTGACATGGGCGTGATGGTGAACGAGGAACAGCCGTTTGGCGTCGCGGGCAGTCTCTTTGGCGAAGAACAAGGGCTGTATCTGGTCACCGTGTGCGATACGTGTCTGGCCGATTTCCTGACCGAGGCGCACAGGGCCGATGTGCCCGTCGACCCGCTGGGCCGCACGATCAAAAGCCGCATCATCTTCGAACTGCCCGAGGGTGATTTTGCCGTCAGCATCGCCGATCTGCGCACCGCGCACGAAGAGTTTTTTCCAGCGTTGATGGAGGGCTGAGGCGATGACGGCGGTGGGCTATTCGGGAACGCCACTCGCCAAGAAGCTGGGCCTGAAAGCCGGGCTGACGCTGTGGCCGCACGCGCTGCCCGGCAGTGTTGCCGCCGAGGTGGCCGATGCCGGTCACACGCTGTTGACCAAGCCCGTCGCCGGGATGGATTGCGCGCATATCTTCGTGACCGAGGCAGCGCAGATGCGGGCGTTGCTGACTGACCTGCGCCACATCATCGCGGCCGACGGATTCGTCTGGGTGAGCTGGCCCAAGAAAGCGTCGAAACAGCCGACCGACATCACCGAAGATGTCATTCGTGCCGTCGCACTGCCGATGGGCTGGGTCGATATCAAGGTTTGCGCGGTCGATGCGGTCTGGTCGGGCCTGAAACTGGCGATCCGCAAAGAGCTGCGTTGAAGCGTCAGGCCGTTTGCGCCGCCAATGCGGTTTCGGCGGGGTTGAGGCCAGCCGCGCGCATTACTTCATGCGCGCGGTGATAGACGTCGGGCTTGCCGATGTTGAGGCGCACCCGTGCATCGGCGAGCGGTTCGCGCAGCAGCGCGGCGATGTCTTCACGCCCAATATTGCATGCCGCCTTGCCGATGCGCCGCGCCTCGCGGATGCAGCCAAAGATATTGGCCGTGCGCGGCACATATTTGCGGATCTGCGCCGCGCCGGCCCAGGCGATGAACTTGGTCCCCCAATTGGGCGTGTGACAGGCCGAATAGGCCAGCACACAGGCTTCACCGAGCGCGTCGCGGCCATAGCCGGTGAGCACGTGACACAAGTCATGCGTGTCGCGCAGCCGGTTGGAGTAAAGCTCTATCTGGTCGGCCCAGCGCGGCTGGTTCCGGCGGAACCGATCATATTCATCGACCAATCCCTGCGCGGTCAGCCCCTCGCGCTCCATGAAGGCCAGATAGGCGCGCCCAACGGTGTCAGGGGCCATTTCGCGCAAACTGGCATGGTCGTCGAGCATGGCGACCAGATTGGTGCGCTGCTCAAGCGTCTGGCGCCCGAACGGAGTGGCATAAAATTCGCGTGCAAGCCGCTCGAAGCGGCGATCGCGGAGCGCGTCGACGATGTGGAACACCTGTTCAGTGTCTTCCTTGTCGGCGACCAGCTTTTGAAAATGCCTCCACGCCTTCAACGGGCGGAAACCGCCATCGCTGCGGTCGGGGTGGCGGAAGGGAATTGCGGTCATCGGCTTGGATCCTGGAACGGCGATTCGCCCGCTTATCAACATTGATGTTAATAAGCCCTTTCTATCGCGCTTTCAAGAGGCGCGTAGTTGCGATAGCACGGCGGTATGACCGACCATCCCGCGCTCCCGCTGCCGCCCCTGCCCGCCATGACCGATGCCGAACGCATCGCCGCTGCCGAAGGCTTTGCCGCGCATATTGCGCAGCGCCACACGGTGCGCGCCTTTGCCCCGACGCCGGTGCCGCGCGCGGTGATCGAGGCCGCAATCCGCGCCGCGGGTACCGCGCCCAACGGTGCCAACCACCAGCCATGGCATTTCGCGGTGATTGGCTCTGCCGACAAGAAGCGCGCAGTTCGCGAAGCCGCCGAGGCCGAGGAACGCGAGTTTTACGCCGGGCGCGCCAGCGCCGAATGGCTCGATGCGCTCGCCCCGCTTGGCACCGATGCTGACAAGGCGTTTCTGGAGGTCGCGCCTTGGTTGATCGTCGTGTTCGGCCAGCGCCGCGGCGGGATTGAACCGGGCGAGAAAAGGCAGAATTATTATGTCACCGAAAGCGTCGGCATCGCCTGCGGCTTGCTGCTCACCGCACTGCACAGCGCGGGGCTTGCGACGCTGACGCACACGCCCTCGCCGATGGGTTTCCTGCGCACCCTGTGCGGGCGCGACAGCGACGAAAAGGCAGTCATGATTATCGTCGTTGGCCATGCTGCCGAGAATGCGATGATCCCGGTGCAGGCAACGCGCAAAAAACCACTGGAGGCAATTTCGAGCTGGTTCTAGCGGCCATCGCAGCCACGCATTTTTCGCTTTCCTACATGGATTTATCCTGCTTTTGTCGCCGGCGGCGAAGGGGGCTGCCATGACCGATCAGGAGCGTTTCATCAGTCTGGACGCCATTCGCGGCGTCGCCGTAATGGGCATTTTGGCGATGAATATCGTCGCCTTTGCCTATCCGATCAGTTTCTATTTCAACCCGCTGGCGAGCGGTGCGGCGAGCGCCGCCGACCTGGCGACCTGGGCGTTCAACTTCGTGCTGATCGACAGCAAGATGCGCGGCCTGTTTTCGATGCTGTTCGGGGCCAGCACATTGCTCGTCATGGAGCGCGCGGCGGCAGGCGGGCGCGATCCGGCGCGCAGCCATTTTGCGCGCATGGGCTGGCTGTTCGTGTTTGGCCTGGTTCATTTTTACCTGATCTGGCCGGGCGATATTTTGACGCTCTATGCCGCGTGCGGCGTGCTGCTCTATTTCTTCCGCAACCTTTCGATCCGCGCGCTGCTGTGGTGGGCGGGCGGCTTTTTCCTGATCTCAATGCTCTATCTGCTGTCCGGGTGGAGCCTGTTCGCGCTCTACGAGGCAGGAACGCTGCCGCCGGCGCAGCAGGCCGCCATGGCTGAGGCAATGGAGAAGATCGCGGGCGAGATGGGACCCGGCAACGCGCGCTTTGCCGAGGAGGTCGCGCTGTATCGCAGCGATGCGGCGGTGATTTATTCCGCGCGGTTTGGCGATCTGGGGGACCTGCCTTTCGTCCAGATTGCCCAGTTCCTGTGGGAAACCATGGCGCTGATGTTGTTCGGCATGGCATTGTTCAAGGCGCGCATGCTGACCGGCGCATGGGATGCCGCGCGCTATGCCAAATGGGCGCGGCGCTGTTTCCTGATCGCAATCCCGCCGCTGGCGGCGCTGGTCTGGTACCAGGCGCAGGCCGGATATACGGTAGCGGCGGTCTTTGGTGCCAGCCTTGCGCTCTCGGCACCATTCGATTTCATCCTGACGGTCGGCTGGGCGGCGCTGATCATGCTCGCGATCAAAAGCTGGCTGAGCGCGGGCGCCGTCGCGCGGCTGGCGGCGACGGGGCAGATGGCCTTTACCAATTATCTCGTCACCTCGATCATCATGACCAGCATATTTTATGGCTATGGGCTCGGGCTGTTCGCCGTGCCGCCGCGCCCCGCGCTCTATCTTTTCTGCTTCGGCATGTGGGCAGCTATGCTGCTGTGGTCGCGGCCATGGCTGGCGCGGTTCCATTATGGCCCGCTCGAATGGCTGTGGCGCAGCCTGTCGCGCGGCGAAATTCAGAAAATGACGCGGGCCAACTAATCTATTGCGAAGCATTCGCAGATAATGTAGCAAATGATTCTCAATAGAGGATGCTGCGCGTGATCGTCTGTGTGTGCAATGCCATTAAGGAACGCGAAGTGCGCGATGCCGCGCAAAAGGGCGCACGCAGTCCAGCGCGCGCCTATCGCGACCTTGGCTGCCAGGTGAAGTGCGGCCAGTGTATCCCGTTCGCGCGAGACATTATCGGCCGCGAGCGCGCGACTGCTTGCTAGTCGCAATAGCGCAAAAACATTGATTTTCCGCCATTTTTTGACTGTTCGCCATGGGTGATCGGCGCTATAGACCCGTCCTTCAGACATCAGCAGGACGGGTCACATGAAGGGCGACGCAAAAGTCATCGAGTTCCTCAACGAGGCGCTCAAGAACGAGTTGACGGCCGTCAATCAATATTGGCTGCATTACCGGATGCTCGACAATTGGGGTGTGGCAAAACTTGCCGCGTTTGAACGCCACGAATCGATTGACGAGATGAAGCACGCCGACAAGCTGGCCGAACGCATTTTGTTTCTGGGCGGGCTACCCAATTTCCAGCTGCTCGGGCGGCTGCGCATCGGCGAGACCGTGGAGGAAATTTTGAAAGCCGATCTGGAGCTTGAATTTGAGGCTCTGGACCAGTTGAAGGGCGCCATCGCACACTGCGAAACCGCCCAGGACTATGTCAGCCGCGACCTGTTCGCCCACATCCTGTCCAACGAAGAAGAGCATGTCGACATGCTGGAAAAGCAGTTCGACCTGATCGAACGCATGGGCATTGGCAATTATATCCAGCTCAACAGCGAAAGTGCGGGGTCGGAATAAACCCTGCCTCGTCGTCCCGGACTTGATCCAGGACAACAAACCACTTTCGCGCGCTGTCCCGGATCAAGTCGGGGACGACGATAGTTGGGTTGGAGCTTGCCCCGAAATTACGCCGCAAACCCCTTGGCGCGGCCGAAGCCGCTGGCGGGGCGGCGCTGTACCAGCGGGTTGGTTTCGAGCTCGAGCGCGTCGAGCGACGCGTTGAACAGCGAGCGCAGGCCGACGACCTTGGGCAGATATTCTTCCGGCGACACGCGCATTTCGACGCAGCGGCGGGCAAAGGTTTCAATGTCCTCAGCCAGCATCGCCAGTTTTTCAGCGCCGAACTGGCGCGCCTCGCCCTTCAGCGTGTGCGCCGGCATCACGAGGCTGCGGGCGTCGCCGTCACGCATCGCATTTTCGATGGCGTGCACCGACTTGGTCCCGTCCTCGCGAAAATAGCCAAGAATCCGGACAAAGGCCGCGCCCAGTTGCGCGCGCGACGCCCGATATTCGTCCCAATCAATCAGTGTCTGGTCCTGATCCGTCATCTCATCCGCCTTCGGGCCGCAATGGTCCCTTTGCCCATAATGGCAGCGATGCGTAAAAAAGCGGTTACGTTGTGCCTATCGGACGGGCGACAGGCGCGCCTCGATGTGCCAGATCGGGCCTTCGCGCGTCACCGTCAGCACCCAGCCGTGCACCGCGGCGAGCGCCGCCGCCTCACCCTCGGCACGCGGATCGTCGCTGAGCAGCCTCACCGCATCGGCCGAGCGCATCGCCCGCGCCAGCCGTAATGCGGGCCAGGGACAGCACATCCCGCGCGCATCGACGGTCACCACCGCCGCGCTCAATCGTCGTCAAAGGGATTGCGGCTGTTGCGGAAATTGAGGCGGATCGGAACGCCCTCGAACCCCAGCTCGCGCCGCATGCCGTTGGTGAGATAACGGTGATAGCTGCCGGGCAGCAATTCGGTGCGCGATCCGAACACGACAAAGGTCGGCGGACGCGTGCGTGCCTGGGTCATATAGCGCAGCTTGATGCGCTTGCCGCCGGGCGCGGGCGGCGGATTGTCATCGCGCGCGCGTTCGAACCAGCGGTTCATTTTTGAGGTCGATACCCGCTGCGACCAGATCGCCCGCTGTTCGAACGCCACGCGCAGCAGCACGTCGATGCCCTTGCCCGTCGCGCCCGACACGGTCAGCAGCGGCACGCCCTTAACCTGCGCCAGGCCTTCGTCGAGCGCCGCGCGCACGCCGTTGAACAGGCCGCTGGCATTTTCCGCCACATCCCATTTATTCAGCGCGATGATCAGCGCGCGGCCTTCGTCGAGCACGCGGTCGGCGATGCGCAAATCCTGTGCCTCCAACCCCCGCGTCGCATCGATCAACAGCACCACCACCTCAGCAAAATCGATCGAATGCAGCGTATCCGCGACTGACAGCTTTTCCAGCTTGTCCTGCACCTTGGCGCGCTTGCGCATGCCCGCGGTATCGAACAGATGAATTTCGCGGACCTGCCCTTCGCCGTCGGTCCATTGCCATTCGACACGGATTGAATCGCGCGTGATGCCAGCTTCGGGCCCGGTAATCAGCCGGTCTTCGCCGACGATGCGGTTGATTAACGTCGATTTGCCGGCATTGGGCCGGCCAACGATGGCGAGCTTGAGCGGCGCGCTTTCGTCTTCCTCGTCATAGGTCGGTGCGTCGTCAGCCCCTTCGGCAGGCTCGACATAGGGGCGCAGCGCATCGAACAGATCGACGACGCCTTCGCCATGCTCGGCGCTCAAAGCGATGGGGTCGCCCAGCCCCAGCGCATAAGCCTCAAGCACGCCCTGCTCGCCCGCCTTGCCCTCGGCCTTGTTCGCGACAAGCACTACCGGCGTCGCCGCACTGCGCAACCAGCGACCGATTTCCTCGTCAAGCGGGGTCAGCCCGGCGCGCGCGTCGATCATGAACAGCGCGACATCGGCGCCCTCGACGGCCATTTCGGTTTGCGCGCGCATTCGGCCCGGCAGGCTGGAGGGGTCTTCTTCCTCAAAACCCGCCGTGTCGATGATCAGAAATTCCAAGCCGAGCAGGTTGGCGTCACCTTCGCGCCGGTCGCGCGTCACCCCCGGCTGGTCGTCGACCAGCGCGAGCCGCTTGCCGACCAGCCGATTGAACAATGTCGATTTGCCGACATTGGGTCGGCCGATGATGGCAACGCGGGCCTTCGCGGCCATGGTCTAGTTCCTTATCGGGCAGCTCAGCGCCACGCGGTAATCCGGCCATCGTCGCCGAGCAGATAGAGCACCCCGCCCGCGACAATCGGCGGCTGCGAGAAGGGCGTTTTCAAATTCTGCGTCGCCGCGATGCTGCCGTCTTCAGGCAGAACCTCTGCCAGTTCGCCTTCGGTGTTGACCAAAATCAGCCGCCCGCCCGCAAGCAGCGGGCCGGTCCAGCGGATCGGATTCTTTTTCTTTTCTTCATTGCGGAAGCGCGACAGGCGCGAAATCCAGCGCACCTTGCCGGTCGCGCGCGCGATGCACAGCAGCTGGGAATCGTCCGTCACGGCGTAAATCCATTCGCCCGCCACCCACGGCGTCGAAATGCCCGCGATGGAGATTTCCCAGCTGCGCTGGCCGGTGAGCAGTTCGTACGACGCCATGCGCCCGCCCTGGCCCAGCGCAAACACGCGGCCCCGGTCGATCACCGGGTCGGCATCGACGTCGGTGAGTGTGGCCACCGACAGCGTCATGCTGGTCCGGGCGAGCGCGTCATCCCAAAGGTCGCGGCCATTTTCATAACGATAGGCCTGCACCTCGCCCGACGAATAGCCCGCGACAATCGTGCCTTGCCCCGCCGCCGGAGATCCCGCGCCGAACACGCTGCCCGCCTGCAGCGAGGCCGATGCCTGCCATTGCACCGCGCCGTCGGTGGCGGCCAACGCCAGCATCTGATTGTCCTGCGTCATCACATAAAGGCTGCCGAACGCCACCGTCGGCGCACCGCGCAGCGGCCCGGCGGGTTTGACCTTCCACACCAGCGCGCCGGTTTCGGCGTTGATCGCGGCAACATCGCCCGCGCCGCTGGTGGCATAAACAAAATTGCCTTCAACCGCGACGCCGCCGCCAAACAGCGCGCGGGCGAAATCGCGTTCTTCCGAACCAATGCCGATCCGCCACAGTGATGCGCCCGTGTCGGCGGCAAAGGCATGGACCACAGCGTCGGTGCCGATGGCGAACAATCGCCCGCCGCCAACCACCGGCGGCGAGGCGAGGCGCACCGTGTTGCTGTTGCCGGCAATTTTGGCCGACCAGATTTGGGTGCGGCTGGTCCCCAGCGCGACATGACCCACCGACTTGGAGGCATTGCCGCCCGATTGCGGCCAATCGGCGTTGCTCTGCGCATCTGGCACCAGCACCGCCTGGCCGGCAATGGTCGGGTCGAGCTTGATGCTGGCATCGTTCGACAGAATCGACACGCGATTGCCGATGGTCGGGGTCTTGGGACCGCCATCACCGCCGCCCAGCACACCGCACCCGGCGAGCGGCAGCGCCGCAGCCACGACCATCATCAGCCGCTGGTTGATGCCGCCACGCTTAATTTGCATTTTGTCCGTCCTTCTGTGCCGCGGCGCCCGCACGGTCGTCGACCGCGTCGATCCCCAGCATCCCTGCCATCTGGATCGTGCGCGATTGCAGCGACGGCGGGGTATCCTTGATCCTGGCAATTTTGGCGTAAAGCGCGCCAGCCTGGTCGAACCGTCCGGCGCGATAATGGGCAATGGCGGTCAGTTCGGCGGCGCTGGGATACCAGGCCGACACCGGATCGCTGCTGTTCACAATCGGTGCCAGCCGCGCAATGACCAGTTCGGGCTTGAGCGTGTCAAATTCGAGCGCGGTCTGGCGTATCAGAGCCAAGTCGCGCAGCGAGCGGTCCACTCCATCATCGGCGGCGATCCCGGCGAGCAGCGCAGCCGCGCCCTTGGCGTCGCCCTGGGCAGCGCGCAAATTGGCGAGCTGGATGGTGGCAGCGGCACTGTAAGCCGGCGGACCATTGCCCTTGATCGTAGTGAGCGCAGACGTTGCACCTTTGGCATCGCCACTCTTCAGCTTGTCAAAGGCAGCGACAAGCGCTTCGCCTTTTTCGCCAGCAGCGGCGCGTTGCTGGTTCTGCCACAACAAATAGCCGCCGAACGCCAGCAGCGCGGCAAGCACCGCGGCGACGATCCAGCGGCCAAAGCGGCGGGCAAAATTGTCAAGCGCATCCTTGCGGACAGCCTCATCGACTTCCTGCAACAGGGCGGCGTTGGCTGGGGGCCGAGTGGCCAATCATTCCTCCATCATCAACTTGTCAGCGCTGCCTGGCAGCGGCGTGGCCCGTGTCCATAGCGAGCCCCCCCGAAAAGGCCAAGCCTTTCACGGATGCGCGCATGGGCGGCGCGGGTCAATCGCGGTAAAGCTGTTGCTCGGTCGGGAATGAACGCGACCTGACTTCGTCGGCATAGCTGGTCACCGCCGCGGTCACCACCGCCGCCATGTCCGAAAAGCGCTTCACAAATTTCGGCGTGCGATCAAACATGCCAAGCATGTCGTCGGTGACGAGCACCTGGCCGTCGCATTGCGCCGACGCGCCGATGCCGATCGTCGGACAGGGCACGCGCGTTGTAATTTCAATCGCGATGCTTTCCATCACGCCTTCGATCACCATGGCAAAGGCCCCGGCCTTGGCGACCGCCAGTGCATCTTCGACAATGGCGCGCGCCTCTTCATCGCTTTTGCCGCGTACACCGTAACCGCCGAGGATATTGACCGCCTGCGGCGTCAGGCCGACATGCCCCATCACCGGAATGCCGCGCTGGGTGAGGAATTCGATGGTCGGCGCAATGACCTTGCCGCCCTCAAGCTTGACCCCCGCCGCGCCGGTTTCCTTGAGCAAGCGCGAGGCGCTGGCAAAGGCCTGCTCGGGCGAGGCTTCATAGCTGCCGAACGGCATGTCGACGATGACGGCGGCATGATAGCTGCCGCGCACCACGGCGGCACCGTGCAGCGCCATCATCTCCATCGACACCGCCACCGTGTGCGGCAGGCCGTAAATCACCTGCGCCAGCGAATCGCCAACGAGCAGCATGTCGCAGTGCGGATCGCACAGCTGCGCCATGCGCGCGGTGTAAGCGGTCAGCATCACCAGCGGCTCGCCGCCCTTGCGCTGGCGGATACGCGGCACCGTCAGCCGCTTCATCGGCTGCGGCATCGGATTGGCGCGGCTCGTCGAGGTGTCGAGCGTGAGGGTTTTGGGAAGCGTGGACATGGGACGGGGGCTTAGCGGCTAATCGGGCCGCGCAAAAGCCGGAAGCCGCATGATGTTTATTATGCTTGACTCTATGTCAGCAATATATAACATCGAGTCATAGATAATCGACACGGAGAAAATTATGACCTTTCGGGAAAAAACGCATTGGGTGGCCTTGGTGGTGATGATCGCTGCCTTTGGCTGGTTCTTCATCCATTCGCACATCGTGCTGCCACGCGGGCCCGAGCATCTGGCGGCGAGCGGCGGGCTGCTGATCATCGTCACCATCGCCATCATTGCCGCCATGTCGGTGATCATCGGCTTTATCGCCGCGCGCAATCCCGATGACGCCCAAGCCACGGCCGACGAGCGCGAACGCGTCATCCACTGGCGCGGCACCCATTATGCCTATTACCCCGCCGTGCTTGGTATGTGGCTGTGTATCTGGCTGATCTTCGCGGGCTACGACCGTGTTACCATGCTTTACAGCCTGATCGGCGTGGTCGTGGGTTGCGAACTCGTCCGCATCGGTGTGCAATTGTGGCTGTATCGGCGGGGAGCGTAAGCCATGCCGCTTCCCTTCACCAACGACATTCGCACGCTGCGCTTTCTGGCCAGCGAAATGACGCAGGCCGAGCTGGGCGAGCGCGTCGGCGTGACGCGCCAGACCATCGCCGCGATCGAACAGGGGAAATATTCGCCCAGCCTGGAGGTCGCGTTCCGCATCGCGCGGGTGTTCGGCAAACCGCTTGAAGCGGTGTTTATGTGGCGGCTGCCACCCCCATGAGTTCTTCCCGTCTGGCCAGAGCGCGTTGGGCGTCAGCGCGGCGCCATCCGTATCGCGCCGTCCAGACGCACATCTTCGCCGTTGAAATAGCTGTTCTCGATCATGGCGAGCGCCAGATGGGCATATTCCTCGGGCTTGCCGAGCCGCTTGGGGAAGGGCACCGATGCCGCGAGCGCATCTTTCACATTTT
Source organism: Sphingopyxis sp. (assembly GCA_013911715.1). Taxonomy (GTDB): domain Bacteria; phylum Pseudomonadota; class Alphaproteobacteria; order Sphingomonadales; family Sphingomonadaceae; genus Sphingopyxis. The sequence continues at coordinate 1,197 of JACEST010000038.1, read as the reverse complement.
GCGGCGCACCCAGCATCAGCGGGGTTTCGAAAATCCCGGGCAGAATCGTGTTGACGCGAATCCCCTCGCTCATCAGATCGCGCGCGATGGGCAGGGTCATGCCGATCACGCCCGCCTTTGACGCCGAGTAAGCGACCTGGCCCATCTGGCCGTCTTCACCCGCGACGCTTGCGGTGTTGACGATCGCGCCGCGCTCGCCATCGTCATTCTGCGGATCGAGCGTCATCATCCCGGCCGCCGATTTGGCAATGCAGCGAAAGGTGCCGACCAGGTTGATCTGGATCAGCCAGTTGAAGGCATCGAGCGGATAATGTTTGATCGTGCCGTCGGTTTTCGAGCGGCTCGCAGTCTTCATCGCCGCACCGGTCCCAGCGCAGTTGACAAGGATGCGCTCCTGCCCATGTGCCGCGCGCGCCTTGGCGAAACCGGCATCGACGCTTTCGTCGCTGGTGACATTCACCTCGCAAAATATTCCGCCGATTTCGGCCGCGACGGCTTCGCCCTTTTCGGTCTGCAGATCAAAGATCGCGACCTTGACGCCCTTGGCCGCGAGCGCGCGCGCGGTTGCCGCGCCAAGCCCGGAGGCGCCGCCGGTGATGACTGCGGCTACGGTGGAATCGAGTATCATGTCAAAATTTCCTTTCCCATTTCCGTTCGGCCTGAGGAAGGGCAGAGCGAAGCGAAGTCCTGTCTCAAAGGCCCCAGCGCGTGGGGTCCTTCGAGACGCCATTTCGACAAGCTCAATGGCTCCTCAGGACGAACGGTCAAATCAAAAATTGAAAGCTACAAGCGCTCAATTATCGTCACATTGGCAACGCCGCCGCCTTCGCACATCGTCTGCAAGCCATATTTGCCGCCATTCGCTTTCAGCACGCCGAGCAGCGTCGCCATCAGCTTGGTGCCTGATGCCCCCAGCGGATGCCCCAGCGCGATCGCGCCGCCATGCTGGTTCAGCTTCGCGGGGTCCGCGCCCATATGTTTCAGCCACGCCAGCGGCACCGGCGCAAAGGCTTCGTTGACTTCATAGGCGTCGATGTCGCCAATCGTCATGCCTGCACGGCTCAGCGCGCGATCGGTCGCGAACAACGGTTCTTCGAGCATGATCACCGGGTCGCCCGCCGTCACGGTCAAATTGTGGATGCGCGCAATCGGGGTCAGCCCATGATCCTTCAGCGCTTGTTCGGACACGATCAGCAC
>JACEST010000037.1 GCA_013911715.1 Sphingopyxis sp. | reverse complement strand
CGCAGTACGGCGGCATTGCCGCTATGATCCCGCCGCCGCTCGGCGGTCTGGTCGACGCGGTCGGCGGCGGGATCATAGCGGCAATGCCGCCGTACTGCGATCCGGTCAGCGAACATCGCCTCGACTGTGTTGGCATCGATCGCTGCTGCCGCCATGATGCGTGCGCCGTCGGCGCGGCCCTGCGCGTCGGCGACGACCAGCCAGGGCTCGTTGGCGAGGCTGTCGGCGGGGTCGAGGCGAAACGCGCGTCCGCCAGCGCTCAGATAATCGCCGCGCGCTGCGCCGCGCCGTTGGCTCACCCGGTCGGGCCAAGCGAGCGCGAGCAGCGCACCAACACTCCATTCGCCGTCATTTGCACGCGCGTGGTCGCGCGATTTTGCCAGTTTGGACAGTCGTCTTGCCAGCCGCCGCGCGCCCTCGGCCCGCTCGCCGCGCGCCGCTTGCCAACTCCGCCAACGCTGTTCGACGTCAACATTGCGCCCGCCCAGCCCCGGCTCGGTCAGCAACACGGCCAGCTCCGCCGCGCGCTCATCCTGCGCAGTCACCAGCATATGTGCCATCGCAACGGGCAAGGGAATGGCCGCTAATGCTTTGCCATGATTGGTAATTCGTCCGTCGCTGCCAATCGCGCCAATCACCTCCAGCCGCGCCCGCGCGTCGGCCACTGCCGCCGGGGTCGGCTGGTCAAGCCACGCCAGCTGGCGCGGATCGACAATCCCCCAGCTGGCACAGTCGAGCACCACCGGCGCCAAATCATTTTCATGGATTTCGGGCGGGTCAAACGGCGGCATCCCGGCGGTCCCAGCCTCTTCCCACAGCCGGTACGCCACCCCTGGACCTTGCCGTGCGGCGCGACCAGAACGTTGAATTACAGCGGCTTGGCTCGCCCGTTCGGTCACCAGCCGCGTCATCCCGGCATCACGGTCGAGCCGCGGTCGCCGCGCCATCCCGCTGTCGATGACGATGCGCACGCCATCAATGGTCAGGCTGGTTTCGGCGATGCTGGTGGCGAGGATGAGCTTGCGCCGCCCTTCCGGGTCACGCACCAGCGCAGCGCGTTGCAATGCCGGGTCAATTTGTCCGTGCAGGCGGTGAACGACAAGCGGCAGCCCCGCTGCCTCGACGCGCTCGGCGGTCCGCTCAATTTCGCCCGCCCCCGGCAGAAATGCGAGCATATCACCATACTCACCATCGGCGAGCACACGCCGCACCGCGGCCAGCATCGCATCGGGCAAAGGCTGCTCCACGCGCCGCGCCAAGTAGCGCAGCGTCAGCGGGTGGCTCTGCCCCTGGCTCTCGATCACCGCCGCCCCGCCGAGCAGGCTGGCAAAGCGCGTCCCGTCAAGCGTCGCCGACATGGCGAGCAAGCGCAATTCGGGCCGCAACCCCTGCTGCGCATCAACCGCCAACGCCAGTGCGAAATCGCTGTCCAAGCTGCGTTCGTGGATTTCGTCAAACAGCACCGCCGACACGCCGCCCAGTTCAGGGTCGGCGAGCAGGCGGTTGCGGAACAGCCCGTGCGTCATCACCAACAACCGCGTGTCCGCCGAATGCTTGCTGTCGAGCCGCGTTGCATAGCCGACACGCCCGCCAACCGGCTCGCCCAGTTCGTTGGCGATACGTTCGGCAGCCGCGCGGGCGGCAAGGCGGCGCGGGCTGAGCAGCCAGATGGCGCCGGTAGCCCAGGGCTGGCCGAGCAGTGCTGGCGCGACCCTCGTCGTTTTGCCTGCGCCGGGCGGGGCAATTAGCACAGCATTGGAACGGATCGAGAGTGCGGCCAGCAACTGCGGTAGCACCGCCATGACCGGCAGCTCGCAAGCCTTAATAGTCATCGCTCAATAAGCGCGGGCGACCGCGAAGCCGACCGCCTCGGTCAGCGCGGCGCGCGCCTGGCTGGGCCGGAACCCGCCGAGTGCATCAACCGCGCGCTGGCCATAATGGCGCGCACGCGCCAAAGTGTCGATGACCGCATCATGTTTGGCGAGCAACCCTGTCGCATAAGCCAGATCATCGTCAGACACCTTGTGCCCGATCATCGCCTGCCGCCAGAATTCGCGTTCTTCTGCGTCCCCGCGCGCATGCGCAAGGATAACCGGCAACGTCACCTTGCCGTCACGGAAATCATCGCCCACGCCCTTGCCCATGGTGGCGGCGTCGGACACATAATCAATGGCATCGTCGACGAGCTGGAACGCAATACCCAGGTTGCGACCATAGGCGTCGAGCGCCGCTTCGGTCGCTTCATCCGACTCCGCAACGACGGCGGCAATCTTGCTCGCAGCGGCGAACAATTCGGCCGTTTTGGCACCGATGATGGCGAGATACTGGTCCTCGCTGGTCTCGACGCGGCGCTGCGCCGACAGTTGGTTGACCTCGCCCTCGGCAATCACCGCTGACGCGCGAGAGAGGATTTTGAGCACCTTGAGCGAGCCATCCTCGACCATCAGCTCGAACGCACGGCTGAACAGAAAATCACCCACCAGCACGCTGGCGCTGTTGCCCCAGATCAGGTTGGCGGTCTTCTTGCCGCGGCGCAGGCCCGATCCATCAACGACATCGTCGTGCAGCAAGGTCGCCGTGTGGATAAACTCCACCGCCGCAGCTAGCTTGCAATGGCGCCGGCCCGGATAATCGAGCAATTGCGCGCAGGCGAGTGTCAGCATCGGCCGCATCCGTTTGCCGCCGCCGGCGATAAGGTGGCCCGCCAGTTCGGGAATCAGCGGCACGTCGGACTGCATCCGGTCGAGGATCGCCGCGTTCACTTCGTGCATGTCGGCAGCGACCAGCGCCAGCATCGGATCGAGCGACGGTGCCCGGTCGGCGTGCAGACGGTGGATTTCGGCGGTCATAATTGTTCGCCATTGCCTTGGCCTGCCGGGTTTGGCAACGACATTCAGGCAGAGGGAGCAACACCGTGGATGACAGCCAATTGGGGCGCTATCGCCAGAGCATCGACAATATCGATGCTGCGCTGGTGTTCATGCTCGCCGAACGCTTCAAGATTACGCAGGCGGTGGGCGAGCTAAAGGCCCGGATGGATATGCCGCCCGCCGACCCAAGCCGCGAGGAAAGGCAGATTGAACGGCTCCGCCAACTGGCGCGCGACGCTGATCTTGACCCCGAATTTTCGGAAAAATTCCTGCGCTTCATCATCGACGAGGTGATCCGCCATCATGAGCGGCTGCGCGAGGCTTGAGCTGGTAAGTTCACGGCGCTTGTAACTTGCAGGCAATTCGCGCAGAACTCTGTTCCGATGCTCCGCCGCTTGCTCATTATCGCGTTGCTTGCGTTCACTGCCGCCGGGCCGTCATCGGCATGGGCGGCTGACCGTGCGATGGCATGCCGCGACGCGGCCGAACATATGGATAGCGATTGCTGCCCAGAGGTGCTGGGCGATGATTGTGAACTGGCCTGCAACCTGCGCTGCACCGCTGCGATGACCGCGCCAGCGATCGACTCTGCCGCCCAGCCAATCATCAAGACCCAGATTGCCGACGGTCTTGTCGGCCAGGGTGCACGCGAATGGAGCACAGCTCCGCCAACGCCACCGCCAAATTTCAGCGAACAGCTGAACTGAGAATTTTGTTTCAATCAATCTGAGAATGGAAAATATCATGAAAGCATTTTTGACCTTGTCGGCCGCTGCATTGGCCTCGATCTCGTCGTCGGCCATGGCGGCCGCACCTGCGGCGTTCGAAGCCGCTTGCTGCGTCATCGGCGTTTGCTGCGGCGCAGCTTGCTGCTAAGCAGCATCACAACAACGGGGGGTCGCGCGCTTTGTGCGGCCCCCTTTTTCATGCGGTCGGCAGTCTGAGGCGGACCAGCAATCCGCCCATATCCTCGCTATCCTCAAGCAGGATGCTGCCACCGTAAAGTTCGGCGACATCGCGGACAATCGCCAGTCCGAGACCCGTTCCGGGTTTGGCGCTATCGAGCCGCACGCCGCGGTCAAAGATGCGCAGCCGGTCCGCTGGCGCAATGCCGGGACCGTCATCCTCGACCGCGATTTCGGCCATGCCATCCACCCGGCGCACGGTGACAAACGCGCTGCCACCGCCATATTTGGCGGCATTTTCGAGCAGATTGCCCAGCAATTCATCCAGGTCCTGACGCTCGACGCGCGCAATCACGCTGCGATCACCATCCGCATCGATGCGCAGATCAGGGTAGAGCCGCGCCACCGCCCGCTGGACGCTGTCCACACTATCCCAGACCTTGCAGCGCGCCTGCACCGAACCGCGCCGACCCACAACCCGCGCCCGTGCAAGATGATGGTCGACTTGCCGCTTCATCGTCGCCGCCTCGCGCTTGACCGTTTCGGCAAGGTCAGGCGTTGCCGACGCAGCGCTTGACACCAGCACCGCCAACGGCGTCTTGAGCGCATGGGCAAGATTGCCCGCATGGGTGCGCGCTTCTTGGGCTTGCTTTTCGCTGTGCGCTAACAGCGCATTGAGTTCATCGACCACCGGCTGCACCTCGTTGGGCATCGGCCGCGCGAGCCGCGCAGCTTCGCCGCCGCGCAGTGCCGCAATCGCGATGCGCAAATGCCGCAGCGGCCACAGTCCATAGATGGTCTGCAATGCCGCCAGCGCGATCAAACCCAATCCCAGCACTCCCAGGCTGGGGTAAAGCGTCTGCCGCACGGCGCGAATTTGCTGGTCGAGAATATCGCGCGACTGCGCCACCTGAAACCGCCAGCTGGTGGAGCTGCCTGGCAATTGGACGTTGCGTTCCAGGATCCGCAACTCTTCGCCGTCAAACTGGCTGCTATCATAAATATGGAGCGCATCGTCGCGGTGATTTTCGGGCGACACCAGCCGCCGATCCCACAGCGAGCGCGACGGCCAAGGTTCATGCCCGCGGCCGCTGATCTGCCAGTATAGGCCGCTATAAGGTTCGAGGAAACGCTGCTCGCCGAGCGGCTGGATCATCCGCACCTCGCCGTCTGGCCCGATTTCGGCGGAACGGATCATCGCCAGCAGGACATATTCGAGCCCGCTGTCAAAGTTTCTCGTGATGGCCCCGGTCAGCACCCGGTCGAGCGCAAATCCGCCGCCGAGCAGCAGCAGGCTGATCCACAGCGCGGCGATGCCGATCATGCGCCGACTGAGCGAACCGGTGGTCTGACCGGTGACGCGCGCCGCCATGCCGGACCCCGGGGTCACTGCGTGGTGCATCAGCCCTGCGGGTCGTCGAGCTGATAGCCAAGCCCGCGAATGGTGGTGATGATGTCGGCACCCAATTTCTTGCGGATACGCGTCACAAACACTTCGATCGTGTTCGAATCGCGGTCAAAATCCTGATCGTAAATATGCTCGATCAACTCGGTGCGCGACACCACCTTGCCCTTGTGATGAAGCAGGTAAGACAGCAACTTAAATTCCTGCGCCGTCAGCTTGACCGATTGGCCTGCCAGCGTCACGCGGCCCGAGCGCGTGTCAAGCCGCACGTCGCCGGCGATCAGCTCGCTCGAGGCATTGCCAGAAGCGCGGCGGATCAGCGCACGCAGCCGCGCGATCAGCTCTTCGGTCTGAAAAGGTTTGGCCAGATAGTCATCGGCCCCGGCGTCGAGCCCGGCTACTTTGTCCGACCAACTGTCGCGCGCGGTGAGCACCAGCACCGGGAAATTGCGCTTCTCGCGCCGCCAGCGGTCGAGCACGGTAAGCCCGTCGACTTCGGGCAAGCCCAGATCGAGGATTGCGGCATCGTAATTTTCGGTCGAACCCATGAAATGGCCGTCTTCACCGTCGGTGGCGAGATCCACGGCGTAACCCGCCTGCTCCAATGTCATTTTGAGCTGCGGTCCGAGGGTCGGTTCGTCTTCGACAATCAAAATGCGCATCGCTTCACCTTTCGCGCCGCTGCGGGCGGCTGTTTAATCATTGAGGGAGGTAGCACCGCACCGGGCCCAGCAAAAGGGCGCAACGCTCGTCAGGGCTGCCGCCCGACAATCTTGCCCGTGCGGGCGTCGACAAAGACCACAATGACCTTGTTGCCATCCAAAAACTTCAGGCCATAGCGCATGGCGCGCACATCAAACTGTGGTCCGCCCAAATAAACCATTTCGCGATAGGGTGGCCGCGCCTGCACCATGGCGACCAACCTGCCGAGCGGCAGCACCTGCCCTTGCTCGGCCGCCGCGCGCGCCGATTCCGCTTCGCGGTCGTCGCGCGCAAACGCGCTGGTCGGCAGTCCACCAGGTGCAAGTGCTGCGATAGCCAACAATAAAGAAAAGTACCATTTCATGCAGCGGCTTTGGCCGCAGCGCATTGAATGGCCCATGAATAGGCCATGCAGCATTGCGTCAGGCCCATGGTGCATCGACATTGTCCGTGTAGCGTGATCCCGCATACCCGACCGGGAAATGGTGGGCGCGACAGGGATTGAACCTGTGACCCCTCCCGTGTGAAGGGAGTGCTCTACCGCTGAGCTACGCACCCATTTGCCGCCCGAAGGACCGCAGGCGCGGCCATTAGGGTGATGCGCTGGCAATTGCAACGGCAAGTTTGCGCGGCAACCAATCGGGCAGCACAACAGAAAAAGGGGCCGCAGCATGGTGACCGCGACCCCCTTTTTCCGATGTTTCAGCCTGCGCCAAAAAAATCAGTTGACCGCGTCTTTCAATGCCTTGCCAGCTTTGAACTTCGGCTGGGTCGATGCCGGAATCGTCATGGTTTCGCCGGTGCGTGGGTTGCGACCGGTCGATGCCTTGCGCTTGCTGACCGAGAAGGTGCCGAATCCGACAAGACGGACCTCACCACCCTTTTTCAGCGCGCCAGTGATTGCGTCAAAAACGCCTTCGACCGCTTTGCTCGCATCGCTCTTCGTGAGGCCGCTGGCATCAGCGACAGTGGCGATCAGGTCTTGCTTGTTCATCCCTTGGGAACCCCCTTAATTGCGTTCAATCTGAATCATGACGTTTCTGTCATGGACGCGCACTAACGGCCTTTCACCAGGCTTTGTCAAAGCAAAAAATCGCCAATTCGTCGCATAAACGCCAATTTTTACCTTGCTGCATTGCAACAAAAGCAGGTGCTTAGTGACGAATCGTCGCGTCAATGTCGCTGCCGCTGCCTGGCACTGGCGAAGCCGCCAGCTCATCGGCTTCGGTCCATTCGATCGGGACCAGCGGCTGGACCAGCGCTAACGCAAGGACTTCGTCGACATGGCTGACTGGCACGATGGTCAGACCCTCGCGGATATTGGCTGGAATTTCAGCAAGGTCTTTCTCATTTTCCTGTGGAATCAGCACTGTAGCGATACCACCGCGCAGCGCGGCAAGCAGTTTTTCCTTAAGCCCACCGATTGCCAGCACCCGCCCGCGCAGCGTGACTTCGCCAGTCATGGCGACATCCTTGCGCACCGCGACACCAGTCAGAGTCGACACCATCGCGGTTACCATGCCGACGCCAGCCGACGGACCGTCTTTCGGCACCGCGCCTTCGGGCAAATGGATATGGATGTCCTTGCGTGCAAAGATGCTGGGGCGGATGCCATAGCTTGGCGCGCGCGCCTTGATGAACGACAGCGCGGCTTGCACCGATTCGGTCATCACCTCACCGAGCTTGCCCGTGGTGCGCACCTGGCCCTTACCGGTCGCCGTTACGGCTTCGATGGTGAGCAATTCGCCGCCCACCTCGGTCCAGGCAAGACCGGTAACCGCGCCAATCTGGTCTTCCTTGTCACCCATGCCATGGCGGAATTTCTGCACACCGGCAAAATCAGCGAGATTGTCGGCGGTCACTGTGATATTGGTGGCCTTGCCTTCCAATATGCGGCGCAGCGCCTTGCGCGCCAACCGCGCAATCTCGCGTTCCAGCGTGCGAACCCCAGCCTCGCGGGTGTAGTGGCGGATGAGCGACCGCAATCCGTCCTCCGCCAGTTCGAACTCGCCCAGCTTCAAACCATGCGCCTCAATCTGCTTGGCGATCAGATGACGCTGCGCAATCTCGACCTTCTCGTCTTCGGTATAGCCTTCGAGCCGGATAATCTCCATGCGGTCGAGCAAAGGTTGCGGCAGATTGAGGCTGTTGGCGGTGGTCACGAACATCACATCCGACAGGTCAATATCAACCTCAAGATAATGGTCCTGAAACTTGCCATTCTGTTCAGGGTCGAGCACCTCGAGCAACGCCGAGGCCGGATCACCGCGAAAATCCTGGCCCAGCTTGTCAATTTCGTCGAGCAGGAAGAGCGGGTTCATCGTCCCCGCCTTTTTCAAATTGGTCGCAATCTTGCCCGGCAGCGAGCCGATATAGGTGCGGCGATGGCCGCGAATTTCGGCTTCGTCGCGCACGCCGCCCAGCGACTGGCGAATAAATTCGCGCCCCGTCGCCTTGGCAATGCTGCGCCCAAGCGAGGTTTTGCCCACACCCGGCGGACCGACGAGACACAGGATCGGGCCTTTGAGTTTGTTGGTGCGTGCCTGCACCGCCAGATATTCGACGATCCGGTCCTTGACCTTGTCGAGCGCAAAATGATCAGCGTCGAGCACCGCCTGCGCCGCCGCAATATCCTTTTTCAGCTTCGATTTCTTGCCCCACGGCAGACCGAGCAGCGTGTCGAGATAATTCCGGACCACGGTCGCTTCGGCCGACATGGGCGCCATGGCGCGAAGTTTTTTCAGTTCGGCAACGGCCTTGGTCTTGGCTTCCTTCGACAGCTTCAGGCCATCGATTTTCTCCTGCAGCTCAGTCAGGTCGTCGGTGCCCTCACCATTGTCGTTGCCAAGTTCGCGCTGGATCGCCTTCAATTGCTCGTTGAGATAATATTCGCGCTGGCTCTTCTCCATCTGCCGCTTCACGCGGCCGCGGATCTTCTTTTCGACCTGAAGCACACCCAGCTCGCCTTCCATGAAGGCGAACACCATTTCGAGCCGTTTCGACGGCGCGGGTTCGACGAGCAGCGCCTGTTTGTCGGCAACCTTGATGTTCAAATTGCCCGCCACAGCATCGGCAAGGCGCGAGGCGTCGTCGATCTGCGATAGCTGAACCGCCGTTTCGGACGGCATTTTCTTGTTGAGCTTGGCATAATTTTCGAACTGGTCGAGCACCGAGCGCATCAGCGCCGCGGTTTCATTGCTCTCGTCGGCAACATCATCGAGCAGCGACACAGTCGCCAACACGGCTTTGTCCGAACCATCGAGCGCCTCGAGCTTGGCGCGTTGCTTGCCCTCAACGAGCACGCGCACCGTGCCGTCTGGCAACTTCAGCAACTGCAGAACCGACGCAATCACTCCAAGATCATAAAGGTCATCGCGCTCAGGATCGTCCTCGCCAGGGTCGAGCTGGGTGACCAGGAAAATTTCCTTATCGCTCTCCATCGCCGCTTCGAGCGCCGCGACCGAGCGGTCCCGCCCAACAAACAGCGGAACAATCATCTGCGGAAAAACAACAATGTCGCGCAGCGGCAACAGGGGGAAAGTCTGGGTCAAGTCACGCTCCTGGGCGGGCGGCGTTGGTTTGGCGCCGCGCGCGGTATATCGGGTTGACGCTAATATGGCGTATAATTGCTTCGCTTCAACCTGTGCCTGAGCGCGAGCTGTCAAAGACTATGCCATCGCCCCTGGGCAGGGGCGACGGAATTCTCAAAATGGCAGTTTGAATCCCGGCGGCAATTGCAGACCCGAAGTCGCCTTTGACAATTCCTCATTGCTCGCCGCGTCGGCCTTTTCGCGCGCATCGTTGAACGCGGCGGCGAGCAGGTCTTCAAGCATCTGTTTGTCGGCGGGCACCATCAGGCTGTCGTCGATAGCGATGGCGATGATGCGGCCCTTGGCCGACGCGCGGATGCGGACGAGGCCGCCGCCCGAGACGCCTTCAACCTCGACATTGTCGAGCTTGGCCTGCGCCTCGGCCATTTGTGCCTGGACATTGGCGGCGGCTTGCTGCGCCGCTTTCATCATATCCTCGAACGAATTCATGATGCTTTCCTGCTTTCTTCTTCGGGGGGGAGGATGCGCGCGGCGGGAAAGGCCGCGAGTGCGGCTTTGACCACGGGCAATTCGCGGATGGCGGCGTCGCTGTCGCGGCTAGCAGCGGCAGATGCTTCACCGAGGCTGGGTGCGCCCTCACCATCGCCGAACGCGACGCGCCAGCGCTGGCCGGTGGCCGCACCCAGGGCATCAGCAATTTCGCGCGCGACGCTATCGTCAATGCCAGGTGTGCGCGCGAGGGTGAGCAATTCTCCTTCCAGCGCAATGATGCGAGCATGGTCGTGGAACAGGACAGCGATACGGTGACGCTGCGCACCCTCAATCAGCGCATATAAGGCGGCGGCATCGCGCGGCGCATCGGCGACCGGCGGCGCAGGCGCGGCAATCGCTGGCGTAGCAGCCGGAACCCCGCCCGCGAACATTTTCGCCAGCTCGCCCGGATCGGGCATTGTGGCGGCGTGGACGATGCGCAGCAGCAACATTTCGAGATGGTCGAGCGGCGTGTTGGAGCGCAACACCTCGTCATGCCCGCGCGTCAGCAGCTGCCACAGCCGGTGGAGCTGGCCGTGCGCCAGCCGCGCCGACCAGTCGGTCATGCGCGCGCGATCCTCTTCGGGCAGCGCTGTGTCGTCGTGGCGCGCAACCTTCGCCAGCGTCACGGCATGCACGAGATCCATCATCCCGCGCACCAGCGCGATGGGTTCGATGCCCAGGGCATAATGCTGGCGCGCGAGATCGATCGCTGCGCCCGCATCCCCGGCAAGCACCGCGCCGAGCAGATTGAAAATACCCGACCGGTCAGACAAGCCCAGCATCGCGCGCACCTGGCTGGCCGTGACTTTCCCGCCGCCGTCGAGGTCAGCGTGCGAAATCGCCTGATCGAGGATCGACAACCCGTCGCGCACCGATCCTTCGGCGGCGTTGGCGATCAGCCAGATGGCAGGCGGCTCGGCCTCGACGCCTTCCTTGGTCAGGATAGCGGCGAAATGATCGAACAGCATCGCCGGCGTGATGCGGCGCAGGTCGAAGCGCTGACAGCGTGACAGGACCGTCACCGGCACCTTTTGCACCTCTGTCGTCGCGAACAGGAATTTGACGTGCGGCGGTGGTTCTTCGAGCGTCTTGAGCAGCGCGTTGAACGCGTTTTTCGACAGCATATGCACTTCGTCGACGATATAGATTTTGTAGCGCGCCGACACGGCGGCATAGCGCACCGCCTCGATAATTTCGCGAACATCATCGACGCCGGTGTTCGACGCGGCGTCCATTTCGATGACGTCGATGTGCCGCCCTTCGGCAATCGCACGGCACGGCTCGCAAACGCCGCACGGATCAATCGTTGGCCCGCCCTGCCCGTCCGGCCCGATGCAGTTGAGCGCCTTGGCGATCAGCCGCGCGGTCGAGGTTTTGCCGACCCCGCGCACCCCGGTCATCAGGAAGGCATGGGCGAGACGGTCGCGCGCGATGGCGTTGCCAAGCGTGGTCACCATCGCATCCTGCCCGATCAGTTCGGCAAAGGTTTGCGGGCGATATTTGCGCGCAAGGACGCGATACGCGGCGCCTGTTGCAGCCGCAGGCGGTGCTGCCGGGGACTCATCAAGCCCCAGCCCCATCATGGGCATTTCATCGTCGGCGGAATCGCTCATAGTTTGGGTCTTTAGACCCGCGCGGCTTGATTGCGATAGTGGAAAGGGTGGGAGCCGGAACGACCCGCAGCGAAATTCGTTACGGCTGCTTCCTTCCGGACCTGACCGGGTTGGCGAAAGCCACGTCCGCCCGACTCCCGCCGCGCATATGGCGGGGGCGGGCCCGAAATGCAAGGATTGGCGCTTTCGCCCTAACGCCCCTGCATATTGCGGCTTTCGGCCGGGATGTGCACGACCAGGCCGTCGAGCGTTTCATCCAATATGATCTGACACGCCAAGCGGCTCGTCCGGCGTGCGCCTGCGGCAAGATCGAGCATGTCCTCTTCCATCTCGCTCGCGCGCGGAAGTTTGTCAAAATCGTCTTTTGATACAATGACATGACAAGTCGAACAGGCCATCTGCCCTTCGCATGTGCCCTCGAGCGGCAGCAGGTGCGCTTGCGCCAGTTCGAGCAGCCGTGTGCCCGGCGCGGCGTGGGCCTCGGTCCGGCTTTCGCCATCAGCATGGATCAAGGTCACGCGCACCATTGTCATTCGGCCCCTTGCAATCGCGCGGCTTCGATGAGCGCATCGAGCGCGGCGGTCAATTCCGCTTCGGTCGTAAAGCGCCCCCAGCCGAGCCGGATCGACGACCGCGCTTCGGCTTCGCTGAGCCCCATCGCGCGCAGCACATGGCTGACCCTGCCCGAACCGCTGCCGCACGCGCTGCCGAGCGAGAAGGCGACGTCGCGCGCATCGGAGAGCAGGCGGGTGGCGTTGATACCGTCGCGGCGGAGGTTGAGATTGCCGCGATAGCGCTGGCCAGGCCCGGTTTCGCCGTTGATGGCCCAATCGCTCAGCCGGTTAGTGGCAATGTCCCATAGATGCGCGACATGCCCCGCATCCGCCTCCATCCGCTCCCCTGCGAGCGCTGCCGCCGCGCCGAAACCGGCAACAAGTGCGGGCGAGACGGTGCCTGAACGCATTCCTTCTTCCTGTGCGCCGCCGAGGAGAAAAGGTGGCAGATGGACGCCGTCCTTGATCCACAGTGCACCGATACCCTTGGGTCCGTGAATTTTGTGCGCGCTCACCGCGATGAAATCGGGGCCAGCGGGGATCGGCATCCGCCCGAAACCCTGTACCGCGTCGCAAAGCAGCAGGCCGCCCGCCGCATGGACGGCTTCGGCGAAGGCAGCGACCGGCTGGATCGTCCCAATCTCGTTGTTCACCAGCATACACGCAGCGATGATGCCGGGAGCCATGCTGTTTGGAAGCTGCGCGATACCAGATGCATCGACGGGCCACAAAATCCCGTTCATTTGTTCAAGGCACTGGATCGCGGCGGCATGTTCGATCGCTGTGCCCGCCGTAGGCGCACCATAATGGCGCTGCGCCGCGAACAGCGTCCAGTTGATCGACTCGGTCGCGCCGCTGGTGAAATAGACGCGGCCGCCGGGGGGGAGCAGCGCCGCCACCTGGTCGCGTGCCACCTCGACCGCCGCCGCGGCCGCGCGCCCGGCGCGGTAATTGCTCGCCGGGTTGGCAAAGCCGTCACCCTCTCCTGGCCCTGCCAGCCAGCGCAGCATCGCTGCGCGCGCTTCGGGCGCGAGCGGAGTAGTGGCTTGATAATCGAGGTAAAACATCAGTTATAATGCGCCTTGTTGCAAACGATTCGCAAAAGTTGCGTTTTGCAACCATATCCGTATATAGCGCGCTCCCTGCCCTCGCCAGCCCCCGCTGGCGCACCCGGTTCGCAGCCCATAAAAGAGAAGGTCAGCAATGCCCGACGTGATTTTTCCCGGTCCTGAAGGCCGGATCGAAGGCCGTTTTTCGCCGCCGCCGCGTCCGCGCGCTCCTGTCGCGCTGATCTTGCACCCGCATCCGCAGGGCGGCGGCACGATGAACGACCGCATCACCCAAGCGATGTACAAAAGCTTTGTCGCGCGCGGCTTTGCTGTGCTACGCTTCAACTTTCGCGGCGTCGGCCGCAGCCAGGGCGTGTTCGACAATGGCGTCGGCGAGCTTAGCGATGCCGCATCGGCGCTCGATTGGGTGCAATCAATCCATCCCGAGGCGCAGACGACATGGGTCGCGGGTTTCAGCTTTGGCGCGTGGATTGGTATGCAGTTGTTGATGCGGCGGCCAGAAATTCGCGGTTTCCTGTCGGTGGCGCCGCCCGCCAACATGTATGACTTCAGCTTCCTCGCGCCCTGCCCTTCGTCGGGCATCATCGTTGCGGGCCTGCAGGACGAAATTGTCCCGCCGGCATCGGTGCAGAAACTGGTCGACAAATTGCGCACCCAGCGCGGCATCACCATCCACCATGATGAGATTCCGCGCGCGAACCATTTCTTCGAATTCGAGCTCGAACAGTTGATGAAGTCGCTCGACAATTATCTGGACATGCGGCTCGCGCCTGATTCGCCGATTAAATAGGCGGCAAGGGCGCCAACCAAATGGCGACATTGGCAAACATCGCGAGCGCGGCGAGCAGCATCAGCAGCGCGCGTTTGCGCTCGCCGCGGCGATACACAAAGACGGCTCCGCCGGTCAGCGCGAACCCGGCGAGCATCAGCATGGCAAGGATGGTGTCGGTCATTTCGCTGGTTTAGCGCCCCGCAACAAAAGTGCCACCTTCGCTTATGGCCAATTCACAGGCGCTCGCCTAAAGCGTCGGCAAGCGATTCTTGTAGCCTTTCGCCGGAGCCACCATGCGCCTTGCCATTGCCTCTGACCATGCCGCCGTTGCGTTGAAAGCCGAACTGACCGCGTGGCTGCGCGACAGCGGGCATGACGTCGCCGATCTGGGGCCAGACAGTGCCGACAGCGTCGATTATCCCGATTATGGCTATCGGCTGGCCGAGCATATCGCGCGCGGTGATGCGGAATTCGGGATTGCGCTGTGCGGATCGGGTATCGGCATTTCAATCGCCGTCAACCGCAACCCCGCTTGCCGCTGCGCCCGCGTGTCCGAACCCTTGTCGGCCCGGCTTGCGCGCGAACATAATGACGCCAATGTCATCGCGCTCGGCGCGCGGCTGATCGGCAGCGATATGGCGCGTTCGTGCGTTGAAGCATTTCTCGCCGCTCCCTTTGCCGGTGGCCGCCATGCGCGGCGCGTCGGCAAACTTACTTATCCCCCGCCAGTGGAGACGCCCGCATGAACACCACCACGCTCGATCGCCCTGCCATCCGAGCAGCCGGCTTTTTCACCGACGGCGTCAACGTTACTGACACCGCTGTTGCGGCGGCCATCGCCAGCGAAATGGACCGCGAACAATATCAGATAGAACTGATCGCATCGGAAAATATCGTCTCAAAAGCGGTGCTGGAGGCGCAGGGTTCGGTCTTCACCAACAAATATGCCGAAGGCTATCCGGGCAAGCGTTACTATCAGGGGTGCGCGCCGTCCGATGCCGTCGAAACGCTGGCGATCGACCGCGCCAAGGCGCTATTCGATTGCGGGTACGTCAACGTTCAGCCGCATTCGGGTGCCCAGGCCAATGGCGCGGTGATGCTGGCGCTGACCAAGCCCGGCGCAACGATCTTGGGGATGAGCCTCGATGCCGGTGGCCATTTGACCCACGGGGCCAAAGCAGCGCAATCGGGCAAATGGTTCAATGCCATTCAATATGGTGTCAACGCCGACGACCATCTGATTGATTTCGAACAGGTTGAACGGCTGGCGCGGAAACGGGCGAAATCAATGATGCGCGGATAGGCGCTGCCGCCCGCGATGCTCAGCGTCGGACGA
>JACEST010000036.1 GCA_013911715.1 Sphingopyxis sp. | reverse complement strand
CCCCCCGGCCTAAGCGAAACTCCGGTTTTCATCCGCGCGCGACTCTCCCGCCGCCGCGCCACAGCAAAGGGCACCTCCATCATGACCGCCGTTGGCAAAGACACGCTCGGAACCCGCGACTCGCTCACCGTCGGCGGCAAGGCTTATGCCTATTATTCGCTCGCCAAGGCCGCGGCGAAACTCGGCGATGTGTCGCGCCTGCCGTTCAGCATGAAGGTGCTGCTCGAAAATCTGCTGCGGTTTGAGGATGGCGGCTTCACTGTGTCGACCGCCGACATTCAGGCGCTGGTCGACTGGCAGCAAAACCCCACCGGCACCACCGAAATTCAATATCGCCCCGCGCGCGTGCTGCTCCAGGATTTCACCGGCGTGCCGTGCGTTGTCGATCTCGCCGCGATGCGCGATGCGATTGCGCGGCTGGGCGGCGACACCAGCAAGATCAACCCGCTCGTCCCTGTCCACCTCGTCATCGACCACAGTGTGATGGTCGACGAATTCGGCCACCCCAAGGCGTTCGAGCAGAACGTCGAAATTGAATATTACCGCAATGGCGAGCGTTATGACTTCCTGAAATGGGGGTCGAAGTCGCTCTCCAACTTCAAAGCGGTGCCGCCGGGCACCGGCATCTGCCACCAGGTCAACCTCGAACATATCGCACAGGCGGTGTGGACCAGCACCGACGCGGGCGGCGCGCTGGTCGCCTATCCCGACACCTGCGTCGGCACCGACAGCCACACGACGATGATCAACGGCCTCGGCGTGCTCGGCTGGGGCGTCGGCGGGATTGAGGCCGAGGCCGCGATGCTCGGCCAGCCGGTCAGCATGCTCATCCCCGAAGTCGTCGGCTTCAAGCTGACGGGCGCGCTGGCCGAGGGGGTCACCGCGACCGACCTCGTCCTCACCGCCACGCAAATGCTCCGCGCCAAGGGCGTCGTCGGGCGCTTTGTAGAGTATTTTGGGCCAGGCCTAGCCTCGCTTTCGCTGGCCGACCGCGCCACGCTCGCCAATATGGCGCCCGAATATGGCGCGACCTGCGGCTTTTTCGGTATCGACGAAAAAACACTCGATTATATGCATTTGACGGGCCGCAGCGGCGAAAATATCGCGCTGGTGGAGGCCTATGCCAAGGCGCAGGGACTGTGGCTGTCGGCCGACATGCCCGACCCCGTCTTCACCGATACGCTGGAACTCGACATGGGCAGCGTCGTTCCCAGCCTCGCCGGACCCAAACGTCCGCAGGACAAGGTCATCCTCACCCAGGTCGACGATGTCTTCAACGCCGACCTCGCCAGCGTCTACAAGCATGACGGCGCGAAACGCGTCGCGGTGGAGGGGAAGGAGCATGACATTGGCGACGGCGACGTCGTCATCGCCGCGATCACCAGCTGCACCAACACCTCGAACCCCAGCGTGCTGGTTGCCGCTGGCCTCGTCGCGCGCAAGGCTAATGCCTTTGGCCTGAAACCCAAGCCATGGGTGAAAACATCGCTCGCACCGGGCAGCCAGGTCGTCACCGACTATCTCGACCGCGCCGGGCTCTCGGCCGATCTTGACGCGGTCGGCTTCAACCTCGTCGGCTATGGCTGCACCACGTGCATCGGCAATAGTGGCCCGCTCGCCGAACCCATCAGCAAGGCGATCAATGGCAACGACATAGTCGCCGCCTCGGTCATTTCGGGCAACCGCAACTTCGAAGGCCGCGTGTCGCCCGACGTGCGCGCCAACTTCCTCGCCTCGCCGCCGCTGGTCGTCGCCTATGCGCTCAAGGGCACGGTGACCGAGGATTTCACGACGACGCCGATTGGCACATCGACCGAAGGCAACGCCGTCTATCTCAAGGACATCTGGCCGACCAACGCCGAAATCCACGACCTGATGACCGCCAACATCAGCCGCGAAATGTTCGAGGCGCGCTACGCCCGCGTCTATGACGGCGACGAACATTGGCAGGCGATTGAGGTCGAAGGCTCCGAAACCTATCAATGGCGGGCGGGGTCCACCTATGTCGCCAACCCGCCCTATTTCGACGGCATGTCGATGACCCCCGCCCCGGTCAGCGACATTGTGGGTGCCAAACCGCTCGCCATCCTGGGCGACAGCATCACCACCGACCACATTTCGCCGGCCGGCAGCATCAAGGCCGACTCGCCCGCCGGCAAATGGCTGATGGAGCATCAGGTCTCGAAAGCAGACTTTAACAGCTACGGTGCCCGCCGCGGCCACCACGATGTGATGATGCGCGGCACCTTCGCCAACATCCGCATCAAGAATGAAATGGTCCCCGGCATCGAAGGCGGGATGAGCCGCTACGACGGCGAAGTCATGCCGATCTACGACGCCGCCATGGCGCACAAGGCCGACGGCACCCCGCTCGTCGTCATCGCGGGCAAGGAATATGGCACGGGCAGCTCACGCGACTGGGCGGCCAAGGGCACCAACCTGCTCGGCGTGCGTGCGGTGATCGTCGAAAGCTTCGAACGCATCCACCGCTCGAACCTCGTCGGCATGGGCGTCCTGCCGCTGCAATTTGTCGATGGCCAGACGCGCGAAACGCTGGGCCTGACCGGCGACGACAGCTTCACCATCACCGGCGTCGCCGCCCTCCAGCCGCGCCAGACCGTCACCGTCACCGTCACCCGCCCCGACGGTTCCACATTTACCTTCAACACCCTCTGCCGCATCGACACCGCCAACGAGGTCGAATATTTCATGAACGGCGGGATTTTGCACTATGTGCTGAGGAAACTGGCGGCGTGAAGAAACCAGCTGCTGGTGGCGTAAAGGGGGTGCTCGATATCTACGTCGAGCGCGCTGAGCGCCATCGTCGGTGGGATGATTTGCTAAAATTTGCACGTCAGCACCCTTCGCCTCGTTGGGTCTTTCGTGGTCAAAGCCAAAAGTGGCCGCTCAAACCAACAGCCGGGCGATCTGATCGCTACTCAAAGTCCAGAGAATTCCAGCTCTTCAATGAGTTCAAACGTTTAGCTAGCCCCATGATTGATCGATCCCAGGTGGCAACGGATTGGGACTGGTTGTTTCTCGCTCAACACCACGGCCTACCGACGCGGCTTTTGGATTGGACAACCAATCCACTGATCGCCGCATACTTTGCTTGCGAAACGTCGGCACGCGGAAAGCGCGATGGCGAGATTATAGCAGTGGAAATAGCAGATGTTGGTCGAATTGCCGAAGATGATCTCGCTGCAGGCCCCTTCGACGTGCGGCAAACTCGATTCATGTTTCCTACAGTGGTAGCAGCGCGTATCGCTAGCCAGCGCGGACTGTTCAGCGTGCATGCTGCTCCGGACAGAAACTGGATTTTGAAAGCAAAGACAACGCGTCACACAATTAAGGCCGGCGACAAGGCAGAATTCCGTGAACTCCTGTTCGGCTTGGGAGTAGACTCTGCTATGGTGATGGCCGACGTTGATGGAACGGCGGCGAACCTTGCTTGGCGATATAGGACCGGAAGGGCACTTTGATGAACGCACATACGCCCCTCACTGCGCGCAAGTCAGACAGGTGGTCTGCCGATCTGGCTGCCAAACTTGAACGTGCGCTTGACGATTTCGATTGGGATTCGAGCAATGCCTATGCCTCGTTGTCCGAGCTTGCAGCTACTATTAAAATTACGGGCCATAGTATTGATCCAGATTCTGCCGTCATCGACGGTGAGAAATGGGAATGCCCAGGTTCGATTTTTGTTGAACTAGGTTACGATGTAAACTCAGACGAACCTGTGTTTATCGACGATTCTTACCCTATCTTAGTTGAGTTTGGGTTTGATGGTGATACCGTCGAGATTGAAAAAGTCGAAGCTGATACGACTTCGTTCTATGAATAGTTGTTCTGTAACAATCAGCAAATGGGACGCCTCTGAGTATCTCGACAGCGACGAAGCAATTGCCGCCTTCCTCGCCGACGCCTTGGAAAGCGGTGACCGCGATGTCATCGTCCTCGCCCTCAATACCGTCGCCCGCGCACGCGGGATGACGCAGATTGCCAAGGACGCTGGCATCGCGCGTCAGGCGCTTTACAAATCGCTCGGCGAAAAGGGCAATCCGACGCTCTCAACCCTGCTCGGCGTCATGAAATCGCTCGGCTTGAAATTCAGCGTCACCGCTTGATAGTTGCCCGAAAAGGCTGAACACTCCCCCCAATAAAATTGGGGGGAAATTAGCCATGCCGATTCTGGACTACGCCAGCTACGATGCCACCGGCCTGGCCGAACTGGTCCGCAACCGCGCCGTCACCCCGCTGGAGATGGTCGACACGGCAATCGGCTTGATCGAACGGCACAATCCCGCGCTCAATGCCGTCATCTGGACGATGTTCGATCGTGCACGTGATATGGCGCAGGGGCCGCTGCCACAGGGCTGCTTTGCGGGCGTTCCTTTTTTGCTAAAAGATTCGCTCGGCGATCTGGCAGGGGCACCAACACGCCACGGCTCAGCGCTTGTCCCGGCGACGCCGCACACTCGCAATGCTACGCTGACTGACCGCTATCTTGCCGCGGGGCTGGTGCCCTTGGGCAAGACCAATGTGCCCGAGCTCGCGCTGATGCCGGTCACCGAATCGCGGCTTTACGGCCCGGCGCGTAACCCGTGGGACGTCGCGCGCACTCCCGGCGGATCATCGGGTGGATCGGCAGCGGCGGTTGCCGCTGGTATCGTCCCGATGGCGCATGCCAATGACGGCGGCGGGTCGATCCGCGGCCCGGCTTCGTGCTGCGGTCTGGTCGGCCTGAAACCCACGCGCGCGCGCACGTCGGTCGGCCCCGATCTTGGCGAGGGCTGGGGTGGGCTGGAGGTTGAACATATTGTGTCACGCAGCGTGCGCGATACCGCTGCCATGCTCGATGCCACCGCCGGGGCCGCACCCGGCGATCCCTATTGGGCACCGCCGCAACCAGCATCATACCTGGCTGAAATGGCAAGAACACCCAAGGCCTTGCGTATTGCCATGGTCAGGGCGCGTTCCGACGGATCGGCGCCCCATGCCGATTGCCTCGCTGCTGTCGAACATGCCGCTGCGCTGTGCCAGTCGCTCGGACATCATGTCGATCTGGTCGATCCGCCCGCATGGTGGGCCGCGTCGTCGGACGCATTTACAGTGCTCTATGCCACCAGCCAGGTTAGCTTGATCGACAGCGTCTGCGCAGCCACAGGCGCGGTGCCGTCGCCCAACCAACTCGAAGGCTATACGCTCGCCGTATATGAAATGGGCAAAAGCTTCACCGCTGCCCAATATCAGGCGTCGCTCAATGCCATGCACCAGTTCGGGCGCGCCGCAGCGCAGTTGCATCAGCATTATGACATGCTGCTCACCCCGACGCTCGGCACGCCGCCGCTGCCGATTGGCACCATCGACATTGAATCCACCGACCTGATGGCATCAATCGCGATCATGCTCGAATTTCTGCCGTTCACCATTATGGCGAACCTGACAGGCCAGCCCGCGATCAGCCTGCCGCTGCATTGGAACGACGCTGGCCTGCCCATCGGTGTCCAGTTCGCCGGCCGCTTTGGCGACGAGGCCGGGCTGCTGGCGCTGGCCGCGGAGCTAGAGGCCGCATCTCCGTGGAGCCATCGCCGCCCGCCAGTCTGGGGCTAACCCAAGCTCACACCTCAAATTCAGCGTCACCGCTTGACACTGCCCGCGCGCCCCCGCTAACGCGCGGCCTCCCCGCACGGGGGCGCTTAGCTCAGTTGGTAGAGCATCTCGTTTACACCGAGAGGGTCGGCGGTTCGAGCCCGTCAGCGCCCACCATACCCCCCCTATCGCACGGTCTCCAGCGCGGCGAAATAGCGCTCCATCGCTTGCGCCGCGGGCGGGGCCAGTCCGATGAAGATGCGCCGCCCGTCGCGCGGGTCGGCGCGGCGTTCGAACATGCCGGTGTCGGTCATCGTCTTGATCCAGCGCAGCGCGGTCGTCGCGGGTACTGCGGCAGCGATGCACAGGCTCGACACTGCCACCGGCTGGCCTTCAAGCTGCGCGGCATAAAGGTCGAGCAACATGTCCCACGCCGGGTCGGCAAACAGGTCGGCGGGGAAAAACTGCTCGCGCATCCGCCGCTGGCGCAGCACCCGGCGCACCGGTGCCGACGCGCCTTCGGCCAAGCCATAGCGCGTGAATGCACCCATTTCCGGCTCGGGGCGATAGCTGCGCGCGGGGTCGCGCACCGCTGGCGAAAAACTTACCGGCCCGCTGCCCGGGACATCGATCGCGCGCGGCAGAAAATCGGCCGACCGGTCGGTCAGCGCCGCGAGCAGCGCGCTGATCCGTGCAACTTCATCCTGCAGCCGGTCGATCCGTTCAAGTGCCTCACCGCGCCCGCTATCTGCGACGCGCATGTCCTGGCGCACCTGCGCTGCGGCCAATGCCAGCGCGCGTTCGACCGGATCGGGATTGGCCAGAAATTGCGCCCCCGGCACATGGGCAAATTCGGCAAAGGCGGCAGCGAGCGCCGCACCGTCGGCTTCGCACACCAGCCGCGCGTCCAGCCGCGCCAGTTCGGCGCGCAGCCGCTCTGCGTCGGCGCTCGTCACGGCCTCGGCCCCGCATAGCCACAATATGTCGAGCCGCCCCTGCTGCGCCAGCCGCTCGCTGATCATCGCCAAGGGCGCATGCCCCGCCACCCGCACGTCGGCTCCGCCGAAATCGGGCATGGTCGGCTCGCCGCCCGCCAGCAACAGCACAAGGGGTTCGGTGACGCGCTCGGGCATCCCGGCGGCGGCTTCATTCTGGTCAGCGATACGATACATGGCGGGACCCCCAAGTCGGCTATTGCCACCATATTGCCGCCGGTATCGGACCGGTGCCATCACAGATCTATCGCAATATGGTGCCGTTTCGTTCCTGATTTGAACTAAAGCACAGGAACAAAGTAAAAACAACATCCAAAATGGAGTCAATTTCATCCAGCTTGCATCGCGCCCGTGCCTGCGCCACCGCTTTCAGCCATGATCGCGCCCCGTCCCCGAAGCCGCTGGCGCTCGCGCGTCCGTGCGTTTGGCTGGACCTTTCTGTTGCTCGGGGTGCTCGCGGCTTTGTGGCTGGTCCAGCGCCCGCCGCTGCACGAAGGGCGCATGGCCTTCGCCAGCGATGGTGACAGCTTCACGATTCGCATCGATGGCGAGCCGCGCACCATCCGCCTGCTTGGCGTTGACGCGCCCGAGCTGCGACAGACGTGCCGCGACGCGCGCGGGCTGAGCTACCCCTGCGGCACCCGCGCCCGCGATGCCCTCGCCGCGCTCGCCCCGCGCCGCGCATCCATCGCCTGCCGCAGCGAAGGGCAGGACCGCTTCAACCGCGCGCTGTCGCGCTGCACGCTCGCCGACGATCGTGACCTCGCGGCCGAACTCGTCGCGCAGGGCTGGGCCATTGCGACCAGCGAAGATTACATCGTCGAACAGGATGTGGCCCGCACCAAAAAGCGGGGCCTATGGCAGGGGGACTTCCTCACCCCCGCCGAATGGCGCGCGGCGAATCCGCGGAACTAGTCGCTACTCCCCCGCCATTTTTAGCAGCAATTTCCATTCGGCCGGTTTGACGCGCCCGACCGACAGCCGCCCCAGCCGGATCAAATCCATATCGGCCAGCTTCGGTGTCGCCTTAATGTCCGCCAGCGTCACTGGCTGCGGCAATGGGCGCAGCGGCGCGACGCGCACGACCACCCACGGCGATCCCTCGTCCGCGGTCGGGTCAGGAAACGCCGTCTCGGTAATCACCATCACCCCCACGCACGCCTTGCCGATGTTGCTGTGGTAAAACAGCGCCTCGTCACCGACGCGCATCGCCTTCATATTCAGCTTGGCGGTGTGGTTGCGCACCCCGTCCCACATACCGGTGCCATCGCGCACCAGATCGTCCCAGCTGTACACATCGGGCTCGGATTTCATCAGCCAATATTGCTTGCTCATCCGCGCGGCATAGCGAGGGATGCGCGCGCGGGAAAGCAGGGTCTTTTCGGAAAGCAGCGATGGGACTAAGCGTAACGGCACCAATCTCCCGGAAAGCTACCTATGCCCGCTCAAGTCCCGATGATCTCCCTCAACCAAAGCGACGAAGCCTTCGCCGCCGCTTTCGGCGCCTCGTTCGAACGCTTCGGCTTCGCGATGGTGTGCGATCATGACATCGACATGGGCCTCATCGACGCCGCCTGGCAGAAATCGGCCGAATTTTTTGCGCTGCCTGAAGACGCCAAGCGCAAATATCAAATCCCCGGCATCGGCGGCGCGCGCGGCTACACCCCTTTCGGCACCGAAATCGCCAAAGGCGCGAGCGAGGTTGACCTCAAGGAATTCTGGCACGTCGGGCGCGATCTGCCGCAGGGCCATGCACTGGGCGCGCAACAACCGAACAATGTCTGGCCGTCCGAAGTCGACAGCTTTCGCACCACCTTCGAAACCCTCTACGCCGAATTCGACCGGCTCGGCGCACGGCTGCTCAGCGGCATCGCCCGCTATCTCGGCCTCGCCCCCGACTGGTTCGACACGACTGTGGCGGACGGCAACAGCGTGATGCGCCTGCTCCACTACCCCCCCGTCACCGGCCCCGCCAAGGGCATCCGCGCCGAAGCGCATGAAGACATCAACACCATCACGCTGCTCTTGGGCGCCGAAGAGGCCGGCCTCGAAATCCTCGATAAAGACGGCAGCTGGCTCCCCGTCGCCCCGCCGCCCGGCGCGCTTGCGGTCAATGTCGGCGACATGCTCCAGCGGCTGACCAACCACAAACTGCCCAGCACCACCCACCGCGTCCGCAACCCCGACGCAGGCCGCGCGAGCGTGGCGCGCTATTCAATGCCCTTCTTCCTCCACTTCCGCTCGGACTATCTGATCGAAACGCTGCCGGGCTGCGTCGATGCCGAGCATTCCGACCGCTACCCGGTGCCGATCAGTGCGGATGATTATTTGCAGGAACGGTTGAGAGAGATTGGGTTGAAAAAATAACCGTCGCCCCGCACTTGATGCGGGGCTTGGCTTTTCTTCCGCGCCAAAGCTACGATAAAAGTTATGGCAAAGGGCGGCTGGGTCTACATCATGGCAAACCGCTATCGCGGCGGCATGTACGTCGGCATGACCGCCCAGCTAACCAACCGCATCTATCAACACCGCGAAGGCACCGGCTCGGTCCACGTCGCCGATTTCGCTAAAACCCGCCTCGTGTATGCCGAGCAGCATGATGACATCCAATCTGCGATCGCCCGCGAAAAGCTGGTCAAGAAATGGAAACGCGAATGGAAATTCGCGCTGATCGAAGCCGACAATCCCGATTGGCGCGACCTGTGGGATGAATGGTTTCCGGACGCTGACACGGAGAAATAGCCATCCCCAAAAGGGACTCGTCGCCCGGTGCTTGACACGGGGCTAGGCTTTTTCTTCGGTTGGTGGGCAGAAGAAAAAGCCTAGCCCCGCATCAAGTGCGGGGCGACGGTGGTTCTGCTGGCAAGGTGACGAGTTGGAGATGCAAGTTATGGCCCAAAGCGACTTAGCGGCAAAAGCCAACCTCATCCGGGCAGCAATATCCAACTTTCTGGGACTGCTCGACGGCATTCCCAAGACAGAACAGCATGATCTAAAAACACTCACAATCACGCTCGACGGCCTTGTTGCTGCTTATCATCCGACGACTGAAGCGGATACCGACGACGTTTCGGAAGAGAATATAGATGCGAAACGAGAAAGCTACGAGACCCTTTGCCAAAGGGTTCAAGCATCCTTTCCTACGCTGGGATACTACAACGATGTTGAACCAATTTTCGAAGAGAATGGTGAAGTCGTCTTGGCCAGTTGCATTGACGATCTGGCAGACATTGCGGGCGATCTACAGGAAGTCATCTGGCATCTCGATCAGGGAAATATCGTTGAGGCGCTTTGGGAGTATCGCTTTGGCTACCAAATACACTGGGGTGTGCATCTGCACAGTTTAAGGCGTCACTTGCATTCGACCACCATCGCGGCTTGGTAGTCAGGCTCGCGACTCCCAAAACCCAAACACCGCCTCCTGCTGCTCCCGGATAAACCGCGCCGCGCTCGCCCCCTCCCATGGCCCATCATAGCCCAGCAATATCGCCGTCCCGCCGACCCACCACCCCTGCCCGGGCAGCCGGTCGCTTTCGCGCACCACCAGCACGGCCAGGTCGGGTTCGCCATCCGCCGCGCACAGTTCATCAACGCGCATCAACGTCCGGCAAATCGCGCGCATCTTGGGCCGGGTGAAGCGGAACCCCAGTTCGCCCAGCAATTCGGAATAACTCACACTGCGCCCCTCGCGCGCGGCCCGCGTCAGGATTGCGCGGATTCGCGGCGCATCGCCCAGCGCCGACACATCGGCGGGCGTCGGCTGCTCGGCGTCTAGCCCGCCGTCAATGGCCATCGCCCACCTCTGCGCTCCGGCGCAGGCCGGAGCTTTGGCAGGTAAGCACGGCCCTGTCAGCCAAAGCTCCTGCCTCCGCCGGAGCACAGCCTAGGTGGCCGCCATCCACCAGCCTCACCCCCGCTTCGGCGGCCACGGAAAGAACCCCGACGTCCGCTCGATATAATCCAGATAATCGGGCCGCGACCGCTTGAGCCCCTTTTCCAGCAACGCCTTGCCCGACCAACGCGTCAGCGTGAAGGTCAAAAACACCGGCCCGATCAACCCCGCCAGCGCTGGCCCCCAGCCTGCATCGGCAGCAATCATCCAGATGCCCCACCAGGTCGCCGCATCACCAAAATAATTGGGATGCCGCGTATAGCGCCACAGCCCTGTATCCAGCACCCGCCCCTTGTTCGCCGGATCGGCGCGAAACGCCTTCAATTGCGCATCGCCCACCGTCTCGAAAATTATTCCGACCAGCGCCACCAATGTACCCAGAACCGCTAACACCCCCAGCGGCAACCCGCCATCCTGTGCCGAGGCAAATATCCCCAGCTGCGCGGGCAAACAGGTGATGAAGAGCAAAGGCATTTGCAGCAGGAACACCACCTGCAACGCCGTGCGCTCCCAGCTCCACCCGTTCTTCTCCATCGGCCCGCCGATGATCTTTTTGTAGCGCGGATCCTCGCCATGCGCGCGCCAGCGGACCCACAAATGCCACGACAGCCGCAGCCCCCACAGGCTCGTCAGCGCCAAAATCAGCGCGCCGCGCTGCCCGCCGCTGCCCACCTGCAACGCCGTCCCCCACGCCAGCAACACCATCCCGAACGCCCAAAAGGCATCGATGAAACTCGCGTCGCGAATCGCGCAGGCATAGCGCCACAGCAGCAGGATCACCGCGAGCAGCCCTGCGAGGTTGATTGCAAGGAGGATCAAAATTTCGGTCATCGATGACTCGCTAGGAACAAACAGGGGCCATATCTACGCAGGTCGGTGTTATGTAGGAAAGCGAAAACTTCACTCGCCTTCGCCCACAATATCGTCAATCGACTGCACCGCGCGCTCGGGAATTTTGGGGATGCACCCGCGATACACTTCCAGCACCTTTTCCATATCGGCGCGGAAATCGCCCGTCGGCCAGATCATCGGCCCCAGCCCGCCGGTCTTGCGGCCATAATCCATCATGCCGACCACCATTGGCACCTTGGCCGCCAGCGCAATCTGGTAAAATCCGGTTTTCCAACGCTTGGTCTTAGCGCGCGTCCCCTCGGGCGCGACCGTAAGAATGAACTCTTTGCGCCGAGCAAATTCGGCAACCATCGCCTGCACATAATTTTGCGAGCCGCGCCGGTCGACCGGGATGCCGCCCATCTGGCTCATGAACCCCGCCATAGGCCAGCGGAACAGCGCCAGCTTGCCCATGAAATAGGGCCGGATGCCGAGGTCCGTCGTCAGCCCCAGAAAATTAGGAAAGTCCCAATTGCTGGTGTGCGGCGCGGCGATCAGCACAAATTTGCGCGGCTCGGGCACGGTTCCGACCACGGTCCAATTGCCCCAGCGATAGGGGCGGGTCAGCACCCAGCGCACCACCCGTGCCAGTATGCCCGGCTGGTCGTCGATATGTTCAGACAAGTCTCTCTCCCTGCGTGCAGAGCTAGCGAGCGCGACAGGCTTTGCCAAGCCGCATCACCCTTGCTATCGGCGCGCGACCATGACCGTTACGCCGCCTACGGGCGACTTTTCTCAGCCGATCCCTACCCCGTTCGACAGCGCCTTGTCTGAACGATACCTCGTCTATGCGCTCTCGACGATTACCGCGCGTTCGCTGCCCGATCTGCGCGACGGGCTCAAACCCGTCCACCGCCGCCTGCTGTGGGCGATGCGCGCGCTGCGGCTCGACCCCAGCCAGGTCTATAAAAAATCGGCGCGCGTCGTCGGCGATGTCATCGGCAAATTTCACCCGCACGGCGACACCGCCGTCTATGACGCGATGGTCCGGCTCGCGCAGGATTTCTCGCTGCGTTATCCGCTGGTCGATGGCCAGGGCAATTTTGGCAACATCGACGGCGATAATGCCGCCGCCTATCGCTACACCGAGGCGCGGCTGACGCGCGTTGCCATCGACCTGATGGCGGGCCTCGACGAAGGCACGGTCGATTTCAAGCCGACCTATAATGGCGAAGATGAAGAGCCGGAAGTCATGCCCGGCCTCTTCCCCAATCTGCTCGCCAATGGCGCGACCGGCATCGCGGTCGGCATGGCGACCAACATCCCGCCGCACAATGCCGCCGAAGTGATCGGCGCCGCGCTGCTACTGCTCGACGATCCCAAGGCATCGCTCGACCAGTTGCTCGAACATGTGCAGGGTCCCGATTTCCCTACCGGCGGCCTCGTCGTCGACAGCCGCGATGCCATTCGCAGTGCCTATGAAACCGGGCGCGGCGGCTTTCGCGTCCGCGCGCGCTTTTCGGTCGGCAAGGATGCAGACGGGGTCTGGGACGACAGCGGCATCGAAAAGCTGCCCGGCGGCACCTGGCAATTGGTCGTCAGCGAAATTCCCTACGGCGTCGCCAAGGGCAAGCTGATCGAACAAATCGCCCAGCTCATTGCCGACAAGAAACTGCCGATATTGGAGGATGTGCGCGACGAATCCGATGCGGTCGTGCGGATCGTGCTCGAACCCAAGAGCCGCAACGTCGACCCAGAGATTTTGAAGGAAAGCCTCTACCGCCTGACCGACCTCGAAAGCCGGTTTGCGCTCAATCTCAACGTCCTCGACGCCAACCGCACCCCGCGTGTGATGGGCCTGGTCGAACTGCTCGGCGAATGGCTCGCGCACCAGATCATCGTCCTCGTCCGCCGCGCTCGGCACCGAATTGCCAAGATCGACGACCGGCTCGAACTGGTCGCGGGTTACCTAATCGCGTTCCTCAATCTCGACCGGATCATCGAAATCATCCGGACCGAGGATGAACCCAAAGCGGTGATGATCGCCGAATTTGTGCTCACCGACCGGCAGGCCGAAGCCATCCTCAACATGCGCCTGCGGTCTTTGCGCAAGCTCGAGGAGATGGAACTCAAACGCGAACAGGCCGACCTCACCGCCGAGCGCGAAGAGCTGGCAAAGCTTGTCGAGAGCGAGGCGCGCCAGCGTACCCGGCTGCGCAAGGATCTGACTGCGCTGCAAAAAGTCTATGGTCTCGACACCGTCCTCGGCACGCGTCGTACCACCATCGCCGAAGCCGCTCCCGCCCGCGACATCCCCTTGGACGCGATGATCGAAAAGGAACCGGTCACCGTCATCCTGTCCAAACGCGGATGGATTCGCGCCCAGCGCGGCCATGTCGCACCCGATCAATGGGGCGAATTCAAATTCAAGGAAGGCGACGAGCTCGCCTTCGCCGTCCACGCCCAGACCACCGACAAGCTGCTCCTCGCGGTCAGCGACGGTCGCTTTTATACAGTTGGTGCCGACAAACTGCCTGGCGGGCGCGGCTTTGGCGAACCTGTCCGCCTAATGATCGACATCGACAGCGACGCCGCCGTCACCGCGTTGTTCGCCGTCAGCCCCGGCCTGCGCTTGCTCGTCGCCCAATCGAGCGGTCATGGCTTTGTGGTCGACGCCGCGGACGTAATCGCCG
This sequence comes from Sphingopyxis sp., assembly GCA_013911715.1. Taxonomy (GTDB): domain Bacteria; phylum Pseudomonadota; class Alphaproteobacteria; order Sphingomonadales; family Sphingomonadaceae; genus Sphingopyxis. Next base: position 1,561 of record JACEST010000036.1, on the reverse strand, counting down.
AAACCCGCAAGGGTCGCGGCGTCGTCAATCTGCGCCCCAAATCGCGCCTCGCCGTCATCCGCCAGCTGGGCCCCGCGCACGATAGCATCGCCGTCATTGGCGAGAACCGCAAGCTGGTCGCCTTCCCGCTCAGCGAAGTCCCCGTTATGGCGCGTGGCCAGGGCGTGATGCTGCAACGCTACCGCGACGGCGGCCTCTCCGACGCCACCAGCTTCACCCTCGCCGAAGGTCTCAGCTGGGCGATGGGCGGCGAAACGGGGCGGACGCGGACCGAGGCGGACATGACCCCGTGGCGCGTCGCACGCGGCGCGGCCGGGCGTATGCCGCCCACCGGCTTTCCCCGCGACAATCGCTTCGACTGAATTCACGATATTCGCGCGATCTGTTTACCCGAAATACACCGCTTATTTACGCATTTCCCCTAGCCCCCGGATTAATGGGACGGTCGCAACCTCGCATAGATACGCACGATGTTGCGGCAGTTGTACCAGCTGCAGCGACCGACGCGCAGGCGTGGTTGGCGGCGCTGCCGATTGCCGCGGCCCTCATCCGGCCGCTGCCGCGCGGCCAATTTCATCTGCACGCCAGCAACCACCGCTTTGAACGGCTTGAACTTTCGCCGATGGGTCAGTCTTTGCCGGTCGAACTCGCCCGCGCCATCGCCGCGGCGGCTGACGGCTGCCCGCCAGTTGTACAAACCGCTTGCACGGTCGGCACCGGCGTTGCCTGCCGCGAATATCGTGCCTCGCTCGCCCCGATGGGCGACGGCCTGCACCTGCTCAGCCTCGTTGACTATACGCAAGCCGTTCAGACCGAGCGCAATCTGCGCCGCGAATTGCTGTCGGACAGCCTGACGGGCCTGCCCAATCGTGCGGGCCTTGAAGAAGCGCTCGAATTGCGCAGTCATGGCGCCACCGCCAACGGCGAATATGCGCTGATGCTGCTTGATCTTGCCCGCTTCAGCCGCATCAACGAACATATCGGCCCGATGGCGGGCGACGAACTCCTCATCACAGTCGCGCGCCGCCTGCAATCCAGCTTGCGATCTGATGACATATTGGCCCGAACCGGCGGCGACGAATTCGCGATCGCCTCGCGCATTGGCGCCGGCAAGGTCGATGTGCGCGAAATGTCGCGCCGCGTGCGCGGTGCATTCGACCATCCGTTCCGCATCGGCGACCTCAAGGTCAGCATCGATTGCGCGGTCGGCTGCGCGATCCAGCCGATCAGCGATGTCGATGTCGCCGACCTGCTGCGCCATGCGCAAATTGCGCTCAAACGCGCCAAACAGACCGACCGCATCGAAATCTATGAACCCGAAACCGTGCTGCTCACCAACAACCGTTTCAGCCTGGAAACCGCGCTGCGCAGCGCAATCGAGGCGGACGGGCTGCAGCTCGCCTTCCAGCCGCTGATCGAACTGGCCACCGGCCGCGTCGCCGGTTTTGAAGCCCTGGCGCGCTGGCAACGCGACGATGGAAAAATGATTTCTCCTGCCGAATTCATTCCCGTGGCCGAGGATTCGGGACTTATCGTCCCGCTCGGCCAATGGGTGATACAG
>JACEST010000035.1 GCA_013911715.1 Sphingopyxis sp. | reverse complement strand
CCATCGCGCAGTGAAGTCAAACCGCCCGCTGAAATCGGTCGGGGCCGAGCGGACGTTTGACACTGATTTGGCGGATGCTGCCGACATTATCGCAGCGCTCGACCATGTCGCCGCGGTGGTGTGGGACCGGCTGTCGGCGAAACAGCGGCAAGGCCGCACCGTGACGTTAAAGCTGCGCTTCGCCGATTTCCGCACCCTTACGCGTGCACGGACGCCGGGCGGGCCGGTGAGCGATGCGGCAGCCCTACGTGCCACCGCATTGGCGCTGCTCGAGGCACTGATGCCGCTTGAACAGGGGATCAGGCTGTTGGGCGTTACGGTGAGCAAGTTCGAGGGCGAGGCCGATGAGAGCGGACCGAGGGATGACGATGACGAACAGGCTCCTTTGCTCAACCTGATGTGATTCAGCGGCGCGCAGTTGCGGCGGTCATCAAGACGCCACACGCGACATATGCTATCAGAGCTGATCAACGCCAATCGGGGGAGTTCGCCATGGACTTTACGTCAGTGCACCCGTCCAGCGCCAATCTGGCGCATCTGATCGACCTGCATCTGTGGCGCGGACCGCCGCAGAATCTGGATGCCTCGCGCCCGGTGCAGATTTTGGTCAACCAGGGCTATGTCGTCGGTTTTTGTCCGGCACGGTTGCAACCGGCGTGGTCGGCTTATCGCGTCGCCGATGCTGATCGCGATGTCGATTTTGCGCGGCCCATTCATTATCATGACGATCTGCGTCTGCCCGACGAACAGCGGATTGGCCGCCGCACCTTTGGCAAGCTGGGCAATATCGGCCTGCAGGTCGGGCATATGACCCCCAATGAGGTGATCAACCGCCAGTTCGGTCGCCTCGCCCAGCTCGAAACTTTTCTGATGTCGAACATGAGCCCGCAATATGGCTCGCTCAACGGCGGGGTGTGGCTGAAGCTGGAAACCGCCATCCGCGAGATCAAGGACGAGGACGGCAAGGACCATGTCTGGGCCATCGTCGGCCCGATTTACAGCGATCAACCAGCGTCGATCGAGCGCGGTCCCGGCAAGCACCTGCCCGTGCCGCAATCCTATTTCTGCATCACCGTCGATCCGTTCATGTACCCATATGACCGGATTTCGAATGCCAATATCGATTGTTTCATCATCCCGCAGGACGCGCCCCCGGCGTCGAGCCCGACCGATTATCCGGCCACGCTGGCACAGATCGAAGCCGCAACCCAGCTAAAATTCTTCACCGATTGGGGCCGCGAATTGCCCGTCGCCGTGCAGCAGCAGGTCGATGGTGACCGCCCGCAAAGCCGCCTGCGCCAGGCGCTGGACGTGCAGCAGGCGCAAATGGCCGAACATATGGCACCGGTCCCCGTCGCGCAGCCGACCGCTGACAGCATCGATGGGTTGATCGCCGAGCTGCAAGCCGAAGCAGCGGCACTCGGGGCGCTGCGACGCGCGATGTCCGACCATGAAACGGGGCGGCTGGCGATGATCCAGCACAGCATTTCGTGGCTGCTCGCGGCGCGGCAGTTGAGCATCGATGCGCCGAAACCGACGGCACAGGCGAACTTCATCACCTACAAGATCGTCAACGACTTGGACGGGCGGCTGAAGGATGCGGCGCGCATCGCGTGCAATTTCTGGAACCGCTTTATCGAGCCGCAATTGCCCATCGTCATCCGGCTCGACCTGTTCACCTCGGCCAGCGGCGTCATCGCCCGCGCCTATGCGCCATATGAAAAAGATGGCGTGCGCTACGGCGTCGTCGAGTTCAACACACGTTTTCTGGCGCAGTTCAGCGCCAAGGACACCAGCGGCACCATCATCCACGAAATCGGGCACACGCTGGGCTTTGGCTGGGCCGCATGGGAGGATCTGTTCCACATTAACAACGGATTGTTCAAGACGGCTGCGGTGCGCAGGCTTGCCGCGCTTGGCGCCATGGTGGTCGAGCTCGACGGTGGCCCCGGCACCGCGCTGTCGCATTGGGACGAGGAGCGGTTCGACAAGGAATTGATGACCGGGTTCAAGGACGCGGGCGAATTTGTGCTGCCGGTGACCATCGATGTCATGGCGCTGCTGGGTCACCAGGTGATCGAGCCGCTGTCCGCCGCGACCAAGCTCGACCAGTTGCAGGACGAGGTCGCCAATCAGGTCTTTTCGCGCCAGGATGCAGCGCGGCAGATCAATGTCGATTATTTCGAGCCAACGACGCTGATGGAAACGGTCCCGCATACGCCGGTTTAGGCAAAGCGCCGTTCCTTGGTTGCGGTAAAGCGGATGCCCGCATTGCGCTGCGCGACATAGCCCAGTTCCCATTGGTCCTTGGCCATGAACACTGGCGCGCCGTCGCGGTCGGCGGCGCTGGCACCGCGGTGCTCGGACTGGAAGGATTTGAGTGCAGCGGCGTCGTCGCTGGCGATCCAGCGCGCGGTGTCCCACGGGCTCGCCTCGAGCTTGGCCTCGACCTTATATTCGGCCTCGAGCCGGCTGATCAGCACATCGAGCTGGAGCTGGCCGACGACACCGACGATCATGTTCGACCCGATTTCGGGGTAGAAGACCTGGATAATCCCCTCCTCCGCCATATCGTCGAGCGCCTTGCGCAATTGCTTGGTCTTGGTCGGGTCGACCAGCGCCACGCGGCGCAGGATTTCGGGGGCAAAGTTCGGCAGACCAGTGATCGTCACATCGCTGCGTTCGGACAGCGTATCGCCCACCCGCAATGTGCCGTGATTGGGAATACCGATGATGTCGCCCGGAAACGCCTCTTCAGCCATTTCGCGGTCCTGCGCCATGAACAGCATCGGGCGGCTGACCGCGATGGCTTTGCCCGTCCCCGCCTGCGTCAGCCGCATCCCGCGCGTGAATTTGCCCGAGCATAGCCGCATGAAGGCAATACGATCGCGGTGCGCGGGGTTCATATTGGCTTGCACCTTGAAGATGAAACCGGTGACATCGCTGGCTGCCGGATCGACTGGCGCGGGCTCGGCGGGCTGCGGCTGCGGCCCCGGCGCGTGTGCGGCGAGCGCGGACAGCAAGTCGGCCACGCCGAACAGCTTGAGCGCCGAGCCGAAATAAACGGGTGTCAGGTGGCCGGCACGATAGGCCGCCGCGTCGAACGGCGCATAGCCCGCCTCGGCCAGCCCGATTTCCTCGTTGAACTGATCAAGCGCGCGAGCATCGACGTTGGTCGCCAATTTGGGATCGTCGTGACCCGACAGTGCGATCCGTTGCCCCGCAAATTCGCGCGAAGCTTCCTCGCCCGGCACCGCCAGCGACGGATCGACCAGATCATAGAGGCCCGAAAAAGTGCCCCCCATCCCGACCGGCCAGTTCATCGGACAGACGTCGAGCGCGAGCCGGTCGGCGACCTCGTCGAGCAATTCGAACGGCGAACGGCCTTCGCGATCCACCTTGTTGATGAAGGTGATGATCGGCACATTGCGCAGCCGACACACTTCGAACAGTTTCAGCGTCTGCGGCTCGATGCCCTTTGCCGCGTCGATGACCATCACCGCGCTGTCAACCGCGGTCAGCGTGCGATAGGTGTCTTCGCTGAAATCCTCGTGCCCCGGCGTGTCGAGCAGGTTGAAGACGAGACCGGCATGTTCGAATGTCATGACCGACGACGTCACCGAAATCCCGCGCTGCTGTTCGATTTTCATCCAGTCCGACCGCGCGCGCCGCGCCTGCCCCCGCGCCTTGACTTCGCCCGCGATATGGATCGCACCGCCCGAGAGCAGCAATTTTTCGGTCAACGTCGTCTTGCCCGCGTCGGGGTGCGAGATGATGGCAAAGGTGCGGCGCTGGGGATGGGAGCTGGACATGGTGCGCGCGGGTAGCAGGGGCGCGAGCGCGTGGAAAGGGGTTGCACTGGTCCGCGCGAGAAGTGGCGGAAAACTGCGCAACTTCACACTGAATTTGCGTGGCAAGGGCGCGACAAGATTGGATGCAGGTTTCATCCAGCAGGATGAAGCAAATCGGCGCGATGTAGGAAAGCACAATGGCGACAAAAGTCGGGCCGTCCCCCTTGCATCGCCTTCCCATCCATGTCACTTTACGTTCACGTAAAGGGAAAGCCGCGCGGAGAGGATGCAGCCCATGACCACCCCCAGTTTTGACACGATCAAGCTCGATATTGCCGACACGGTCGCCACCATCACGCTCAATCGGCCCGACCGGCTCAATTCAATGCCGCCCGCGATGGCCGACGATATCCGCGCGGCGCTTGACCATCTGCCGGGGCTTGGTGCGCGGGCGTTGCTCATCGCCGGCGAAGGGCGCGGTTTCTGTTCGGGTGCGGATCTGGGCGGCGGCCGTGACAGTGAAGTGGGCGGCGGCGCGCGCGCACGCAATTCGCTGCGCGGCCATTATAACCCGATGCTGCTGGCGCTCGCGGGCCTCGACATTCCGGTGGTGGCGGCCGTCAACGGCCCGGCGGCGGGCATCGGGTGCAGCCTTGCGCTCTCCGCCGATTTCACCATTGCCGGGTCGAGCGCTTATTTCCTGCAGGCGTTCGTCAACATCGGGCTGGTCCCCGACGGCGGATCGTCATGGTTGTTACCGCGCCTGATCGGCCTGCCCCGCGCGATGCAGATGATGATGCTGGGTGAACGAATTTCGGCAGCGCAGGCGGCCGATTGGGGACTGATCTATAAGGCGGTCGATGACGCCGCGCTGCTGGACGAAGCGCGCGCGCTGGCGCTGCGGCTGGCCAAGGGGCCGACGGTGGCGCTCGGCACCATGCGCCGCGTGATCCGCGCCGGGCTGAGCCAGGATTTTTCAACGACGCTCGATGCCGAAGCGATGGGGCAATCGGTGGCGGCGAGCAGCCCCGATTCGGTCGAAGGCGTGATGGCGTTCCTACAGAAACGGGCGCCGAATTTTTCGGGGAAGTGAACTTTCACGCCCTCCCCTTCAGGGGAGGGCTTGCGAGACTTGGCAGCTTGCTGCCTAGTCGCAGCGGGAGGGGTCGCTCGGCATAGCGCAAGGCCGCTGGTCCCCACCCCGCTCGACTAAGGCTCGGCTTTGCCGAGCCAAGTCTCACTGCCCCTCCCCTGAAGGGGAGGGGGGGCATTCACTCCGCCCCCGCCATCACCTTCTTGTAAATGCTGGTCTTCGGGTATCCGCACACCCGCTCCACCATCGGTGCGAAAAATTCGAGCGGCAGCGATTCATAGTCAGGATCGAACGAAGGCTGGTCATATTTTTCACAGAACAGGACGCACGCATCATAATGCTGATGGTCCTTAAACTGGTCGCGCATGTCGCGGTCGAGCCCGATGTAGTGAAAGAAATAATGCCCCTGGAAAATGCCGTGGTGCTGGACGATCCACAGATTCTCCTCTGACAGGAACGGCTTCAAAATCGCTGCTGCCACATCGGGGTGGTTGAACGCGCCCAGCGTGTCGCCGATGTCGTGGAGCAACGCCATCACGACATATTCCTCGTCGCGCCCGTCGCGATGCGCGCGGGTGGCGGTTTGCAGGCAATGGGTCAGCCGGTCGACCGGAAACCCGCCATAATCGCCGGAAAGCAGCTTCAGATGTTCGATGATGCGCTTGCCATTTTGCGGCGCGAATTGCATCTGCTCGGCGGCGATGATCGCCCAATCTTCCTGCGTCCCTTCCGTCATCGCGCGGAATTTGGCACGCGGGTGGGTCATGTCGTTCATGGTTGCTCTCCCTATTGCGCACCAGTTTACGCCATTGGTTGCTGCCTGCAACGCTTTTGGAGCCGCTCATTCGACCGCGTAGGTCACGCCATAATCCAGCGCCTCTTTGAGCGTCAGGCAGCGCCGCGTCGATTTGTCGGGGCCGCTGCCCTTCACCGCCTTTTGCCGGTACATCACCTCGGTCAGCAATTTGCGCGACACGCCCATTTTGATCAGGAAATCATTATCCTCGCTGGCCAGCTGCGCGGCATCCTGTTCGATATCGCCGATCAGCTCGGTCGTCGCCTCGGTCCCCATCGCCACGCTCATGTCGATCGCGTCGCGGTCACCGGTGTTGGTGAACATATGAACGATGAACTCGCCGCCGGGTTCGATGACGCGCGGCTGGCCGCCCATGAAGACGAAATTGCACGCGCTAAAACAGGCCCAGCCCGCCGGGATACGCGTGCTAAGGCCAAAGTTGGAGCGGATCACCCGCCCCGCCGCATTGCCTGCGCGCGCGTCGCCGCCGGGCGAGCGCAGCCAGATTTCGCCGACATCGGGATTGGCCTTCAGCGCCTTGGCCAGCCGGTCAGGCAACCCTGCGTCGATGCGCCCTTCGGCCAGCATAACCTTGGCATCGCCGCGCTTTTCGACGGTCAGCCGCATGGTGGGATAGGTCGACCAATTGGGATTGAGCGGACAGGTTGGATTGACCGGGTCTTTTTCACTCGCTGCTGCCAGACATAACAGCGCCGCCGCCGCAAAGATCAGGCGCGCCGGTTTATGCGGCCAGGACATAGCGCGCATCGCCCGGCCCTTTGCACATGCGCTTTTCGGCGCGCGTTTCTTCGCCGTCGACGATGACGAAGTCGTTGACGGTCATGCATTTGCGCCCGCCCGCTTCGTCATTGCGCGCCGTCACGGTCGATGACCCGCTGACATTCGCCCGCGTCTCGCTGGTCCAGGCGGCGGTCGATCCCACCTCTTCGCCGCGTGTCGCGACTTCGGTCGCGGCGGCGGCCTGCACCTGTTCCGCAGGATCGAGCTTGCACGCGATGGCGTTGGTCAGCGCGTCTGACACTTCGGATATTGGCGTAAAGCTGTATACCCCAGCCTTGCTCGCCGCGTCGCCCACCGTATCGCGCACCAGCCCGCCGAGCAGGTTACGCCCTGCCCGGCTGCCTTTCTTGCCTTTGGGGCAACCACCGCTCTTGTCGTCGGGGCTGGCGGTCGCCTCATCGGCGGCGGCCTTGGGCACGCGGCGCAGCAGATTGCCGAGCTGGGCATTGACGGGCGCGGCGGCGAGCGATGCGAGCGCCAGTGCCGCCAGCCATTGGCCGCGCGAACGAAGATTGTTCATGGTCACCCCCATGGTCCGATGTCGACATTATAGCGCAGATTGCGTCAACGCCATGTGATTTCGATCAACCGAATCGCCATCGCTGCACGATTGTCATGCGCTGAGGTTGAAAATTGTCACAAGGCGGGGCAAAGGGGTGCCATGCTGTCGCAAAAGACCCGATATACCATTCGTGCGTTCCAGCATCTGGCCGACAAATTTGGCCAGGGGCAGGTGCAACTGTCCGAAATTGCGACCGCGCAAAATATTCCGCCCAAGTTCCTGACCGTGATTTTGTCTGAAATGGGCCGCGAGGGCCTCGTCATCTCGCAGCGCGGGCGCGACGGCGGTTATCAGCTCGCTTTGCCGCCGGTCGACATCAGCTATGGCGACCTCGTCCGCCTGACGCGCGGATCGATCGCGCTGGTCCCCTGCGCCAGCCGCAATGCGCACGAAAGCTGCAAAAACTGCCTGCCCGAAACCGAATGCCGGTTGCGCAGTTTGATGCTGAAGGTGCGCGACGACACTGCCGCCATCCTCGACGGGATTACGCTGGCGGATAATGTGGCGCTGGAGCCGCTGTTCGCCGACGCGGCGGAGTGATGTCGGTTCGATGCCGCCTGCCGCGGCTTCGCCTTGGCATTTTTCCCTAAAATCGTCCCCCGGACGAATTAGCCACGCTAAAGCCTGTGGGGGCAATGAATTGAGATCGCCCCGTCGCTTGCGCTCGGGATTTTCCGGGAAACGGTCCCCCGGACCTTTTCTGGTTCCGGAAAATGGTGGAGCCTAGCGGGATCGAACCGCTGACCTCCTGCATGCCATGCAGGCGCTCTCCCAGCTGAGCTAAGGCCCCAATCATTTGCCACCCGGGCGGGTTCCCACGGGCAGGAGCGGCGCTTTAGTCACGCCGCCGCGCGCTGGCAAGGGGCGAATTGACCCGATGGATCATTTTCGCATCCCCTGCCCCGCCGCGCTGGTACGTCAGATTTCTTCTTCGGTGCCGTCCGACGTTTCGACGCCCAGATCATCGTCGCCGCCCAGATCGACATCATTGTCGGGCGAATCGGCGTTCTCATCGACGTCAACATCGATATCCAGATCGTCGCCTGCCAGTTCGGCATCGGGCACAACGCCGGGCTTGGCGACTTCTTCAAACGGCGTCGGCTGCTTTGATTTCAATACCGATTCCGGCAACCAGGCATAGCCGCAGTTGATGCAGGTGATCGGGTCTTCCTTGGTCAGGTCATAGAATCGCGTTGCACATTTCGGGCAGCTGCGTTTGGTGCCCCATTCAGCCTTAATCATAAGAGCCTCTTAATCCTTGAAAACGGTCGGATTTTAACGGAAGGTTGCGGGGGACCGCGACGGCCCCTCCGGCAAATCGGCGTGCGCCTTGCCAGATTGTTATCGCGCTGTCAAAAGCCGCGCCGACATGACCGTAACCACTGCTGCCCGCCCCTGCTCTTTCGCCGCCAGCGGGCCCCTACGCGGCGCGATCAAAGTCCCCGGCGACAAGAGCATTTCGCACCGATCGCTGATGCTCGGCGCGCTTGCAGTGGGCGAAACGAGGATTGCGGGATTGCTCGAGGGGCATGATGTGCTCGCCACCGCCGCCGCGATGACGGCGATGGGGGCGACGATCGAGCGCGGCGACGATGGCCAATGGTCGGTCCATGGCGTTGGCGTCGGCGGGCTGCTTCAGCCGCGCGGCGCGCTCGACATGGGCAACAGCGGCACCTCGACTCGCCTCCTCATGGGACTGGTCGCCAGCCACCCGATTACCGCGACCTTCATCGGCGATGCCAGCCTGTCGGGGCGCCCGATGGGCCGCGTGATCGACCCGCTCGGCCTGATAGGGGCCGACATCACCGCGTCTCCCGGCGGCCGCCTGCCGCTGATGGTGCGCGGCCTTTGCCCCGCCGTGCCTTTGTCCTACACCCTCCCCGTCGCCTCGGCGCAGGTGAAGTCGGCGCTGCTGCTCGCTGGGCTCAATACGCCGGGCATAACTGAGGTCATCGAACCCGTCCCGACGCGCGATCATAGCGAGCGGATGCTGCGCGGTTTCGGTGCCGCGCTGAGCGTCGAAGTCGCGCCCGGCGGCACGCGCCACATCCGCCTGATGGGCGAGGCCGAGCTCAAGCCGCAAACGATCATCGTCCCCGGCGATCCGTCGTCGGCGGCTTTCTTCATCGTCGCCGCGCTGATTGTGCCGGGGTCCGACGTCACCATCACCAATGTCGGGATCAATCCGACCCGCGCCGGACTGATCGGCGTGTTGCAGGCGATGGGCGGGCAGATTGAATTGCTCAATCGGCGCGAAGTTGGCGGCGAGCCAGTCGCCGACCTCCATGTTCGGCACAGCAATCTCAAAGGGATAGAGATCGATCCGGCCATCGCGCCGAGTATGATTGATGAATTCCCCATCTTGTTCGTCGCCGCCGCGCTGGCCGATGGGCGCACTGTCGCGCACGGTCTTGAGGAACTGCGCGTCAAAGAGAGCGACCGATTGCGCGTGATGGCAGAAGGACTGGCAGACATTGGCGCGCGGGTCGTCGAAGGCGACGACGGCCTTATCATCACCGGCACCGGCGGCGAAATGCTAAGCGGCGGTGCGACCATCGCCGGCCACCTCGACCACCGCATCTGCATGAGCTTTGCCGTCGCCGGGCTGGTCAGCCGCGAGCCCGTTGAGATCGATGACATGACCCCCGTCGGCACCAGCTTCCCGGGCTTTGAGACGCTGCTGGCGGGGTTGCAGGACGGCAGCTGAACGGACGTGGTTAGCAAGCCGTAAACACCGGACTTGCCAAGCCCAAACCGCGCTGTCATCGCGCTGATATGGCTTTGTCAACTTGCCCAATTGCATTGACCGGTGCGGCGACGCGAGGGCGGCCATGATCATCGCCGTCGATGGCCCCACGGCATCGGGCAAAGGCACGATTGCCCGTGCGCTGGCAGCGCATTTTCATATCCCGCACCTCGACACCGGCCTGCTCTACCGCGCGGTCGGGCTGCACACCGCGCGCGGCGGCGGTGATGCCGACAATGAAGACCATGCGTTCGCGGCGTGCGGTTTCCCCGACGGCCTGCTGTCCGACCCTGAACTGCGGCTGGAAAGCACCGGCAGCCTCGCCAGCCGCGTGTCGGTGCATCCCAAAGTGCGTGCGGCATTGCTCGAGCGCCAGCGTGCCTTTGCCGCGCAGCCGGGCGGCGCGGTGCTCGACGGACGCGATATTGGCACGGTGATTGCGCCACACGCCGACGCCAAGCTGTTCGTCGTCGCCAGCCCCGAGGCGCGCGCGCTGCGGCGGCAGGCCGAGCTTGCGGCGCGCGGCGTGGCGGTTGATGTGGAGGCGGTGACGCGCGACATTTACCAGCGCGACGCGCGCGATGCCGGGCGTACCGCCGCGCCGCTGCTGCAGGCCGATGATGCAGACTTGCTAGATACCAGCGACATGACTATAGGCGACGCCGTCCAACGGGCGATTGCGCTGGTTGAGGCACGGCTGAGCCGCCGCTCTTCATGAGCGCCGGGCGTGGTGGGATGTTCCCGCCGCGCCCCTTTTGCTTTGTCCGTCCCTTGCCGCCGCCGTCACCTTGCGGATGCTGCGGCCTGCATCCGGCAACCGTAGCAGTTCGGCCACAAGACCAGCGGAACCAACCGCTTGGCCGGTATAAACAACTAAAGGACTTACATTTATGGCCACAACGGCTTTTCCGACGCGCGACGATTTTGCCGCGATGCTCGATGAATCGCTGGGCGGCGCCGACGGCGGCTTTGAAGGCCGCGTTGTCAAGGGCACCGTCACCGCGATCGACAATGACCATGCTGTCATCGACATTGGTTTGAAGAGCGAAGGCCGCGTGCCGCTTCGCGAATTCGCGATGCCGGGTCAGAAAGCCGACCTCAACGTCGGCGACGAAGTCGAAGTTTATGTCGACCGCGTCGAAAACGCCAATGGCGAAACGATGCTGTCGCGCGACCGCGCCCGCCGCGAAGCCGCGTGGGACCGTCTGGAAGAAGAATTCACCAAGGAAGTGCGCGTCGAAGGCGTCATCTTTGGCCGCGTCAAGGGCGGCTTCACCGTCGATCTTGGCGGCGCCGTGGCCTTCCTGCCCGGCAGCCAGGTCGATATCCGCCCGGTGCGCGACGTTGGCCCGCTGATGGATCTGCCGCAGCCGTTCCAGATTTTGAAGATGGACCGCCGCCGCGGCAATATCGTCGTGTCGCGCCGCGCTATCCTCGAAGAAACGCGCGCCGAACAGCGCACCGGCCTGATCCAGAATCTCGCCGAAGGTCAGATCATCGAAGGCGCGGTCAAGAATATCACCGATTATGGTGCGTTCGTGGACTTGGGCGGCATCGACGGCCTGCTCCATGTCACCGACATGAGCTACAAGCGCGTCAACCACCCCAGCGAAGTCATCAACATTGGTGACACCGTGCGCGTCCAGATCATCCGCATCAACAAGGACACGCAGCGCATTTCGCTGGGCATGAAGCAGCTCGAATCCGATCCGTGGGACGGCGTCGCCGCCAAATATCCGGTCGGTGCCAAGCTGTCGGGCATGGTCACCAACATCACCGATTACGGCGCGTTCGTCGAACTGGAATCGGGCATCGAAGGCCTCGTCCATGTCAGCGAAATGTCGTGGGTGAAAAAGAACGTCCACCCCGGCAAGATCGTTTCGACCAGCCAGGAAGTCGATGTCATCGTGCTCGAAGTCGACAGCGACAAGCGCCGGATTTCGCTCGGCCTCAAACAGGCCCAGTCGAACCCCTGGGGCCATTTCGCCGAAACCTACCCCGTGGGCGCGGTGGTCGAGGGCGAAGTCAAGAATGCGACCGAATTCGGCCTGTTCATCGGCCTGCCCGGCGATGTCGATGGCATGGTTCACATGTCGGACATTGCCTGGGGCATCACCGGCGAAGAAGCGCTGCACCTCCACCGCAAGGGCGAGGCCGTCAAGGTCATCGTGCTTGACGTTGATGTCGAAAAAGAACGCATCAGCCTGGGCATGAAGCAGCTGGAAAAGGGCGCTCCGGCCGCCGGCGGCGCTGTTGCTGCGGGTGGTTCGCTCAAGAAGAACGACGTCACCACCGTCACCGTGCTCGAAGTGCGCGACAATGGCCTGGAGGTTCAGGCCGGCGACGATGGTGCGACCGGCTTCATCAAGCGCGCCGACCTGGGCCGCGACCGCGACGAACAGCGCCCTGACCGTTATCAGGTTGGCCAGAAATTCGACGCGATGGTCACCGGTTTTGATCGTTCGAAAAAGCCGACCTTCTCGGTCAAGGCGATGCAGATTGCCGAAGAGAAGCAGGCCGTGGCGCAATATGGATCGTCGGATTCGGGTGCCTCGCTCGGCGACATCCTTGGCGAAGCGCTCAAGGCCCGCAAGGACAGCTAAACCAAACTGTTTCATTATGAAACGCAAATTGGCCCGTCGGACCCGCGTCCGGCGGGCCTTTTGCTTTGGGTTTCAATCGAAACCAGTTGAAGTAGCAGCAATAACTGTTACGCTCGCCCCCCACGAGAAAGTGCCTTGAGGCACTCTGTATTGCCGAGCCGGGTCACGGTTTCTGAATTATTTGGGGAGCGTGTCTTCATTGGCAACGCGCGGAGGGGTTTGCGCATGATCCGGTCAGAACTTGTCCAGAAATTAGCGGCGGAAAACAAAGATTTGCGGCTTGAAGAAGTCGAGCAAATCGTCGAGTTGTTTTTCGATTCCATCATTAAGCAGCTTGCCGACGGGGGCCGCGTCGAATTGCGCGGCTTCGGCGCTTTTTCCACGCGCGCGCGCGACTCGCGCGCCGGGCGCAACCCGCGCACCGGCGAGGCGGTGGCGGTCACGGCGAAGAAAGTGCCCTATTTCAAACCGGGCAAGGAAATTCGCGAACGGTTGAATAGGTAAGGCATAGCCCCGCATCTTGTCATTCCCGCGAACGCGGGGAAGACGGGCCGTGCTAGTGTCCATGACAGTAGAATGAATCGTCACCCTGAACTTGTTTCAGGGCCCATGGCGCAAGGGTGCGGGATTGCACCATGGATGCTGAAACAGCGAGGCCATCGCTGAGCCAGCACGACGATGGAAATCGACCTAATTTCATTACGCTCTAATTCTTCAGCCGATACCCGGTCCGGAACATCCAGAACACGATGACTAGGCACAGCGCCAGGAACAGCGCAACCGCGCCCATGCTGACCGCAATGCTGACATCGCCGACACCAAAGAAGGTCCAACGAAAGCCGCTGATCAGATAGACCACCGGGTTGAACAGCGTCACCGTCTGCCAGACCGGCGGCAGCATATCGAGTGAGTAGAATGCCCCGCCCAAAAAGGTCAGCGGATAGACGACGAGCAGCGGGATGACCTGCAGCTGTTCAAAACTTTGCGCCCACACCCCGATGATGAAGCCAAAAAGGCAAAAGGTCAGCGCCATCAGGATGAGGAAGCCCACCATCAACAGCGGATGGGCGACGCTGATGTCGACAAACAGGTGCGCAGTGGTAAAGATGATCGCGCCGATGATCACCGATTTGGTCGCTGCCGCGCCGACATAGGCAGTGACCAGTTCCAGCGGCGACATGGGCGCCGACAGCATTTCATACATGGTGCCTGACCATTTGGGCATGTAAATGCCGAAACTGGCGTTGCTGATGCTTTCGGTGAACATCGTCAGCATCATCAGCCCAGGCACAATGAAAGCGCCATAGGGCACGCCGCCGACATCGCTCATCCGCCCGCCGATCGCCGAGCCGAACACAACAAAATAAAGCGCGGTGGTGATCACCGGCAGCGCCAGGCTGGTCCACACGGTGCGCCCGAAGCGCGCCATTTCAAAGCGGTAGATGGCGGCAATCCCGCGCAAGTTCATGTTCATGCCGCTGCTCCCGCCGCCGGGCGGTCTTCGTGCACCAGCCCGACGAAAATATCCTCAAGGCTGCTTTGCCGGGTGTGCAAATCCTTGAAAGCGATGCCAAGGTCGCTCATCCGGCGGAGCAGCGACGGCACCCCGGTTGCCTCGGCATGGCTGTCGAATTCATAAACCAGTTCGTACCCGTCCGCGCCAAGCCGCAGCGCCCATTGATCGAGCTCGACCGGCACCGCGCCGAGCGGTTCGGCAAGCGCCAGCGTCAGCGTGCGGCGGCCGAGTTTGCGGATCAGCGCGTCCTTGTCCTCGACCAGGATCAACCGCCCGCCGCTGATCACGCCGACGCGGTCGGCCATTTCCTCGGCTTCCTCGATATAATGGGTGGTCAGGATGATGGTGACGCCGCGTGTTCGAAGGTCGCGGACCATATTCCACATGTCGCGGCGCAGCTCGACATCGACCCCGGCGGTGGGTTCGTCGAGGAACAATATTTCGGGCTCGTGGCTCAGCGCCTTGGCGATCATCACCCGGCGTTTCATCCCGCCCGACAATTCCTTGATCTGCGTGCTGCGCTTGTCCCACAGCGACAGATCGCGCAGCAATTGTTCGATGAAGCCGGGATTTTTGGGCTTGCCAAAGAGGCCGCGTGAAAAGCTGACCGTCGCGAGCACGGTTTCAAAGGCGTCGGTGTGCAGTTCCTGCGGCACCAGCCCGATCATCGCGCGCGCGGCGCGATAGTCTCGCCTATGATCGTGCCCCCCAACACGCACCGTCCCCGCGCTGGCCGTCACAATGCCGCAAACGATGCTGATCAGCGTCGTCTTGCCCGCGCCATTGGGGCCGAGCAGCGCGAAAATCTCGCCCTTCGCGATGGTCAGGCTGACGTCGGCCAGCGCGCGGTGCCCGCTGGCATAGGTTTTGCCGAGGCCGGAAATTTCGAGAACATGGGTCATGGGACCACTGCCCTAGCCCAGCGGGCGGCGGCGGTGAAGCGGCAAAAGCCGCTTGACCCGCTCCGGCCGTTCGGCTTTGCCGATGGGCAGAGTGCGGACGTGGCGGAACCGGTAGACGCAGCAGACTTAAAATCTGTTATCCAGCTGGGTGTGCGGGTTCGAGTCCCGCCGTCCGCACCAGAGGGAGGCGAGTGATGGCGATGATCGGCAGCAGGGGATGGCGCATCGCGCTTGCTGCCTTTGCCGCCCTCACCTTGACCAGTTGCGGCCTGTTTGGCGAGGATGATCCGGTCCAGATCGCGGCGATCGGCCCGCTGATTGCAACGCCCAATCCGTTGAACGGGGCGCTGTCGCCGCCCAATGTGCTGTTGCTGACCGCCACCGCCCAAGGACTGGTCGGGATCGACGCCGAAGGCCAGACCGACATTGGCCTCGCCGAACGCTGGACCGTGACCAACGACGGCCTGAGTTATATTTTCCGCATCCGCGAGGCCGAATGGAGCGATGGCCGCCGCGTGACGGCGCAGGACGTCGCGCGGCTGATCACCCGTTATCTGGCACCGACCAACCGCCATCCGCTGCGCGACAATTTCGGCGATGTCGAATCGGTGCGCGCGATGACCAGCCAGGTGATTGAAATTCGCTTGAAACGCCCGCAGTCCCATTTGCTGGAGCTGCTCGCGCATCCGTCGATGTCGCTGCCAAATCGCGGGCGCGGGTGGGGGCCGCTTGGTGCCCGGCGCACCAGCCGCGGCATCACGCTGGTGCCCCAGCCTGACCCGCTCGCCCCCGATCCCGAAGCGGCGCAAGAAGCGGTCGAAGACCCCGCCGGCT
>JACEST010000034.1 GCA_013911715.1 Sphingopyxis sp. | reverse complement strand
TTGTGACGTTGATTGACCGCCGCGACGCACTGATGGCGGCGGCGGCGTGATGGCGGACAGCGCGCTGTTCGATTTTTCCGACGAGGCGTTGCCGCGCGAGCCTGAAAGCGACGCGCTGCGACTGTCATTTGATGTGTGGGAGGGACCGCTTGACCTGCTCCTGACGCTCGCGCGCGGGCAAAAGGTCGATTTGCGCCAAATTTCGATCCTCGCGCTCGTCGAGCAATATCTGGACTATATCGACAGTGCGCGCGCGCTGAAGCTGGAGGTTGCCGCCGATTATCTGGTGATGGCGGCGTGGCTGGCTTATTTGAAATCGGCGCTGTTGCTGCCCAAAGATCCGCTGGAGGAACCGTCGCCCGACGAGCTGGCGCTGCGGCTGCAGCTGCGGCTGCAGCGGCTGGGGGCAATGCGCGAGGCGGCGGCGCGGCTGATGGCGCGTGACCGGTTGGGGCGCGACGTGTTCGCGCGTGGCAAGCCCGAGGGGCTGCGCGACATCAAACTGCGGCAGTGGGATGCCAGCCTTTATGATCTGCTGGCCGCCTATGGCCAGGTCAAGGCGCGCAGCGCGCCGGCGGTGCATATGATCGCGCGGCGGCCGATCGTGACGCTCGACGCAGCGCTGAGCCATTTGGAGCGATTGCTGGGCGTCAAACTCGACTGGACCGAGCTTTCGGCCTTTTTGCCGAGCGATTATGACGGACCATTGCGGCGCTCCGCAGTGGCGTCGAGCTTCGTCGCGGCACTCGAACTGGCGCGGCAGGGCAAGCTGGAAATGCGGCAGAATGGCGCATTTGCCCCGCTCTATCTGCGCGGGGTGCCAGCGTGAGCATAATGGATGAGCGCGAACGCGCGGTCGAGGCAATGCTGTTCGCCGCCGAGGCTCCGCTCGACGCGCGCGAGCTGGGTGAGCGGGTCGGTGCGACGCTGGCCGAGGTGCGCGCCATGGTGGCGAGCATCGCCGCGCGCCACGCCGGGACCGGCATCGAACTGGTCGAGCGCGGTGGCCGCTGGCATTTCCAGACGCCTGCCGATCTGGCCCATCTGCTGCGCCGTGAACGCGACGAGGTGCGAAAATTGTCGCGCGCAGCGACCGAGGTGCTGGCAATCATCGCCTATCACGAACCCGTCAGCCGCGCCGAGATCGAGGCTATTCGCGGGGTGCAAACGGCGAAAGGCACGCTGGATGTGCTGATGGAGGCAGGGTGGATTGCCCCCGCCGGGCGGCGCGAAGTGCCGGGACGGCCGCTGATTTACAAGACGACGGGCGATTTTCTGACGCACTTTGGCCTCTCCAATCGTAAGGATTTGCCGGGCATTGACGATTTGCGCGCAGCGGGGCTGCTCGATCCGGTCGATTTGGCCTATGAAGCGGCGCTTGAAGCTTCGATTGATGGCACCGATCTGGTAAAGGACGGCGAAGAGGCCTAAGTTGGCCCTCTAGGAGATTCTGACATGGGTGGTTTGAGCATTTGGCATTGGCTGATCGTCGGCATCCTGGTGCTGCTGTTGTTCGGCAAGGGCCGTTTTTCGGACATGATGGGCGATGTCGCCAAGGGCATAAAGAGCTTCAAAAAGGGCATGGCTGAGGATGAAACCGCGGCAGCGCCCAAGCAGATCGACGGCCAGCGTGCGCCCGATCCGGCCCCTGGAACGACGGTGATCAACGACCGCGACCCGGTCTGACCGCCCGCACAAGGGCCGGTTTTTGAGCCATGTTTGATATTGCCCCGACCGAAATGTTGCTGGTCGCCCTGATCGCGCTGGTCGTGATCGGGCCAAAGGATTTGCCGCGCGCGATGCGCTTTGTTGGCAAATGGCTGGGCAAGGCGCGCGGCATGGCGCGCCATTTCCGCTCCGGCCTCGACACTATGATGCGCGAGGCCGAGCTTGAGGAGCTGGAGAAACAGTGGCGCCAGCAGAATGAGGAAATCATGCGCCAGTATCCGCGCGTCGATGAGCCGGTTCCGGCCAGCCCGGACGCGGCGCGCGTTGATGATGGCCCCGAAATATTGATGCGCCCGACCGCGTCGACGCCCGACGCGCCCGCCGCGCCGCCGCCGGGAAGCGTGCTGCCATGACCGCCGAAACGCCGATTGCTGGTGGCGAGGAGCTCGACAAGAGCAAAATGCCGCTGCTCGATCATCTGATCGAGCTGCGTTCGCGGCTGCTCAAATCGGTGGTGGCGTTGGCGCTGGCCTTTGGTGTGTGCTTTTATTTCGTGAAGCCAATTTACACCTTTCTGGTCGCGCCGCTGGTGGCGGCGGGGCAGTCGAAACTCATCTACACGCAATTGTTCGAAGCCTTTTTTGTCGAGATAAAGGTCGCACTGTTTGCGGCGGTGATGCTGGCGTTTCCGGTGATCGCCAACCAATTGTGGAAATTTGTCGCGCCTGGGCTTTACGCCAAGGAGAAGCGGGCTCTGCTGCCCTTCATCCTGGCGACGCCGCTGTTGTTCACGCTGGGCGCAGCGACGGCCTATTATGGCGCAGTGCCGGTGGCGCTGACCTTTCTGCTGAGTTTTCAGGGCGATCTGGGCGGGGTGTCGCAAGAGGCTTTGCCGTCAGCGGGGAGCTATTTATCCTTCATCATGCATTTCATGATGGCGTTTGGCATCTGTTTCCTGCTGCCGATATTGCTGATGCTGCTCGAACGGTCGGGGATTGTGACGCGCGCTCAACTGGTTGGGGCGCGGCGTTATATGATTGTCGCGGCTTTTGCGATTGCGGCGGTGGCGACCCCGCCCGACGTGCTCAGCCAGTTCCTGCTCGCCGTGCCGATGATCCTGCTCTACGAAGTGTCGCTCGTGGCGATCTGGTTCACCCAGCACCGCCGCGACAAGGCCAAGGCCGAAGAGGCGGAAGCACTCTAACTTTTGAAAATGCTGTGCTCCGGCGCAGGCCGGAGCTTTGGCGTCAAAGCGCAGTTTGCGCGGCCAAGGCTCCGGCCTGCGCCGGAGCGCAGCACCACTTAGGTCGCGGCGTCTTCCACCGTCTCGCCGACCGATTCAACGTCGCGGCCGATACCTGCGATGGTGTTGCATGCCGCGAGCGTTGCGGCTCCGGCGATGGTCAGGATGATCTTGGCTATGCGGGACATCAAAGCCCTCCTTCTGTCTTTTCAGCAAGAAATAGGCCCGGCGCGCATTGGGGGGGGGAGGTAATGCGGCGCCGGGCCCATGGTGCTGGATAGCGCGGGTTGGGGGGCTATACGCTATCCATCATGTATAACGGCCCAATGGTGCAAAAGGTTTCACCGGGTATGAAAAAAATTGGCCGGCGCGACCGACAGTCAGCGTCCCACCAGTCCGCTGCCGACCGCGAGGCCCAGAAAGGCGAGGAATCCCATGCTGTCGGTGATCATCGTGACAAAGATCGAGCTGGCGACGGCAGGGTCCTGATCGAACCGGTCGAACAGCAGGGGGATAGCCACGCCCGCGACCCCGGCCACCAAAATATTGACGATCATCGCCGAGGCAATGACTGCACCGAGCAGTGGACTGGCGAACCATAGCGCGGTAGCGGTGCCGGCGATGGCGGCAATGGTCGCGCCGTTGAGCATCGCGATGCGCATTTCGCGCCAGATTGCTCGCCCGCTGTTCGATGCCGTGACCTGGTTGGTGGCGAGCGCGCGCACCGTCACTGCCAGCGTTTGGGTCCCGGCATTGCCCCCGACCCCCGCGACAATTGGCATCAGTGCTGCGAGCGCCACCATCTGTTCGATCGCCGCGCCGAACAGGCCAATGATCGAGGTGGCGATCAAGGCGGTGCCCAGATTGGCGATCAGCCAGCGCACACGCACCTTATAGGTTTCGGCAACGGGTTCGTTAATGTCGCCGTCGCCCGCGCCCGACAGGCGCAGCACATCCTCGCCCGCTTCTTCCTGGATGATGTGGACGACGTCATCGACCGTGATCATGCCGACCAGCCGTCCCGCCGGATCAACCACCGCGGCGGAAATGAGCGCATATTTCTGAAACATCAGCGCGACTTCTTCCTGATCCATGTCGGCTGGGATCAGGCGCTGTTCGCGCTTCATAACGTCGGTGATGGCAATGTCGCGCGGGGTGCGCAAAATCCAGCTAAGCTGGCAGGTGCCGACCGGCTTGTGGCGCGGGTCGACGACGAAGATTTCCCAGAAATCGGTGGTGAAGTCTGCGCCTTCGCGCAATTGGTCGATGACATCGCCGACGGTGACATGTTCGGGCACCGCGACCAGATCGCGCTGCATCAGGCGGCCGGCGGACTCCTCGGGATAGGATAGCGCATCTTCGATGGCTGCGCGATCCTCGGGCTCCATCGCCTCGAGCACGGCTTGCTGTTCATCGGCCTCGAGCTCGGCGATGATCGCGACCGCATCATCGGTGTCGAGCTCGGAAGCCAGTTCGGCCAGCTGTTCAGGCGCAAGCAGTTCGACCAGATCGTCGCGCACATAATCGTTCATTTCCGCCAGCACATCGGCGGACACCAGTTCGCCTAGCGTCGCCGCCAGCAATGCGCGGCCATCGGCGGGCGCGAGCTCGAACAGGTCGGCGATGTCGGCGGGATGGAGCCGCCCGACGCGCTCGCGCGCGGCTTCGGCATCGCCCGCTTCGGCAAGATCGAGCACCTCGCGCACAAATTGTGGGCGCAGGCGGTTTTCGTCGTCGAAATCGGTGCGAACGGGGTTTGCCGGGTCGGCCGCGTGCTGCGTTGCTTCGTCCATCGCGCGCGCCTCCCTATACCCGTTGCCGACCCGTCCCTAGTCCTCGCCTCCGCCGATGGCAACGCTGCGGCGGGGCGCACGCATTTTTCCGCTGGCAAGCCGCGTCCGCCCCGCTATGGCGAGCGGCAATATTATAGCAGGAGAAGCCCGATGACCGACCAGACGCTGACGCTGACGCTTTCGACCGGCGAGGTGGTCATCCGCCTGCGCCCCGACCTTGCCCCCAAGCATGTGGCCCAGATCACGCAATTGGCGGGTGAGGGCTTTTATGACGGCGTCGTGTTCCACCGCGTCATCGCAGGTTTCATGGCACAGGGCGGCGACCCGACGGGTTCGGGCATGGGCGGATCGCAGCTGCCCGACATTCAGGCCGAATTTTCCGCCGAACCGCATGTGCGCGGCGTGTGTTCGATGGCGCGCTCGCAGAACCCGAACAGCGCCAATAGCCAGTTTTTCATCTGCTTTGACGACGCGCGCTTCCTCGACAAGCAATATACGGTGTGGGGCGAGGTGATTTCGGGCATGGATGCCGTCGACGCGCTGCCCAAGGGCGAGCCGCCGCGCGAGCCGGGCAAGATTTTGACGGCGACGGTGGGGTGAGTGCAAGCGTCGCCCCTGCGCAGGCAGGGGCCTTTGGCCACAATGCACCTTGCCGATAGCGGCCCCTGCCTGCGCAGGGGCGACGATTGTTATTCCCCCAAAAACCCGTTCAACCGTTCGCATGCCGACAGCCAGTTTTCCTTGAACGCCTGCACGACCTGACCGGCGGACATGCTTTCGTTCATCAATCCGACGCCCTGGCCGACCCAATAAGTCGCCAGCGTCTTGGCGCCCGCGTGGCCGCCCTCGGCCAGCTTGTCGACCTGGCGCAGCGCGGGTTCGCTGACGAGTGATTGCAGCGGCATGGGGAGGGGCTTTGGCGCGCCGTCGGCCTCCCACGCATCAGTCCACGCCGAGCGCAGCTGGCGCGATGGTTTGCCGGTGCGGCTGTTCGAACGTATCGTGTCGCGCGACGAGGCGGCGAGCATTTTTTCTTTGACCACCGGGTTGGTCTCGGCCTCGGCGGTGGTCAGCCACACCGACCCGGTCCAGGCGCCGTGCGCGCCCATCGCCATAGCAGCGGCCATTTGCCGCCCGGTGACGATGCCGCCTGCGGCAAGTATCGGGGTGGCAGCGCCGATGGCTGTGACTGCTTCGGCCACTTCGGGGACCAGCACCATCGTCGCGACTTCGCCGCAATGGCCGCCCGCTTCGCCGCCTGCGACGACGAGAATATCGACCCCGGCGCGGACCTGCGCCAGTGCATGATCGCGCGTGCCGACCAGCGCAGCGACGGGGACATTATGAGCCTTGCCCAGCTCAAGCATCAGTGGCGGCGGGACGCCCAGCGCGTTGGCGACGAGGCCGATGGGATGGCGAAAGGCAACCTCGAGCAGTGCGGCCGCACCGGCGTCGCGCATATTATTACCCAGGCTGTTGCGGCTGGCGTTGGGCGGCGTGAGGCCGGTTGCATCGACGCCGTGCTGGCCCAGCAGACCCGCGACAAATTCGCGGTGCGTCGCCGGAATAACCGGCGCGGTGCGCGGGCTGCTCTCTCCCTTGCCCGCAAAGCTGTTGGGCACGATCAGATCGACACCATAGGGCCGTCCGCCGATATGCGCGTCAATCCACGCCAGTTCCTCCTCGAGCCGATGCGGTGGCAGCGCGGCGGCACCGAACACGCCCATGCCCCCCGCCTTCGACACCGCAACGACCACGTCGCGGCAGTGCGAAAAGGCGAGCAGCGGAAATTCGATGCCGAGCATGGCGCAGATGGGCGATTGCATGGATTTCCTTTGCTTTTGTCGTCATTGCGAGCGCAGCGAAGCAATCCAGGGCAGTGCAGTGCCGCCCCTGGATTGCTTCGCTGCGCTCGCAATGACGGACTGAGGGTCACAACGTCGCGCCACTTTACGTGAACGTCAAGTTGATTTGCGTCGCGGCGCGGCTAACGCAGGGATATGAACATTTTCCACCTCCCCGGCTTCGACCTCGACGCCTTTGTCCGCAGCACCTTGGCCGAGGATTTGGGCGAGGGCGGTGACATCACGTCGCAGGCGACCATCCCCGCCGACGCGCGCTTTGCCGGGGTTATGGACAGCCGTGATGCAATTGTTGTCGCTGGGTTGCCGCTGGCGGTGCGCTTTTTTCAGGCGCTCGACCCCGAAATCGCGATCACCCTGCTGGCCGACGAAGGGCAGGCGGTGCCAGCGGGCAGCGACCTGATGCGCATATCGGGCAATGCCCGCGCGATGCTGACGGCTGAGCGTTCCGCGCTCAACACGGTCCAACATCTGTCGGGCATCGCCACGATGACGCGCGCCTATGTTGAGGCCATCGCCGGAACGGGCTGCATTTTGCTCGATACGCGCAAGACGATCCCCGGGCTGCGCGTGCTCGAAAAATATGCGACGCGGATGGGCGGCGCGACCAATCACCGCATGGGGTTGTGGGACGCGGCGATGATCAAGGACAATCATGTCGCAGTGGCGGGATCGGTCGAAGCGGCGGTGGCACGCGCGGTCGCGGCGGGGATCGAACGGATTATCGTCGAAGTCGACCGGATCGAACAGGTCGAACCCGCATTTGAGGCAGGAGCGACGCATTTGCTGCTCGACAATATGACGACTGATGAACTGCGCGCCTGTGTGGCGCTGGTGGACGGGCGCGTGCCGACCGAGGCTTCGGGCGGGGTGCGGCTCGACACCATTCGTGCGATCGCCGAAACCGGGGTGACCTATGTATCGGTCGGGCGATTGACGCAAAGCGCCCCCGCCGCCGACATCGGGCTCGACTTTGCGCTGGCCTAGCATGCTCGTCGGTCTGGCGTTGCCGGTTGCGGCGCAGGCCCAGGCGCTGTCTTGCCGCATCCCTGACCGGATCGACGTTCCCAGGCTGGAACGCGCCCCGCGCGGTGAAGCGGCGCGGCCGATGCCGGTGACCGGCTATCTGCTGTCGCTCAGTTGGTCGCCGCAATATTGTGCCAGCCGCCGCAGTCCGGGCGAGCGGCACGACGCTGTGCAGTGCGACGGCGACGCGGGACGCTTTGGGTGGGTGCTGCACGGGCTGTGGCCGCAGGGCAGCGGCGCGCAATATCCCGGCTGGTGCCGACCCGCGCGCATCGTGCCGCAGCCGGTGCTGCGCGAACATCTGTGCATGTCGCCGTCGGTCCAGCTGATGCAGCGCCAATGGGCCAAGCATGGCATTTGCATGAGCCCGACCCCGGCGGCCTATTTCCGCGCGTCGGCAATCCTGTATCGCGCGCTGCGCTGGCCCGACATGGCCGCGCTTGGACGGGGGCAGCCGACGGCAGGCAGCGTGCGCCGCGCCTTTTCGGCACGGAACCGGGGCGTGACCCCGGCGATGCTGGCGGTGACCACCGACCGCGCGGGCTGGTTGCAGGAGGTGCGGCTGTGCCTGAACGGGCGGATGCGGCCCGTCATCTGCCTGCCGCAGCAACGCGGTTTGCGTGACAGCAATCCGGTCAAAATTCGCCAGAATGTCCCGCGCTGATACGCCGCGTGCGTTAACCCTCTTTTAACCTTATCAAAAAGTTAAAGCCGCGTTAGCAACGGCGACATGATCGACATCGACTCCGAAACCATCAACATTCGGCACCGAGTGCGCGCCCATCATTTGCGCCAGCTCAAGGTTGCCGCGCTTGCCGCTCCAGCCGATTGGGAAGCCGCGCTGCGCGCTGCGCTCGCTGCCGAACGCAAACCCGTACCGACCGTCGTCAGCATGCGCGATGTAAAGTTGTTCGTGCAGAGTTTCACCATCTTTTTCGTGACATTGATGGTGTTCCTCTTCTGACAATCGGTCAGTCGCAGGCCTTGTGAAGCTTCCACGCCAGCCACGCTGACACAAAGCACATCAGCGCGCTGAGCAGAATCTGGTCAACGACGCTGACCCCAAGCAGGTTCATCGCTGTCACCACCAGCGCGCCGCACACCATCGCGCCCGAATTGACAATATTATTGGCCGCGACGGTCCGTGCGGCCTGCGATTTGGGCACGGTCGTGGTTAAAAAGGCATAGAGCGGGACGACGAACATACCGCCGAAGACGGCAATTCCGAGCAAGCTGCCGGTCAGCATCCAGCTCCTGTCGTGCGCCAGGAAATCAGAGAGGCTGAGCAGGGTGCCGTCGGTATTGCCGCTCCAAGTGCCGCACAAGCGATAAAACCACAGCACGAACCCGGCCATGATGATGACCGACACGGGGCCGTAGCGTGCCGACACATCGCCCTTGAGCAGCCGGTTGATCGCGACCGAGCCAATTGCAATGCCGATTGAGAAAACCGCGAGAAACAGGCTGGCGACGGGTTTGTCGGCAGTGAGGATATTCTCCGCCAGCACCGGAAACTGGATGAACAGCACCGCGCCGATGGTCCAGAAAAAGCTGATCGAACAAATGGCGAGGAACAGCCGCGGAATGTGCATTGTCGCCGAAACCAGCGTAACCGACGCGCGCAGCACATTCCAATCAATCGGCTCGGGCGTGGTTTCGGGCAACGCGGGGGGGACATAACGCCCCGTGGCATAACCGACCAGCGCGGTGAGGATCACCAGCACGGCGGCGACTTCGACCGGGATGATGCCGGCAACGATTGTGCCGACGAGGATCGCGATATAGGTGCCGGCCTCGACCAGACCGGTTCCAGCGAGCACTTCGTCGGGTTCCAGATGCTGCGGCAAAATGGCATATTTGATCGGGCCGAAGAAGGTCGAATGCACGCCCATGGCGAGCAGTGCGAGCAGCATCAGCGGAATCGCGACCCAATCGACCAGCAGTCCCTGCCACGCGAGCAGCAGTCCCGCTGCGCCGACCAGCATGATGAAGATTTCGGCCGCCTTGACGATGCGAATAATCGCCGCCTTGTCGCGCGCATCGGCGAGCTGGCCCGATGCTGCCGACAGCAGGAAAAAGGGCAGGATAAAGATCGCCGTCGCAATGGCACTGAACCAGCTGTCGGCGGCAGGGTCCTGATAGACGTCATAGACAATCAGGAACACCATCGCATTCTTGTAGAGATTGTCGTTGAAGGCCCCGAGCAATTGCGTGACAAACAGCGGCAGAAAGCGGCGTTTGCCGAGCAGCGAAAGCGAGCCTGTCATTGAAATCCTGTCCCCTGCGCGCGGCGCGCTTCGCGGTTGTCGCGCCGCCGCCATATCGGCTAGGACGATGATGGTCAAAGGCCATGATGATGCGCAGGTTGGGGGTAAATTTTTGAAATGTTGAGCCTGCCCAATCTGTTGACATTGTCACGCATATTGGCGGTGCCGATTTTGCTGTTCCTGCTGTGGCCGGGGACGCGAATCGGCAGCCATCAACCGCTGGAAATCGACTATGCGCTGGCGTTTGCGCTTTATTGCCTGATGGGGCTGACCGATTATTTCGACGGCTATGTCGCGCGTTCGCAAGGGACGGTATCGCGGCTCGGCCAGTTTCTGGACCCGATTGCCGACAAGATCATGATTGCGGCGGTTATTCTGCTGTTGGTGTTCACGCGCGACATTGCCGGGTGGCATGTCATCGCCGCGCTGATCATCTTGCTGCGCGAGATTATCGTGTCGGGGCTGCGCGAATTTCTGGCGACGTTGCAAGTGTCGATGCCGGTGACGCAGCTCGCCAAATGGAAGACAACGTTTCAGCTGGTGGCGTTTGGCGCGCTTATCCTCGCCGGCGCTGTTCCTTATTGGGAATGGGTCAAACTGGTGGGCCTCGCGTCGCTGTGGGGCGCGGCGGTGCTGACGCTGGTAACGGGGTGGGATTATTTGCGCGTCGGTCTGAAGCATATGGATTAGACCATTGTTATCAATAGATATAAACTATTTCGCGTGGGTGCGCGAGCGCATGGGAAAAGGCGGTGAGAGCGTCGTCGTCCCGGACAGCGTGGCGACCGTTCGCGACCTGATTGGCTGGCTTGCCGCGCGCGATGCAGCCGGGGCAGCGGCCTTTGCCGAGCCCGAGCGGATCCGCGTCGCGCTGAGCGGCGCAATGGCGAAACTGGACGACGCGCTGAGCGGTTTTGACGACGTGTCGTTGTTCCCACCGGTCACCGGCGGATGAAACGCGCGATTTTGGCGACGGGTGCCATCGACGTGGCAACCGAACTCGCCGCGCATGATCGCGGGGGACACGGCGCATCGGCGAGCTTTATCGGCCGTGTCCGCGCCGATGATGGCGTGACCGCGCTGTTCCTGGAGCATCATCCGCTGATGACCGCAGCGGCGCTGGATGCGCTGGCAACAGACGCGATGGCGCGCTGGTCGCTTGATGCGGTGACGCTGGTGCACCGGGTTGGTGCGATGAAGCCTGGCGAAACCATCGTGCTGGTGCTGGCCAGCTGCGCACACCGCGACGATGCGCTGGCGGCAGCGGGCTTTCTGATCGACCGGCTGAAGACCGACGTGCCGCTATGGAAGCGCGAGACGATGGCCGATGGGGCGATGCGTTGGGTCGAACCGCGCGCGAACGACGAGGCGCGCGCGGCAGGGTGGGACTAAACGCGCCGGTCATACAGTCGCTTCATCACCTCAGCCAGCATCGCAAATTCTTCGCCGCGCGGGCTGTTTTTGCGCCACACCAGCGCAATCGTGCGCCAGTCATGATCCGAGGCGAGCGGGCGGGTGTCGATGTCGGTGCGGTCGAGAATGCCGGCGTCGAGCGCCATTTGCGGAAGCATGGTGACGCCAAGCCCATTGTCGACCATCTGCACCAGTGTATGCAGCGAAGTTCCCATCATTCGCGTGCCGCTGCGCAGCTCGGGGCGGTTGCACGCCGCGAGTGCATGGTCTTTGAGGCAATGGCCGTCCTCGAGCATCAGCAATTGGGCCGGATCGAGCGTATCGGCGCTGACCATCGCCGGGAGCTCGCCGGGATAGTCGCCGGGAAACGCCACGAGCAGTGGATCGTCGAACAGCAGCGCGCTGTCCACATCGCCGCAGGCATAGGGCAAGGCGAGCAGCACGCAGTCGACCTGGCCGTGGTGAAGTGAATCGCAGGCCTGCGCGCTTGGCTCTTCGCGCAGGAAGAGTTTAAGTTCGGGGCGTTCGCGGCGCAGCAGGGGCAGCATCGCAGGCAACATGAAGGGAGCGATGGTCGGGATCACGCTCATGCGCAGCTCGCCCGTGAGCGGCTGGCTGGCACCCGCCGCGAGCGCCGCCAATTCCTCGGCCTCGCGCAGCACGCGGTGCGCCTTGCGCGCGATGCTGAGCCCAAGCGGGGTGAAGCGGACGACGCGGCGGGTGCGTTCGACCAGCATCAGCCCGAGCAAAGTCTCGAGCTCACGAATGCCTGCCGACAGCGTTGACTGGGTAACATTGCAGCTGTCGGCGGCCTTGCCGAAATGGCCATGCGCTTCGAGTGCCACCAGATATTGGAGCTGTTTCAGCGTTGGAAGATAAGGTGCGCTCATCGATATTGTCGATAAATAGCTGTCGATTGAATGGCAATGTTGTCTGGGGCGGCCGCATCGCTCGAATCGCCGCAAATCTGTTGCAGCATCGCCACAGTTTGGCAAATTTTGTGTCAAAAGAGCGCAAAAATAGGCGTTCTTCATTGCGTTACGGTCGCTGGCGGGCATGTTCACGGATTGCCCCGGAGCATGTGACGACAATCACAGTTCAGGGCCGCAACAGGGAGAATTTCATACATGAAACGCATCATTCGCCGCCCGCTGCTCGCCACCGCGCTTGTTGCGCTGGCCAGCCTGACGCCTGCCGCCCCCGTCTTTGCCCAGGAGGAAGCCGAGGCGGCTGAAGATGGCGCAACCATCATCGTCACGGGCACACGCCGCACCGACCGCACTGTCGCCGACAGCACCGTACCGATTGACGTGATTTCAGCCGAATCGCTGGTCAACAGCGGCACGACCGAGACCAACCGGTTGCTCAACAATCTGGTGCCTTCGTTCAACTTTCCGCAGCCGTCGCTGACCGACGGCACCGATTCGCTGCGCCCCGCGACACTGCGCGGCCTGTCACCCGACCAGGTGCTGGTGCTGATCAACGGCAAGCGCCGTCATTTGTCGTCGCTGCTCAATCTCAACGGTTCGGTCGGGCGCGGTTCGGCGGGCGTCGATTTGAACACCATTCCGCCGCTGGCGATCGAACGGATTGAAGTGCTGCGCGATGGCGCTTCCTCGCAATATGGCTCGGACGCGATTGCCGGGGTGATCAACATCCAAATCAAGAAGCGCGAAGGCGGCCGGGCGCAGGCCAGCTTCGGTAAATATATCACGACGCTGGAGGATGTGGCGCAGGTCGAAAGCGTGGGGTTGACGACGACGGCCACCGGCGATCCGGCCATCACTTTCACCGGCGAGGATCGCACCCGCCGCGATGGCGACACATATACTTTCGCAACCAACATTGGCCTGCCGGTTGGTGACAGCGGCTATTTGAACTTTACCGCCGAGTATAAAGACCGTTCGCCGACCAACCGGTCGGGGCCGGACCTGCGGCGTCAATATATAACGACGGGCGACCCCCGCGAGGCTACGATCGGGCGCTACCTGCACCGCTTTGGCGACGGTGAATCCAAGGATTTCAATTTTTTCGTCAATGCTGGCTTGGACGTGGGTGAAAGTTTCGAGCTTTATACCTTTGGCAGCTACGGTGTGCGCGATGGCAATGGCGCGGGCTTTTACCGCCGCGCGCTCGACCCGCGCAACCGCGACTTTTCGGCATCGACGACGACCTTCATTCCGATCTTTCCCGACGGCTTCCTGCCGCTCATCAATAGCGAAATTCGCGACATTGCCGTGGCTGGGGGCGTTCGCGGCGAGGCGGGTGGCTGGAACCTTGACCTGTCGGTCAACTATGGTTCCAACCGGTTGGATTATGTGATTTCGAACAGCGTCAACACGTCGCTGGGTGGTGCCAACAGCCCGCGCAGATTTGACGCCGGCGGACTCCGGTCGGGTCAGACGTCGGTCAATTTCGATGCGCAGCGCGAGGTTGATTTCGGCATTGGCGAAACCTCGCTGGCCGTCGGCGGCGAATGGCGTAATGAAAATTACAAGATCGTCGCGGGTGAATTGGCGAGCTTTGTCGCCGGTCCCTTCACTTTTTCGAATGGCGCTGCGCCTGGCGCGCAGGTGTTTCCGGGCTTTTCGCCGACCACTGCCATCGATGAATCGCGCGACAGTTTCGCCGCTTATGTCGAACTGGACGCGGACCTGAGCGATGCGTTCAACGTCCAGCTAGCTGGCCGTTACGAGTATTTTTCGGACTTTGGCAGCACGATCAACGGCAAGCTGGCGGCGCGGTTCGAGCTGATTGAGGGGATCGCACTGCGCGGATCGGTTTCGACCGGTTTCCGCGCGCCGGGCATGGCGCAGCAATTTTTTTCGACCACGTCGACCAACAATGTGAATGGGGTGCTGATCGAAATCGGCACTTTCCCGGTGCAATCGCCGATTGCCGTGGCACTGGGTGCCGAACCACTGGATGCGGAAACCTCGCTCAACCTGAGCGGAGGTGTGGTGTTCAACCTGCTGCGCGGGCTGAACGTCACGGTCGATTATTATAATATCGAAATCAGCGACCGCATCACGCTGACCGAAAATCTGCAAGGGGCCGATGTGGTTGCCATTTTGCAGGCGGCAGGCGTGGTCGGCACGTCGGCACGATTCTTTATCAACGGTATTGATACCCGCACACAAGGCGTTGATGTTGTTGCCAGTTATCGCGTGCCCGATTTTGGCGCGGGTAAATTTACACTGACTGCCGGCTATAACATCAACGACAACGAGATTACCGATCGCCGCACATTCAGTGGCTTTACCGCGCAGCGGCTGTTTGCACGGCCCGAAAGCTTCCGCCTGACCGATGGCCAGCCGTCGAACAAGCTGAACGTCGGACTCGATTGGGAAGCGGGGAAATTTGGGCTGACTGCGCGCGGCAACCGTTTTGGCAGCGTGTTCCTGCCGGGTCCGTCGGGCGACATCACGATTCCCAAAGGTGATGCGCCGGGCGACATCACGCTGTCGCCGAAATGGGTGATGGACCTTGAGCTGCGCTTCAACCCAATTGAGGCAGTGCAACTGGCGGTGGGCGCGAACAATCTGCTCGACGAATATCCAGACCGTTTGCCATTTGGGACGGTCAACGGCTTTAACTTCGGCCTGAACAACAGCTTCTTGCCCTATTCGTCGCAGTCGCCCTTTGGCTTCAGCGGGCGCTTCGTTTATGGCCGGGTCAGCGTGGAATTCTGACGGCATGGAGTAGGCGATGGCGGCGCGGTCTCACTTTCTTTTGGGGGGCCTCGCCACTGCGCTGGCGCTGACGGGCGGGCTGTTTCTGTGGCAGGGACTGAGTCAGAGCGAGGGGGCGGCGCAGCTACCCGAGCCGCCGCCAGCCCTGCCGCCGATCCCGCAAGCCGGGGCCGATGCGCCCAAGACCGGCCCTGCGCCTCCCGCCTTGCCCGAGGCCAAGCGGGCGTCGCGCGAGGAGCAGCGGTTTAACCGCTATGATCGTGACCGCAATGAGCGCGTCAGCCGTATCGAGATGATGGCGACGCGTTCAGGTGCGTTCCGCAAGCTCGATAAGGATGGCAATAATCTGCTGACCTTTGAGGAGTGGGCGGCGGCGACGAGCGACCGTTTTGCGGGGGCCGATGGCGACCGGTCGGGCGATCTGACGCGCGCCGAATTTGCGACCACCGCGCCGAAGCGGGCGGTGGCGGCAAAGTGTAGATGTTAGTCCGTCGCCCCTGCGAAGGCAGGGGCCGCTGGCGAGAATACGCCACCATTCATGCGGCCCCTGCCTTCGCAGGGGCGACGATTAACTTGCTGGGACAGTTGATTGCATCCACCCCGCCAGCGCCGCACCGGCCCGCTGGGTATAACCGAGCTTGCGATCCTTCTTGCGCACATCGTCGGCGAGCGGCGGGAAGAGGCCGAAATTGACGTTC
>JACEST010000033.1 GCA_013911715.1 Sphingopyxis sp. | reverse complement strand
TTCACGCGCCACGTCATACCCGGCCCAGCTGTCCATGTTGCGGATCGCCTCGGGCTCTTCGGGACGGCGGCGGCGGTCGAGTGCCATCATCGTCACCTGCTGCGCCAGTGCATGCCAGGTGGAGCCGCCGCGCGCGAGATTGCTGGCGAGCCATTCCTCCTGCGCACGGCCCAGCACTTCGGCCTGACGCGCAGAAACTTCGGGGCACACCGGCTTGAAACCATCGCCGCACGGCTGGTCGGTGCGATATTGCCGCGTGTCGAGCAGTTGCAGCGACAGCAAATCGCCGTAACGCAGCTCGCGATTGAGTGCGACTTGCCCGCCGCGCGGCAGCAAAGCGCGCCGCACCGGCATATGTTCATACCAGGCCTGCATCGCCTGCGCGCGGCGGAAGGCAAAGACTTCGGGCGGCACCGGATCCTGATCAATGTCCTGCACCCAATTATTGTGCACTTCATGATCGTCAAAGCTGGAGAGGAACGGGTGTGCTGCGCGCGCCGCCTGCATGTCGATGTCTTCCAGCGTTTGCGCATAGCTCAAACGATAGTCGGCAACGTCATAAAGGCCGCGGAACGCATATTTGCGGACCGGGCGCATCGGCTCGCCGCCGGGAAAGACATAGTCCTGCGAATATTCGTAGATGAAATCGCCATAATGATAGACGAAAGCAACATCCTCGCGGGCGAGGTGGCGATAGGCCCCGTAAAAGCCCGATTCATAGTGCTGGCAACCGGCGACGGCGAATTTGACCCCCGCGACGCTGGTCCCCGCCGCGGGCAGGGTGCGCGCCCGCCCGCGCAAGCTGCGCTCACCGGCGGCCATGAAGCGGTAGAAATAGGGCCGGTCGGGCAACAGCCCCGCCACCTCGACATGCACGCTATGGCCCAGCTCGGGCCGCGCGAGATATTCGCCCTTGGCGGCAATCTGGGTAAAGGCAGCATCGCTCGCCACTTCCCATGTCACCGGCACGGCAGTCAGCGGCATCCCGCCGTGCGGAGCGAGCGGTTCCGGCGCCAGTTTCGTCCAGATGACAAAACCGTCACTCGCCGGATCGCCCGATGCCACCCCCAACCGGAACGGAAAATCGCGCAGCATCCCCTGCGCCCGGATGATCGCCGGAGCGGCGAGCCCTGCGGTGGTTGCCCCGGCGATGAACAGGCGGCGGTTGAACATGGCGGTCCCCTTTGGTGTTCGGCGAATCAAACTGAGTCGCGCTTAACCTAAAGGAGGCATGCAACAATGACAGTGCGGCAATATCGCTGCCGGTTACTGGTGCGAACGGACCGCCATTGTCGAAGAAAAGCCGTCAAATGGCACGATACAACCGATGCAGCCCCGGCCCAAGGATGGCGAAGCCGTGCGTTTTTTGTCGCGGCTTTCAGCGGGCTTGCGTTCCTTGCTTTTGGCTTGTGCTGCGGTGGATTCAATACATGCCGACGCTGGGGCGGCCTGCGCTGAACAAAGCCCGAAAGCAGCGCAAACCAAAATGGTCGCAGTTGCAGTTGCAGTTTTTACCCATCCCATAAGCCGATGTTGCCGCGAAACGGTCTCGCTTGTCAACTTCCTGAAAACTGCCGATTACACATTGAATTTGAAATGCAAAACATCGCCATCGGCAATGACATATTCTTTGCCCTCTTGCCGCAGCTTACCCGCATCGCGCGCGGCGCTCTCGCCGCCGAGTGCAACATAGTCGGCGAAGGCAATGGTTTCGGCGCGGATGAAGCCGCGTTGCATGTCACTGTGGATTTCGCCCGCCGCTTCGGGTGCCTTGGCGCCCTTGTGCACGGTCCAGGCGCGCGCCTCCTTGGGCCCCACCGTGAAGAAGGTGAGGAGGTCGAGCAGCGTGTAGCCCGCACGAATAATGCGCGCGAGGCCCGCTTCGCTTAAGCCCAACTCGGCCAGAAATTCGCCGCGTTCGTGGGCCGGCATGGTGACGATTTCGGCCTCGATCGCTGCCGATACCACAACGGCCTGCGCGCTTTCGGTAGCGGCCTTGGCAAACACGCGCGCGCTGTGGGCATTGCCGTCGGCGGCAGCGCTTTCCTCGACATTGCACACGTAGAGCACGGGTTTGGAAGTCAGCAGCTGTGCCTGCGCAAAAATGCGCGCCTCGTCTTCGCCATCGGGGATGGTCAAGCGCGCGGGTTTGCCGTCGCGCAGCAGTTCGAGCGCTCGGCCGAGCACGGCTGCAGCAGCCTTGGCTTCCTTATCACCCTGTGCGGCCTTTTTCTGGAAAGCAGGCACGCGCTTTTCCAAGCTTTCCATGTCGGCCAGCAGCAATTCTGTCTCGACTGTCTCGGCATCGGCGATGGGATCGACCTTATTCTCGACATGCTGGATGTCGTCATCTTCGAAACAGCGTAGCACATGGACGATCGCATCGACCTCGCGGATGTTGCCCAGAAACTGGTTGCCCAGCCCTTCGCCTTTTGATGCGCCGCGTACGAGCCCCGCGATATCGACAAAAGCGAGTTGGGTCGGGATGATCTTCTGGCTCGACGCGATGGCCGCCAGCTGGTCGAGCCGCGGATCTGGCACCGCGACATTGCCGACATTGGGTTCGATCGTGCAAAAGGGATAATTGGCCGCCTGCGCCGCCTGCGTCTCGGTCAGCGCATTGAACAGGGTGGACTTGCCGACATTGGGCAGGCCCACAATTCCGCATTTGAAACCCATGATTCGTTCACCTTTCGCAAGCGCAGCGCACTAGGACGCGGTCGCGCGAAAGGCCAGTCAATCATGCACGGCCTTGACCAGCGGCCCCAGCGCAGTTCCGCCCAGCCACGCCACCTGCACCTCGGCGCTTACCTTGTTGATCGCCTCCTGCGGTTTGCTGCCGGGATGGACCGCGCGGCGCAGCGGGCGCTTGCCCGGCGGCATGGCGATAATTTCGCCAATCGCGCGTGGCACGTCGAGTGGGTCGGCGGTGCGGCCGCTGCCATCCTCGCGGCCCATGGCGGCGGTAAAGGCTGGATAAGCGTCGATCCGGCCCGCGTCGGTGCGTTCCTTGAGCGCGGCAGTCAGCGCATTGCGGTTGACCCACACCCGTGTCGGATAGCCGCCCGGCTGGATGATCGTGACGTCAATATTGTGCGGCACCAGTTCGTACGCAAGCTGCTCGCCCATCGCTTCGAGCGCGAATTTGGTCGCCGAATAATGGCCGCCTGCCGGCACGATCACGCGGCCAAGCTGCGACGAAATTTGGAAAATCTGCCCTGATTTCTGATCGCGCATCACCGGCAGGACAGCGCGCACCATGCGGTGGCAGCCGAACACATTGGTTTCAAAGATCAGCTGCGTTGCCGCCATATCCTGAACTTCAACCGGGCCAGTGATGCCGATCCCGGCGTTGTTGACCAGCACGTCGATGCGCCCACCGCCGATTTTGAGCGCTTCTTCGACTCCGCCGGCGACCGATGCGTCCGACGTCACGTCGATTTCGGCCACATGGATGTCGAGATTTTCCTTCTTGGCCTCCTCGAGCAGCTGGGTGGCCTCGCGGCGGGGCAGGCCGCGCATGGTGGCAATCACCTTGGCTCCGCGCCGCGCATAATAGAGCGCGCCAACATAGCCAAAACCGCTCGACGCCCCGGTGATCAGGATGACCTTGCCGGTCAGTTGCGGCTCCTGCGCCAGCGCTGAGGAAGTAAAGGCTGGGGCCGTCGCGACGGCGGCGGTTGCACCCAGCATCTGGCGGCGGTTTAATTCGCTTGGTTTCGGCATGAAATCTCTCCTCGGCGGAATATATGCCGTGCCTACTCCGTTCAACGCAAGCAGGTTGCAGGCAGACAAGGATTTATTAACCTTCTGCCAACAGACTTGCAGCTCATGCAAGCGAGGTCGGGTCGATGCACATTTTTCGCGGTGGCACCTTGATATTGATGCTGCTGGCGGCGTTCGCGCCTCCGGCCATAGCGCGCACAGACAGTTTCGAGGATGCTGTGCTGGCGGAAATCAACCGGCTGCGCGCCGATCCAGCGGCATATGCGGCTGATTTGCGTGAATATCGCAGCCGTATTCGCGGGAAAGTGGTGTTCGATGCCGATGACAATGTCGTCGAAATGAGCATCGAGGGCACGCGCGCCGTTGACGATGCCATTGCCGCGCTCGAACGCGCCGTTCCGGTCGCGCGCCTGCGCTCAGGCGAAATATTGGCTGCCGCCGCTGCCGACCATGCAGGCTGGCAGGCCTCCAGCGGCGAGATCGGTCATCAGGCGCGCGGGCAGGGGCCCGGCGAGCGCGTCATGGCGCGCGGCGGCGGGCGCTTTGTCAGCGAGGTTATCAGCTATGGCCAGCGCAGTCCGCGCGATGTGGTGCGCCAGTTGGTCGTCGATGACGGCGTCCCTTCGCGCGGGCACCGGCATTTGTTGCTGACCAATCATTATCGCTTTGCCGGTGTCGGTTGCGACAGCCACCCGCGCTGGGGTGCGATGTGCGCGATCAAACTCGCCGATCAGCCTGATGGATCGCCGCCGCCGCCACCCGTGCGCTTCGCCCAGTCGGGGCAGTAATCAATCCTGCAAGCGCCGCGCCAGGTCGGTCAGGAACCGCGCATCGTCGTCGGCTGCCAGCCAGCGGGCTTCCGCAGCGACTGCGCCCAGCATATCCGTCAGCGGCTCGATTTCGCTTTTGGCGAAATTGCCGAGCACGTGCGGGGTGACCCGGT
This sequence comes from Sphingopyxis sp., assembly GCA_013911715.1. Lineage (GTDB taxonomy): Bacteria > Pseudomonadota > Alphaproteobacteria > Sphingomonadales > Sphingomonadaceae > Sphingopyxis. The sequence goes on along the minus strand of JACEST010000033.1, from coordinate 11,048 downwards.
CTTTGTGGCCGGGGTGGCCGATGCCCAGCCGCACGCGCCGAAAGCCGTCGCCCACATGCGCGATCATACTGCGGATGCCATTGTGCCCCGCCGCGCCGCCGCCGCGTTTGACCTTGACCTTGAACGGCGCGAGATCGAGCTCGTCATAGAATGCGGTGACAACATCCACCTCGAGCTTGTAGAAATCGAGCGCGGCGCGAACGCTTTGCCCGCTTTCGTTCATGAAGGTCTGGGGTTTCAGGATCAGGACGCGCGCAGTGCCGATCCGCCCTTCGCGCAGCAGGCCTTTGAACTTCTTGGTTTCCGCGCCAAAGCCATGGGTCTCGGCAATGGCGTCCACCGCCATGAAGCCGACATTGTGCCGGTGCAGCGCATAAGTTGCGCCGGGATTACCCAGGCCGACCCACAGCTGCATAACTTGCTCCAATAACGCATCGCCCCCGCGCATGCGGGGGCCGCTGGATGACGGAAGACCAGATGGCGGTCAACCTCCAGCGGCCCCTGCCTGCGCAGGGGCGACGATAGAATTGATTGAAGGGTGGCGGCCTTAAGCCTCCGCTGCTTCATCCTTGCTCGTGTCGCCATCGCTCGATTTCAGCGCCGATGGGGCAACGATGGTGGCGATGGTGAAATCGCGGTCCGTGATCGCGCTCTTCGACCCGGCGGGCAGCGTGACATGGCTGATGTGGATCGAATCGCCGACATCGAAACCGGTAACGTCGATCATGATGTCATCGGGAATATTGTTGGCATCGCACACCAGTTCGAGCTCGTGGCGCACGATGTTGAGCACGCCGCCGCGCTTCAGGCCCGGCGATTTTTCTTCGTTGATGAATTGCACTGGCACTTCGACATGCACGGTCGAATCTTTCGACAGGCGCAGGAAGTCGACGTGCAGCGGGCGGTCGGTGACCGGGTGGAACGCCACGTCCTTGGGCAGCGTGCGAAGCGCTTTGCCGCCGACCGTGATTTCAACGACCGAATTCATGAAATGGCCGGTGGCGAGCTGCTTGTTCAGCAGCTTTTCTTCGACGTGGATCGTCAGGGGTTCTTCTTTGCCGCCATAAATGACGGCGGGGACGCGGCCTTCACGACGCAGGGCACGGGAGGCTCCCTTGCCTGCCCGTTCGCGCGTCTCGGCCGTCAGCGTCAGCTGATCGCTCATGATATTTCTCCGAGATGATGTACATATTCCGCCACGCCTCCAGGGATGACCATGACGGAAGCGCGGGCAGATAGCGGCGTGCGCGCTAAAAAGCAAGCTTTGGCTTGTTCGGGCTAGCGCAGCCGCTCGGCCTCGATCCCGCGTGCAGCGAGCATTGCCAACAGCGAATCAGGGCCAGCGAGGTGGCCGGCGCCGACCGCAACCAGGATCGTCCCGGGCTCATCCATGCGCTGCGCCATCCAATCGGCCCACTTGCGGTTGCGCTCGGTCAGCAGCAGACGGTTTACGCCCGGCGTATCGGCCGCATCGCGCGCAATGATGACGGCGAGCTTTTCCATATCGCCCTGCGCCCAGGCCGATACCGTCGCACGCAGCCGCTCATCGGCCTTACCCTCGGCCATGTCGCGCATCAGGCGGTTGAGCATTCGGCGTTGTTCGCCGGGGGGAATGGCATCAAAAGCCGCAAATTGGTCCTCGGCACGCTCCAGGCCGAAGCGCGGTTTGTTGCGGTGCGCAAATTCGGCAATCAGTGCGCCGTCCACGCCATTGTCAGCGTTGAGACCAGCCTGATTGGCGCTCACCCGCGCCAGCATCAGCGCCAGCGCCCAGTCGTCGAGCGCGGCCATGTTGCGGACTGTCGGCAAGTCATTGGCTTCCAGCGCGATGAACGCGGCGCGCAGGTCCGGCGCGAAGCGGTCGCGCGGGTCAGTGACTGCGGTGCCGTATGTGAAGCGATTGGACACAACGGCCACGCGCGACAATTCGGTTGGCGAAAGTTCCGTCACCAACGCTTGAGCGGCGGCGATCGCCTCGACAATTGGCCCGTTTCGCCAGTTGACGCCATCGGGCAGCAAATGGACGGTGCCGGTCAGATAGATGGTGGTGTCATCATCGCGCACCGCCCAGACCGCAGGGGTGGCGTCCTGTTTGGCGCCCCCCGAACAGCCGCAAAGGAGCAGCGCCGCCAGCCAGAAATGGAGCAAGCGGCGCTGCATAATAGGATCAGTATGTCACGCGCTCGGCGGTCAAGCCTTGCTTGACCAGATAGTCCTGCACGCTTTTCTCGCCTGCCAGATGCCCGGCGCCAACCGCCATGAACACCGTGCCTGGTTCGTCCATCCGCGTTTTCACCCACGAGGCCCAGCGCTCGTTGCGATTGTACAGCAAGGCGGCGGCCAATTCTTCGGACCCCGCCAAAGCGCGGTTCATCCGGACGCCAAGTTCTTCAGGGTTACCCTGTTTCCACGCCAACAGGATATCGGCAAACTCGCCAATCGCGGTCGGCAATTGCGCAACGGTATCATTCAGGAAGCGCAGTTGGGCCTCGCGCGGCAAACTGTCGAAAAAGCTCAACTGCTCTTCCAGCGTTTCCAGACCGGAGATCGGCTTGCCGACTGCCTTGGCGGCGGCGGTCAGGACCCTTTCGGACCCTTGATTGGGATCATAACCCGCCGCCGCAACCGATACGGTGGCCAGCGTAATGCCCGGGAACCAAGGTTCAAACACTTCAAACTGGGCAACCGGAAGCCCATATTTAGTCATCGCCGCTTCATAGGCGGAGCGCTGTTCGGGTGTCATCAGCGTCGACAATTGCGTCCCGGATTGATCAATAGCGAGCGGCAGGGTGCGCGATACCATCTCGCCCTGGTCTTCAGGCAGCACGACTTCGATCTTCAACGTGTCCGATTTATCGAAGGCGGTTTTCACCGCTTCGTCAAACCAGCTGAGGCCGGGCTTGAGCAAATGGACGGTGCCGAACAAATAGATGGTCGTGTCGGCATCCTTGACAACCCACAACGCCGGGTCGGCATCTTCGGTCTCGACGGGGGCGGCCTGCGCCAGCGCCGAGCCGACCGGGGTCTGATTGGCGCACTGCGCCAGCGGGATCATCGCGGTTGCGAACATCAGCGATTTGAGAAAACGGGTCATGGTCATTCCTTTCACTATAGCAATTTTGGAGGGGAAAAGGGTCAACGAAATTTCAGCCACAGATAGACAATGGCATTGGCGACAACGGCGAGGAGGAACAAAATCATACCGTCAACCGGCGGCATCATCTGCGCACGGGCTAGCAGTCACCATGCCGGGGTAGGGAAGACGATGGCATAAAAGCCAGCCAAGCCGCCCCACAGATAAGCCTGCTTTTCATGGTCATCGATGTTGCGATGATAGATGAAAATGGACAGCCCCATGCCGAAGATCCACAGGGCCGAAAGCATGACAGCGACGCGCGCATCAAACGTCCTATCACCGAACTGGTCGCTGACTGACCCGTCGCCAACGCCAATACGTAGCGCAATCACCGAGACAAATCCCATCAAGGCAGAGAGCGACAGGCTGACGATATACAGCTGTTTACGGCGCGACCAACGCGTCCAGAAACGGCCGAAGCGCGACAAATAGGCTGCAAGGATGGCGATCCCAACACCAGTCACAGCCAACTGGACGAGAGTGCCGGAAACAGCTATTTCGCCATCTTCGCGCATGCCATCAACAATTCCTGACACCAAGCCAGTAAAAAATGCGGTGCCGATGATGATGGCACTGGTCCAGGCGAAGCTGGGTTGGCGGGCGGAAGATATGGGTTCATTCTCCGTCATTGAAAATCTCCTCGATCGGCATGTTGAAAAGGCGGGAGAGCTTGAAGGCCAGGGGCAGCGACGGGTCATATTTGCCCGTTTCTATGGCGTTGACTGCCTGGCGCGACACATCGAGCCGTTCGGCGAGTTCCGCCTGGCTCCAATTGTGCATCGCTCGCAATATTTTGAGCTTGTTGTTCATTGGCAAAATCGCCCAGTTGGGTGTCAGTGATGCAAGACGAAATGTCATGCACACATGACTTATGGACATGATTCGCTGACATGTCAACTACCCCTGACAAAAGGTCATGTGGCACTGACCTTTGCATCGCTGGACACCCATCGGAAAGATGCTAGCTTTGGCGAAATTTGAGGAGATTGACGATGGCTGTCCACGCGCGCACCTGCCATATTTGCGAGGCAAATTGCGGGGTGCTGGTCGAACTTGATGGCCGTCATGTGGTCTCGATCAAGGGCAACCGGGACCATGTCTTGAGTCGCGGTCATATCTGTCCCAAGGCAACCGCCATTGGCGATTTGCAGGACGACCCGGACCGGCTGCGCCAACCGATGAAGCGTACTGCCGACGGCTGGCAAGCGATCAGTTGGGACGCGGCCTTCAGCGAAATCGCAGCGCGCGTGGTGGCACTGCAAGCCAGCCAGGCGCGCCCGGCCTTTTATGCCGGCAATCCCAATGCCCATGATTATGCCATCGCCGGGCAAATGGGCGCGCTGCGCAAGGCGGTTGGATCGAAAGGCACATTTTCCGCCTCGACGCTCGACCAGATCCCGCATCATTATGTGCAATATCAAATGTATGGCCATGTCAGCCTGGCCGCTGTGCCCGACATCGACCATGCCCATGCCATTGTCATCATCGGCGGCAATCCGGCAGCGTCGAACGGCAGCATCTGGACCGTGCCCGACTTCAAACGCCGGGTAAGCGAAATGCAGGCGCGCGGCGGCAAGCTGGTCGTGGTCGATCCGCGCCGTACCGAGACGGCGAAGCTGGCCGATCAATGGCTGCCAGTCATTCCCGGCACCGACACGGCGTTGTTGATTGCGATTTTGCGCGCGGTGCGGCAACGCTGTCCTGAATTGACCGCGCCGCTGGCGGCGCTGGTCGACGACAGCTGGGCCGCGCTCGATGGCCAGTTGGCGGCATTCGACGATGCGGCGCTGGCGAACCATTGCGGGGTGGCAGTGGATGCGATTGCCAGCATTGCCAACCTGCTCACCAGCGGGCAACCCGCCGCCGTCTATGGCCGCATGGGCGTGTCGGTGACCGAATTTGGCACGCTTAACCAATGGCTGATCCAGCTTATCAATCTCGTCAGCGGCAATCTCGATCGCGTCGGCGGGACGATGTTCCCCGAACCCCTGCTCGATACGATTGCGCTGGTGGGCAAGGGCAGCATCAGGACAGTCGAAACCGCGCGCGGACCAATGCCTTCGGTCATGGGCGAAATTCCCATGATTGCCTTCGCCGACGAATTGCTGCGTGACGATGACCAGCGCGTACGGATGCTATTTGTGATGGCGGGCAATCCGGTGCTGTCCGCCCCCGATGGCGCGCGCACCGACGAAGCGCTGGCTGGTCTCGACCTGATGGTCAGCTTCGATATGTATGTCACCGAAACCAGCCGTCACGCGCATTATATCCTGCCGCCGTGCGGGCCGCTCGAAAAGGATCATTATCCGCTGTTTTTCGGCCCGCTGGCAATCCGTAACTATGGCGCCTATTCGCCCGCGCTGCTCGATAAGGAACCGGGCAGCAAGGCCGACTGGGAGGTGGTGGCCGAGCTCGCCGCCGCTATATTTGCGGCCAAGGGGGAAGCCATGCCCAACACGCCCAGCCCGCGCGAACAGCTTGACCAGATGCTGCGTGCTAGCCCGCGCGGGATGAGCCTGGCCAAGGTTGAGGCACAGCCGAACGGCGTCGATCTGGGGCCACTGCGTCCGAATCTGGCCGAGCGCATCCGTACGAGCAACAAGCGCATCCATGCGGTGCCGGCGCCGCTGGTCGAGGAACTGGAGCGGTTCAAGGCTGAATTGACGGCTACTCCCGGCGACATCCTGCGCCTGATCGGGCGGCGGCATGTGCGGTCGAACAACAGCTGGCTGCATAACAGCAAGCGGCTCGTCAAAGGGCCCGACCGCTGCACGCTGATGATCCACCCCGATGATGCCGCCGCGCGCGGAATAGCCGATGGCGATCTGGTTGAGGTCGCGAGCCGCGTCGGCCGCGTAACCGTGGCCGCCGAAGGGACCGATGACATGATGCCCGGTGGCGTCTCGCTTCCGCACGGCTGGGGCCATGGTCGGGCGGGCGTGGGCTGGCAAACCGCGGCCTCGCATCCCGGCGTGTCAATCAACGACTTGACCGATCCCGAACGCTATTGCCGCTTGACGGGGAATGCAGTGCTCAATGCCACGCCGGTGACGGTCGAACGCGCAGCGGTCGAAGTCGCCGCAGAGTAACTTGACCATCCCGCCGCGCTGCGCCAAGGCGGCGGCCAATTGTTGCACCTGCGAAGAAATGGGGGCTTTGCTGCCGTGGCCGACGGAAAAGCGCTGAATTTTCAGGACATGATCCTGACGCTCCACGCCTATTGGAGCAAGCGCGGCTGCGCGATCCTGCAACCCTATGACATGGAAATGGGGGCAGGGACGTTCCACACCGCAACCACCCTGCGCGCGCTCGGCCCCGATCCGTGGAATGCCGCCTTTGTTCAACCGTGCCGCCGCCCGACCGATGGGCGCTATGGCGAGAATCCCAACCGGCTGGGCGCCTATTATCAATATCAGGTCATCCTCAAACCAAGCCCGCCCGACTTGCAGGAAATGTATCTCGGCAGTCTTGATGCCATCGGCATAGACAGCCAAGCGCACGACATCCGCTTTGTCGAGGATGACTGGGAAAGCCCGACGCTGGGCGCATGGGGGCTGGGCTGGGAGGTCTGGTGCGACGGGATGGAGGTCACCCAGTTTACTTATTTTCAGCAAATGGGCGGCTTTGATTGCAAGCCGGTCGCGGGCGAGCTGACCTATGGCCTCGAACGGCTAGCGATGTATATCCAGAACAAGGACAGCATTTTCGACCTTGATTATAACGGTGCTGGCGTAAGCTATGGCGACGTGTTCCAAGAGGTTGAGCGCCAGATGAGCGCCTATCATTTCGAGGCCGCCGACACGGCCATGCTGTTCGAGGCGTTCAAAATGGCGACCGGCGAGTGCAAGTCCTGCCTCGACAAAGGCCTGCCGATCCCCGCCTATGAACAGGCGATCAAGGCGAGCCATATATTCAACATGCTGCAAGCGCGCGGCGTCATCTCGGTGCAGGAACGCGCGAGCTACATGGGCCAGGTCCGCGATCTGGCCAAGGGCAGTTGTCAGGCATGGATGAACAAAAACGGGTGGGCGGCGTGAGCGACTTTCTGCTCGAACTCCTGTCTGAGGAAATCCCGGCGCGGATGCAGGTGAAGGCTAAGGCCAATTTGGAGCAGCTGTTCGTCGAGGCGCTTGCCAAAGCCGGTCTGGCCGCTGCGAGCATTGAAACCTTCGCCACTCCGAGACGCATTGCACTGATCGCACACAATCTGCCGCTCGCGACCGATGCTGTCAGCGAAGAGACCAAAGGGCCAAAGGTCGGCGCACCGCCGCAGGCACTGGAAGGCTTTCTGCGCAAAACCGGCCTGACGCAGGACCAGCTCGTCGAACGCGACGGCGTCTATTTTGCGGTCATCGACAAGCCCGGACGCGCCACCGCCGATGTGCTCGCCGAAGCCATCCCCGCGCTCATCCGCGCCTTCCCCTGGCCCAAATCGATGCGCTGGGGTGCGGCGTCGGCCAGCACCGAAAGCCTGCGCTGGGTGCGCCCGCTCTCGGGTATTATCGCGCTGCTCGGCGACGATGTCGTGCCGTGCGAAATCGACGACATCGCCAGCGGGCGCACGACGATGGGGCATCGCTTCCTGTCGTCAGGGCCGGTGACCATCGCCAACCCCGCCGCCTATGTCGAAACATTGCGCGCGGCGCATGTCATCGTCCATTTCTCCGAACGCTGCGCGCTGATCCGCGATGGTGCTGCCAAGGCGGCGGCGGACGCGGGGCTGGTGCTGGTCGCCGACGAGGCACTGGTGGTCGAAAATGCGGGGCTGACCGAATGGCCGGTGCCGCTGCTCGGTCGCTTTGACGAAGCCTTTCTGGAGGCCCCGCCCGAAGTCATCCAGCTGACTGCGCGGGTGAACCAGAAATATTTCGTGTGCGAGGACGCGGCTAAGGACTCGGGCGGCAAACTCGCCAACGCCTTCATCTGCACCGCCAACATTGCGCCGAGCGACGGCGGCGCGGCCATCGTCGACGGCAACCGCAAAGTCCTCGCCGCTCGCCTGTCCGACGCGCGCTTTTTCTGGGAACAGGACCAGAAGAAAACGCTGGCGGAGCATGCCGAGAAATTGGGCAATATCGTGTTCCACGAAAAGCTGGGCACCGTCGCCGACAAGGTCGACCGCGTCGCGAAACTGGCGCGCTGGTTGTGCGAAGAGGGGATTGTTCGAGCAGAGGGGACTGTCCCAAGCGGCAAAGCCGCGCCGTGGACTGTCCCCGGTGGTGCGGATGAGGGGATTGTCGCAGCGAAGGGGACTGTCCCAAGCGGCAACGCCGCGCCGTGGACTGTCCCCGGTGGTGCCGATGAGGGGACAGTCCCCATGCGGGGACCGTCCCTGCAGCAAGCGCAGCTCGCCGCCCTCGCCGAACAGGCCGCGCGGCTGTGCAAGGCCGACCTCGTCACCGAAATGGTCGGTGAATTTCCCGAACTGCAGGGCATCATGGGCGGCTATTACGCCGCCCGCCAAGGCCTCGACCCAGCGGTCGCCGCCGCGATCCGCGACCATTACAAACCGGTCGGTCAGGGCGATGATGTGCCTACTGCGCCGGTAACGGTGGCGGTGAGTTTGGCGGATAAGCTGGATACGCTAACGGGCTTTTTCGCCATCAATGAAAAGCCCACTGGCTCAAAGGATCCATTCGCGCTTCGTCGTGCGATATTAGGGCTCGCAGCAATCGTTCTCACCAACAATCTGCGTGGCTCGTTCGCAACGTTGATTCTGAGCAGTTTGGAAGATCATGCATATGGCCTTCGTACTCATAACATTTCGGAAAGTCGCGCGTTTGATCAGAGCAAAATTGCCGAAGAAGTCGTGGCGTTCGCTATTGACCGCCTCAAAGTCCAGCAACGCGAAGCAGGCGTACGCCACGACCTCATCGACGCTGTCTTCGCGCTCGGCGGGGAGGATGACCTCGTCCGCCTGCTCGCCCGCGTGAAGGCTTTGCAGGAATTTATGGATGGGGCCGATGGGGCGGATTTGTTGAGCGCGTATAAGCGCGCGGCGAATTTGCTCAAACAATCCTCCCCGGAACGGGGAGGGGGACCGCCGACGCAGTCGGTGGTGGAGGGGCCGCTATCGTCCGAACCGGCGCTCACGTCCGCACCCGACCCCTCCGTCAGCCCTGACGGGCTGCCACCTCCCCGTTCCGGGGAGGATCTGGCTTTGCTCGCCGCCCTCGACAGCGCCGAACCCGCCGCCGCCACCGCCGTCGCTGAGGAACGCTTCACCGACGCCATGGCCGCGCTCGCCAGCTTGCGCGCGCCCATCGACGTTTTTTTCACCGGCGTGATGGTCAACGACCCCGACCCCGCCATCCGCGCTTTCCGCCTTGGCCTGCTCGCGCGGTTCCGCGATGCCGTTCACACGGTCGCCGATTTTTCAAAGATTGAGGGATGACCCCCCCTCTGTTCCCGTTCGCCTCGAGCGAAGTCGAGAGGCCCATCGGCATTGCGCCATGTGGCGGGGTGTCTCGACTTCGCTCGACACGAACGGAATGTATCGTTTGGAGTAGTTGATGACCAACCTAGTGCATCTGTTCGGCGGCGCGGCCACCACCGAGGAGCGGTCGAAGGAACTGCTCGGCGGCAAGGGCTCGAACCTTGCTGAAATGGCGAGCATCGGCCTGCCGGTGCCGCCGGGCTTCACCATCACGACCGAAGTGTGCACGGCCTATTATGCCGAGGGGCAGGCCTATCCCGCCGCGCTCGCCGCCGAGGTTGATGCCGGCATCGCGCATATCGAGGGCATCACTGGCAAAAAATTCGGCAACCCCGCCGATCCGCTGCTCGTCTCGGTGCGCTCGGGCGCGCGGGTGTCGATGCCGGGGATGATGGACACGGTGCTCAACCTTGGCCTCAACGACACAACGGTCGAGGGGCTCGCCGCCACCTCGGGCGACGCGCGCTTTGCGTGGGACAGCTATCGCCGCTTTATCCAGATGTATGCAGACGTCGTCATGGGCCTCGACCATGCCGCGTTCGAAGACGCGCTGGAGGTGGCCAAGGAGGACAATGGCTATTTCCTCGACACCGAATTGACCGCCGAAGACCTGCGCGCGCTCGTCGCCGAATATAAGGGGCTGGTCGCCGACCAATCGGGCGCGCCCTTTCCGCAGGACCCGCGTGACCAGCTGTGGGGCGCAATCGGTGCGGTCTTCACCAGCTGGGAAAGCGAACGCGCCAAGGTCTATCGCCGCCTCAACGCGATCCCCGCCGAATGGGGCACCGCAGTCAATATCCAGGCGATGGTGTTTGGCAATATGGGCGACACCTCGGCGACCGGCGTCGCCTTCACCCGCGATCCTGCGACCGGCGAGCGCGCCTGGTACGGCGAATGGTTGATCAATGCGCAAGGCGAAGATGTCGTGGCGGGGATTCGGACACCGCAATATCTGACGCGTGCCGCGCGCGAGCGGGCGGGAGCCAAGCCGCTTTCGATGGAGGAGGCGATGCCCGAAACCTTTGTCGAACTTGGGCAGGTGTTCGACACGCTCGAACGCCATTACCGCGACATGCAGGACATTGAATTCACCGTCGAGCGCGGCAAGCTGTGGATGCTGCAAACGCGGTCGGGCAAGCGCACAGCCAAGGCGGCGCTGAAAATCGCGGTCGATATGGCGGGTGAGGGGCTGATTAGCGAAGAGGAAGCGGTGCTGCGCGTCGATCCCGGTGCGCTCGACCAGCTGCTCCATCCGACGCTCGACCCCGATGCAGTGCGCGACGTGCTGACCAAGGGCCTGCCCGCCAGCCCCGGCGCGGCTTCGGGCAAGATCATGTTCACCGCCGACAGCGCCGAACTCGCCGCATCGATGGGCGATGCGGTGATTTTGGTGCGCGTTGAAACCAGCCCCGAAGACATTCACGGCATGCACGCGGCGCGCGGGATTTTGACTGCGCGCGGCGGCATGACCAGCCA
>JACEST010000032.1 GCA_013911715.1 Sphingopyxis sp. | reverse complement strand
GTCCACGAGGGCGCCCGGGATCTCGCCCGCGATATCGCCACGACCGATGCGTATCTGGTCTCACGCCGCCAGCGAAAGAAGGTCGAGATGCTGTTCGCGCACCTCAAGCGCATCCTCAGGATGGATCGCCTGCGCCTGCGAGGTCCAAACGGCGCAAGAGACGAGTTCCTCCTCGCCGCCACCGCCCAAAACCTCCGCAAGATGGCCAAGCTGATCCCCATGCCAGCCACCCCAGCCCCCGCATAAGCGGGGCCCAAGCCTCAGTGACACGATCAGGATCGCGCCAGCGCCAGCCTCAGACGCGGGTTTTTCAACACAATCGACCCCATTGCGGTCATTCGCGTCGAAGCAAGCCACTAGGAAAATTGAAGACTTACGCAATCTCAAACATCTAAGGCTTCGACACAGACCCCCTTGAACCAAGTCGGCGTAGTATTTCCGGTACGACGACGGCCGTCAATCCAGAAGCGACCTTGGCGAAAAAAGAAAGTTAGACTCAGTTCGTCCTTACCTTTGGAAATTTTCAAGACGCTATACATTGTGTCATGCCCGAAATCCCTGGATATTAGTATCGAATCTATGTTCGTTTCGAACACAGTACCATCTGTATCGATGTAAGATAATTTACTCAACTCATTGACGTTAAGTTTCGTGCGCGCCTCAGAGGTATCAGATACAACTGCGCATTGCTTCTGTAGATTCCCCCATTGCCATTGGTCCACCGAATTTACTCCACCCATACCAGTCGCTTGGCCTGCTTTTAGGGACGAGTGGCTCAGAAGCGGAATCAGATCGCCTGGCAACGAACTCACAACTGAACAACGCCCGGTTGCCAGTGGGCCCGATAGGATCGTCCATTCAGCTGGCGCCAGTTCAACACCCCAACTCATGTCCCGGTTTAGCAAGCGCAATACCAACGGGCCCAAAGGGGTCACAGCCTCAAATTGCCTTACAATCGGAGATCTTTCATCTTGGAAAGTACTAATTGCGGCGACTTCATTAGGAACAAAGTTATTTAATCCGAATGTCGAAATTTCGAATCTAACTGAGGAATTTTGACGTTCGTCGATTGCGATCAGTACGGTTCCTTGAGCGCCTTTGGGGTCAACTACCCTACAATTGAGCCCGAGGTCCGCAAACACGGTGCCATCAAGGTTTGACGCCGCATAGGCGGTCGACCCATTGGCCGCCCATGCAACTAGTAGGCCGCACAATAACTTTCTGGCCACCTTCAAGAAAAGGATCACCTGTACACTCCTCTTGTCTGTTCGCGGCCATATCAGCAGAAATGTCCGAAAACCACCCACTTACCGCCACACGGCGCGCGCGAACTGCACGCTGAAAGCCGGCATCTCCTACTTACATCAATTATCTACCCCGTCTGATTCAACCCATGCTTCTTCAACGCATGGCGGATCTGGTCGTAGCTTAGCCCCAATGCCTCCGCCGCGACTTTCTGGTTGAAGCGGCAGCGCGCCATGGTGGCTTCCAATATCGAGCGTTCATAACCATCGACCGCCGCGCGCAGGTCGCTGACGCTGCCTGACGGCGCGGTCGGCGGTGAGGCGGCGGCATCGGCGGCGGGGGCGGCGACGTCGTTGGCGGGCTTCAACGTGCCGCGCGGGGCCCAGGGGCTGGCGAAGGGGTCAAATTCGACCACATCGACCGGCCGCTCGGGCTCGCGCCAGCGATAGACCGCGCGCTCGACGCAGTTGCGCAGTTCGCGGACATTGCCCGGCCAATCATGCCCCTCGAGCGCCGCCATCGCGCGCGCGCCGAAGCCCGGCCATTCGTCCCAGCCCAGCTCGGCGGCCATGCGCTGGCCAAAATAGGTGGCGAGCTCGGATATGTCGCCCTCGCGCACGCGCAGCGGGGGCAGGGTGATGACCTCGAACGACAGCCGGTCGAGCAGGTCGGCGCGGAATTTGTGCGCATCGGCGAGCGCCGGCAGATGCTCGTTGGTCGCCGCGACAATGCGCACATCGACGCGGATCGGGCGCGACGATCCGACGCGCGTCACCTCGCCATATTCGACCGCGCGCAGCAGCCGTTCCTGCGCCGCCATCGACAGGGTGGCAAGCTCGTCGAGGAACAAAGTGCCGCCATCGGCCTCTTCAAACCGCCCGGCGCGGCTGCGCGTTGCGCCGGTGAAGGCCCCCGCCTCGTGCCCGAACAGCTCGCTCTCGATCAATGTTTCGGGCAGCGCGGCGCAGTTCATGACGATATAGGGCTTGTCCCAGCGCTGTGACAGGCGGTGGAGCCGCTCAGCGATCAATTCCTTGCCCGTCCCGCGCTCGCCGATCACCAGCACCGGGCGGTCAAGCGAGGCTGCCTGTGCGGCGCGTTCGACCGCATCCTGAAAGCTCGGCGATTGGCCAATGAACTGGGTTTCGCGTTCCATGCGCACCACTTGGGAAATTTTCCCAATAGTTGGCAAGGAATATTTTGCCGCCGAGACGCGTCGAGGGCAAAATCAACGGAAATTGGCCCTTCTGCAAATTGGCACGGCCCCTGCATAGCATTGTCCGAACCGGCGCAGCACGCTCCGGCCATCACGAAGACCAGAAAAGGATTTATCATGACCAGCCCGATTTCGCGCCTTGCCGGACTTGCCACCACGGCCTGTGTCGCGCTCGCCATCATCGTGGGCGTGATCGATTCGGCGCAGCTTGCTGCGCACAGCGTCACCGCCCCGTCGGTGGCGATTGCGGCCTTTGTGACCGAAACCCCGGCGGTCGGGACCCTCGCTTGATTTTGTCAGCGACCTGACCGGCATTGGCGCCGGGGCACCTCTCCCCCCTTGCCCCGCCCCGGCGCCACATTTTTTCACCGGCCCCGCCAGGCCAGATATGAAAGTGAGTTTTGACATGGGTATTTTTTCACGCACCCGCGACATCATCGCCGCCAACGTCACCGATCTGCTCGACCGGGCCGAAGACCCTGAAAAGATGATCCGCCAGATCATCTTTGAAATGAACGAGACGCTGGTTGAAGTCCGCGCCTCGGCCGCGCGCACCATTGCCGATCAAAAGGAAATGCGCCGCCACATCGCCAAGCTGGAAAGCCTGCAGACGAGCTGGCACGAAAAGGCCGAACTCGCGCTGTCGAAAGACCGCGAAGACCTCGCCACCGCCGCGCTGGTTGAAAAGCAGAAGGCCGGCGACATGGCCGAGCGGCTGAAGAGCGAGATTGCTGTGCTCGACGACGCGCTCAAGGGCTATGAAAACGACATCACCAAGCTGCAGAAAAAGCTCGCCGAAGCGCGCGCCCGCCAGTCGAGCGTCGTCAACCGCCTTGAAAGCGCCGAAAACCGCGTGCGCCTGCGCGAAATGACGCACGGCGACCGCACCCAGGACGCCTTTGCCCGCTTCGACATCCTCGAGCGCCGCGTCGATGAGGCCGAGGGCCGCGCCGATGCGCTGGGCCTGGGGCAGAAAAAGAGCCTCGAAGAAGAGTTCGCCGATCTGCAGGCGGCTGATAAGGTGGCCGAGGAACTGGCCGTGCTGAAGGCCGCGCAGAAGAAGGGATAAGGCCGATGGAAGAGGTAATTATTGCGCCGTTTATCATCGGCATCCTCTTCCTCGGTCTCCCCTGGCTCATCCTCCACTATGTCACCAAGTGGAAACAGGCCAAGACGCTGACCGGCGAGGACGAGCAACTGCTCGACGAACTTTACGACACGGCGCGCAGGCTGGAGGGCCGCCTGCACACCATTGAACGGATTATCTCGGCCGACCATCCCGACTTCCGCCCCTCGGTGGGCAGCGATGAGGAATTGGCGCGGATCGAACGCAGCAGGAGGAACTGATCATGTCTGCCAGCCGGACCAAATTTTACCTCGACAAACAAAACGCCAAATGGAGCGGCGTGTGCGCGGGGATTGCCGATTACAGCGGGATTGATGTAGTGTGGATCCGCGTCGCAGCGGTGCTGTTGACGATCATGGGATCGGGCATGACGCTGATTGCCTATTTCCTGATCGCCTGGTTCGCCGACGCCAAGCCCTATGCGCTTTACGCTTCGAACGAAGAGGCGCGCTTTTGGCAAGGCGTGCGGTCAAACCCGTCGGCATCGACGCGCGACATCAAGTCGCGCTTCCGCGACCTCGACCGCCGTCTGGCCGATATCGAAACCTATTATACCAGCCACAACAAGCGGCTGGCCGACGAAATCGACAGCCTGCGCTGAGCGCGCTGCTGCAACAGGGGAAGGTTTGATCATGAGCTGGGGAAGTCCCGTCTTTGTCCTGACGATCATCGCGCTGAGCTTCGGTGCCTGGATTATCACCACCTGGATCCGCGCCAAGCATGGCTATCCGGTGGAAAATGAATGGGGCGGCATGGTCACCCCGACCAGCCCCGGCACCGACCGCAAGATCGAGCTGCTCTCTGCAGAGAATGGCAAGCTCACCGACAAAATCTCCCGGCTCGAAGAGCGGATCGCCGTGCTCGAACGTATCGCCACCGAAAGCAACAGTCGCGCCGCCCAGTTGGGCGAACAGATCGACCGGTTGCGTTGAGAGGAACAAGACCATGAGGGATTTTGCAGTCTTCATTCCGATTTTCGCGCTGATGATCCCCATTGTGGCGATCTTGGCGCGCACAGCGACCAAATGGATGGCGCTACGCGAGAAGCAGCTTGAACAGCAAAGCACGATGACCGCCGAAAAAGCCGCGCAATATGCCGCGCACACCGAACGGCTGGAACAACGCGTGCGCGTGCTCGAACGCATCGCCACTGACAAGGGCGTCGATGTCGCCGCCGAGATTGAAGCACTGCGCGACGAACGTCCGCTGAATTGACCACCAGAAACAGGGAGTTTGCATCATGGATCCGTTTCAAATGGTGGTCGGAATTGTCCTGATCGTGACCATCGGCAGCATCATCAAGGCGCGTTACGGCATCACCAAGGACGCCAAGGGCAATGAAGTGCGCATCGCCGACAGCGGCGAGACCAAAGCGCTGCAGGCCGAAATCCGCGCGCTCAAAGAGCGTATCCAGGTGCTCGAACGCATCGCCACCGACACCAACCGCGCCGTGACGCTCGATCAGGAAATCGAGCGGCTGCGCGACGGAGCGCCGCGCTAAGCCGCGGACCGCCTGCAGGAGCAAAGACCATGTCCCCGATCCTGACGACCGATTTGACGCTGGCAACCTCGCTGGTGCTGTTTGCCGGCCTTGTTGTTGTAACCATGGCCGCGCTGAAGGGTTGGCGCGACTGGATCGCGCTCAAGCGCGAAGAGCTCGCCCACGTCCATGCGCCGGCGCACGCGGGCGGCGACCAGGGCGTCCCCAGCGCCGCATCGCGCATCGAACTGGCGGATCTGAAGGAACGGCTCCGCAAGCTGGAGGCGATTGCGGCGGGGGTCGATTTGTAACTGGCGCGTCGCCCCTGCACAGGCAGGGGCCGCCATCGGCATGGCACAATCTAGCCGGAGGCCCCTGCCTGCGCAGGGGCGACGCGCAACCCCTTTCCCGTTGCCCGTATCTCTGCCATCAGCCCGCCATGCGCAGCCTGTCCGACATCCACGACGAATATGATTTCCTCGATGGCGACGACCGTTATCGCTTGTTGATCGATCTCGGCCGCAGCCTTGAGCCCATGCCTGACGCGCTCAAGACCGACGCCACGCTGGTGCGCGGCTGTTCGGCGAGCGTGTGGGTCTATCCGCTGCCCAGCGCGGACGGCCGCCTGCATTTTCTCGCCGACAGCAACGCCGCGATCACCAAGGGCATCGTCGCGCTGGTGCTGAGCGCGGTGCAGGACCAGCCTGCCGCCGGCGTTGCGACGATGGACATCGCCGCCGCGCTCGCGCCGTTCAATCTGACCGCCCAACTCTCGTCGAACCGCACCCAGGGCGTGCCCAACATGATCGCCCTGGTGCAGGATCATGCGCGGCGGATGGCGGCAAGCTGACAAGCAAAAGGGCGCCGGAATTGCTTCCGGCACCCCATTTGCTTTCACGCGTTCGATCAGAACTTATAGTTCACGCCGAACTGGACCCGCCACAGCGACGAGCTGGTCTGGATCGCGTTGATCTGCGTTTCGTTCGAACCGCCGACGATGTAACGGCCAGCAGAATCGACCCCGGACAGGCCGACCGGGCTGACTTCAAAGCCAAAGCGGCGGAACACATTGGCGCCGTCATCGACCAGATTGAGGATGTTGTCGAAATCGACGAACAACTCGAGCTTGTCTTCCAGCCCAAAAAAGCGGCCCGGCCCGGGAACTTCCTGGCTGAAACGGATGTCGAGGTCATAGAACCAATCGTTGCGGCAGCTGTTGCGCGGAACTGACTGGCCGCGGAAGCGCGCGACGCACGGGTTCGCCGCAACAAAGGCTTCGAGGGCCGCAACGCTTGCCGCCGTCGAAGTTGGCGACAAATTGGGATCGTTGATCCCGGTCGGCACATAGAGCAATGCGTTGTCCACGCCCGACGCCGAGTCGTTGAAAACGCTGCCATTGTTCCACGTCACGCTGTACGGACGCCCCTCGCGCGCGACGAAGACAAAGCCGAAACGGGTGCGGTAATCTTCGAAGAAACGTTCGGTGAAATTGCCCGAGAAGGTGAAATTGTGCCGCGTTTCAAATTCCGACGTCGCAATCGCCGGATCCTGGCGGTCAAACGTAGCCACAATGTCAAAGCTCGACGTTGCCGTTGAGCTGTTGTTGAAGCGGTTGTTGTCGGCGTTGGTAAAGGCATAGCCAAAGTTGATCAGCGTGCTGCCGCCTTCGGTAAACACCCCGCCGTCAAACCGCTTCGACAGCACGACCGATGCAACATGGCTGGAATAATTCGGGCCATTGGTCAGCTGGATTTCATCGTCGCGGCTGGTGGTGAAGCATGCCGTGTTGACGTTGGTAAAGGTTGGCGGAGTGCCCCCGGTGCCAACCAGCCGTGCGGTACATCCTGCCGCAGTCGGGTCGATCGCGCGAAAAATCGGGCGTCCGTCAATCGTGAACCAGTTCAGCCCCTGACGCGGATCCACCACTTGCGCCAGATCGACAAAGTTCAGCGGGTTCCGGAAGCGGCTGAAAATATAATCGAGGTTCAGGTTCCAATTGTCGAAGAAACCTTCGCCCGCGCCAAAGCGTGTGGCGACGCCGATGTTGGCGCGCAGCACCGTCGGAACTTCGAAATTGGGGTCGGTCGACTGGGTGTCGGCCAAGCCAGCAGCCGACTGCGCCGAGCCATTGGTGCGGACGCACTGCGGAATGCCGGTGAACTGGCCGCCAGTGACCACGTCGATGGTCGAACCTGCCGGGAAACAGCTGGCCACCCCGGTATTGCCCTGACCGGTCGAAAAACCATTGTTCGAAAAGGCGTTGGAGAAATAGACCACCGGGTCACCACCAGTGAAAATGCCGACCCCGCCCTTAATCTGGGTGTTTTTGAAAAAGCCTTCATTTTCGAGATTATAGGTGAAGCCCAAGCGCGGCAGCACGGTGGCGTCGAGCACGCTGAACGGCACCGCGTTGCTGAACCCATAGCGGGCCGCAAAGGCCGGGTTGTTGCGCGGCGCGTCGCCGTCATACCAATCGATACGCACACCGGCGAGGATGTTCAGCTGCGGCGTGGCCTGCCATTTGTCCTGCGCAAACACCGACCAGATGGTGCGGTTGAATTCCGCCGCGGCCTCGTTGATGTCGCCCGACGCAGTGAAGTTGCCGATTGCGCCTACCGAAGCGCCACTGTTGATCTGGCCCGTGTTGGGGAACTGCTGGGTCCCGCTGTTGGCCAGACCTTCGCGCAGTGCAGCGACATTCTGGAAAAACAAGGTACCGGTGGCATTGACCGCAAACAGGTTGAACACGTCGAGGCTGTTGATGTCGACGCCGAACAGCAGGTCATGATCACCCTGAACCAGGGATGCCTGCACGCGCAACTGGTCAATCTGGGTTTGCAGTTCGTTGGCCGAACGGAACTGGCCGGGACCGGCGAGAAGTGTACCGGACTGACCATTGGCAGGGTTGGTTACGCCGACGATGATACGCGGGATCGGATTGTCCGACTGCGCTTCGCCGCCGCCGACCGGACCCTGCACGTCCCGGACATCCGACCGCGACAGACGGACTTGCGTCGAGAAATTGTCGGTCCACTGCGAATATAGGCGCAGCGAATAATAATCCGATACCGTGCCTTCGTCTTCATAGCTGTTAAGGCCGGTGAACTGCTCGTTCGACTGATCGTCGGGCTCGACATTTTGTTCATCCAGCCGCTGATAGGACAGCTCGAGGCGCTGGCCTTCGGTGATATAGGCGTCAATTCGGCCAAAGAAGCGGCGGTTGGTTTCGGGCAGCGACCGGGCAATCGGGCCAGTATCGATACCATAGACGCCGGACAGCACCGAGGAGATTTCGTTGAACGCAGCTTCGGTGATGAAGCCGCGTTCGTTGGCGAACCCGGCGCCGATCGGGCCGTCATCCTGACTGTCGGCGGTATCGGTTTCTTCATAACCGAACGAGAAGAACAGGCGATCCTTGATAATCGGACCCGCCAGCGTTGCACCCCAGCGATATTCATTGAACGGCGACGGGGTAAAATCGGTCCCGTCGATCGTATCGCCCTGCAGGCTGTCACCGGTGTAGGTGAAGAAAGCCGAGCCGCTGAAACGGTTCGAACCGCTCTTGGTCACGACGTTGATCGCGCAGCCCGTGAACGCGCCGTATTGCACGTCGAACGGCGCGAACTCGATCGAGGTTTCGGCGATGGTGTCGAACGGCAGCGGCAAGGAGTTGCGCGAAGCGAACGGCGTACCGTTGAGGCCGAACACGTCGGCCTGGATGATCCCGTCGACCGAGAAAGCGTTGGCGCGGTCGTTGCCGCCCAGACAGGAAATACGGTCCACTTCGTTATCGCGGTCCAGGCTGACGCGCGGGTCGATGCGGATAATGTCGCGAATGTCGCGGGTCAGCGACGGCAGTGATTCCAGCTCTTCGCTGCCAATCGACGAACCGGGGCCGATGGCAAGCTGGGTCAGCCGTGCGCGCGTGCCGGTGACGACGATGATGCCGCCGTCGGCGCTGGCGGTCAGGGTGAACTGCAATTGGCTGTTGCCCTGCAGATTGATGTTGACGGCCTCGACCGTCTGGCCTTCGAACCCGTCGGCAGTTGCGGTGACCGAATAGGGGCCACCCGTCGTCAGCGAATCGGCGCGAAAACTGCCGCTGCCGTCGGTGGTCAGCGTGCGGACAGAGCCGGTACGGGTGTCGGTCACGACCACGGTGGCGCCGTTCAGCGCGTTGCCGCTTTCATCGATAACTTGGCCCTCGATGCCCGAGGTGATTTGCTGTGCATGGGCCGGCGCAGCGGCGACGGCGACAAAGCTGATCGCCGCGACGCTCGCGGCCAGATAATGACGGATGTGCATGTTCGGTCTTCCCCTGATTTAGTCGATCAGTCGGGGCGCGAAAATTGGGAGAGCGCGCACGACCGGTCACCGGCCCATAAGCGGCGGTCTATGGCACGATTGTGACAGGGCGCGGGGACGACTGTAACATTCCGGCTTGCAGCGCGGCCATGCGCCGAGTTCTGGCGGATTAGCGCGAATATGGCTGGTCAATGACAGGCAAGTTTTTTTGCACTGTTGCTGCGGCGCAACATAGTGCCGCGCCGCTTGCGAATCACCCTGGTGACGATCGGTCAGGCGGCGTCGCCGGCCTCGGCCTTTTTGTCGGCATAGACGCGCACCGGCACCTTGCGCCCATCGACGACGTCCTTGTCGACAACCACCTCGACGACATCGCTAAGGTCGGGCAACTCGAACATCGTGTCGAGCAAAATGCCCTCGACAATCGAACGCAGCCCGCGCGCGCCGGTCTTGCGCTCGATCGCGCGCTTGGCGATGGCGACAAGGGCGTCGTCGGTCAGCGTCAGCTGGACATCTTCAAGGTCAAACAGCTTCTTATACTGCTTCGCCAGCGCATTCTTGGGCTCGGACAAAATCTTGACCAGCGCATCAATGTCGAGATCCTCGAGCGTCGCGATGACCGGCAGACGACCGACAAATTCAGGAATCAGGCCGAATTTGAGCAAATCTTCGGGCTCGATCGAACGCAGCATCGCGCCGGTTTTGCGCTCGTCGGGCGCGGCGACATGCGCGCCAAAGCCGATTGATTTGCGCTGCAACCGGTCGCCGATAATCTTGTCGAGCCCGGCGAACGCCCCGCCGGCAATGAACAGGATGTTGGTCGTGTCGACCTGGAGGAATTCCTGCTGCGGATGCTTGCGCCCGCCCTGCGGCGGCACGCTCGCGGTGGTACCTTCCATCAGCTTGAGCAGCGCCTGCTGCACGCCTTCGCCCGACACGTCGCGGGTGATCGAGGGGTTTTCGGCCTTGCGCGAAATCTTGTCGATTTCATCGATATAGACGATGCCGCGCTGCGCCTTTTCGACATTATAGTCGGACGCCTGGAGCAGTTTCAGGATGATATTCTCAACATCCTCGCCGACATAGCCCGCCTCGGTCAGTGTCGTCGCGTCGGCCATGGTGAAGGGCACGTCGAGGAAGCGCGCGAGCGTTTGCGCGAGCAAAGTCTTGCCGCTGCCGGTCGGGCCGACGAGCAGGATGTTCGATTTGGCGAGTTCGACATCGTCACCGCGCCCGCTGTTCGCCAGCCGCTTATAATGATTGTGCACCGCGACCGACAACACGCGCTTGGCGACATTCTGGCCGATGACATAGGCGTCGAGATGCTGGCAGATTTCGAGCGGCGTCGGCACGCCGCCGTCCTTGCGCGTCGTCGCGCCGCCCTTGATTTCCTCGCGGATGATGTCGTTGCACAGCTCGACGCATTCATCGCAGATGAATACGGTCGGCCCGGCAATCAGTTTGCGCACCTCGTGCTGCGACTTGCCGCAGAAAGAGCAATAAAGGGTGCTCTTTGAATCCGAGCCGCTCAACTTCGTCATCTTGTTCCCTTTTGGACCACTGTCATGGAACTTGGCCCGTTCTGCACATCGTAAAGGCTGGCGACCCAATTACAATATGGCAATTGGGTGACGCAGCCACCTGCCCCTTTAGGACACAGACGGCGAAATTGGCGTCAAGAAACGCGGTTACCAAAGGCCTGTCGGCAACGCGCCGCCCGGCCTATTCGGCCTTGTCGCCTGCGGCCTCGCCGTCGGCAGGGCGACTGCCGAACACATGGTCAACAAGGCCGAATGCCTTGGCTTCCTCGGCTTCGAGGAAATTGTCGCGGTCCATCGCCTTTTCGATCACGTCGAGCGTCTTGCCGGTATATTTGACGTAAAGCTCGTTCATCCGCGCGCGGATGCGCAGGATTTCGCGCGCCTGAATTTCAATATCCGATGCCTGACCACGCGCGCCGCCCGATGGCTGGTGGATCATGATCCGCGCGTTGGGCAAAGCGACGCGCATGCCGGGTTCGCCCGCCGCGAGCAGGAAACTGCCCATCGAACAGGCCTGACCGATGCAGAAGGTGCCGACACGCGGGCGGATATATTGCATCGTGTCGTGGATCGCCATGCCCGCCGTCACCACGCCGCCGGGCGAGTTGATGTACATGAAGATATCCTTCTTCGGATTTTCCGATTCGAGGAACAGCAATTGCGCGACAATCAGCGAGGCCATCTGATCCTCGACCTCGCCGGTGATGAACACAATCCGTTCGCGCAGCAGGCGCGAGAAAATGTCAAAACTGCGCTCGCCGCGGCTCGTCTGTTCGACGACAACAGGAACCAGCGCGCTCAACGGATCGATCATGAAAGAACCTTTGTTATTGTCATGCGGTCGGTCAGGATAACCGCCGCTCCCCACAGAAGGCGCAGATGGCAACGCCAAGCGCCGCCTTCAAGGGGGGAGGCGTCAATCGCCGCTGCCGGGTTCGGGCGAGAAATGGGCTTCGAACTTGCCCTCGACGCCCTTATACTCATCGGCGTCGGCGGGACTGTCTTTCTTCGACGTGATGTTGGGCCATTCGGCGCTGAACTTGGTGTTGAGCTCGAGCCATTTCTCGAGCCCGCTTTCGGTGTCGGGCAGGATTGCCTCGGCGGGGCATTCAGGTTCGCACACGCCGCAATCGATGCACTCATTGGGGTTGATGACGAGCATATTCTCGCCCTCATAGAAACAATCGACCGGGCACACCTCGACGCAGTCCATATATTTGCATTTGATGCACGCGTCGGTGACGACATAGGTCATGGCTTAAGCTCCGTTAAGGCAGCAGGCCGCGTTGGTCTGCCAGTCCATCCTTCATCCATTTCCTAAGTCGGCATTTGCGCCGCCGTCAATCACTTCGGGAAGTTGCGAATCACTTTCAGTGCCACCACCCCCAATTTGGCGGACGCAGGCGGAGGCCTCTGCCGGAGGTCCGCGCCGCATCGGCAGCGCCACAATCTCGACCACGCGCACTTCGCCGCGCATCGGCAGCGTCAGCACATCGCCCGCCCGCACCGGGTGCGCGGGCTTGGTGACGCGCTGGCCATTGGCGCGGATATGCCCGGCGGCGACCCAGCTTTGCGCCATGCTGCGCGACGGGGCGAGGCGCAGGAACCACAACAACCGGTCGAGCCGCAAACTGATCACAATTTGCGCGCGGCCGCGATCATGTCGGCCAGCCCGGCAAAGGGGCTGCTCGCGCTGTGCTGCGGTGGCCGTGCTGGCGGCGCGGCTTTCGGCGGGGGCGCGCGCCGGACCGGGTGCGCATTGGCGGAGCCACCGGTGCCACCTACGGGGGCAACGACGCGCGGCTTTGGCCTTGGCCGCTTGACGCGCGCGTCGGCCACGCGGGCGCGGTGGACCTTGCCCGTCCAGCGCCACCGCCCCTGCGCCAGATCGCCCAGCGGGCGAAAGCCCAATGCCGCGAGCAACTGGCGCCGCGCCGCATCAGTCAGCCCCAGCGAGGTTGCCAACGCCGCATCAATGGCAAAGCCCGGCTGCGTCACCGGCTCGTCCAGCACCGCCACATCCTCTGCCTCGCCCTTGGGCAGGGGCGGCAGCGCACCCACCGGCGCGTCGGCCTGCAACCGCGCGGCGTGCGCCTGCCGCGCCAGCCGCTCGACCATATCGACGCGCAGCCAGCCCTCGCCAACGGGACGAAAGCCCGCGATGCGCAGCCCGGCGGGATCGCCGCTCGTCACCTGCACGGCCCCTGGCAGCGGCAGTGCCGGCAGGGCCATGCCGCGCCATGCCGCCAGCAGTGCCGCGCGCCAGCGAACCGCCTCAGGCTTGAGCAACTGGGGGTGATAAAGGTCAAGCGAGCCGATGAGCAGTCCATATTGACGCAGCACGCGCCGCTCGTCCGGCGCCAGCGCGCCCAGCGTCGCGTCGACCAGATGGCGCGATGCCTGGCCCGCGCCATCGGTCAGCGCTGCGAGCAGCGCGCGCACCGCCGGGGGCGTGAACAAATCGCCGCTCGCCATGGCCATCGCCGCGAGCGGGGCGGCATGTTTGGCAAGGCTGGTCGCAACATAGGCGAGCAGGCGGTCGCGCACCGCCTGGCCCAGCGCCGGATCGAGCCGCTTGAGCGCAGGTTCCAGCTGGATGCCGGGCAGCGCCAGCGCCGACCCGCGCGTCAGCCGCGCCACGCGGCGCCCCTGCCACGCCAGCATCGGGGCCTCGCCCGCGCCGCCGACCAGCGCCAGCGCGCCATCGTCGCACGCGGCCAGCGCCTGCATCCGCCGCGCCATTTCGGCCTGCAAATGCCGCTCGGCGGCCGCGAGCAACATCTTGTGGTCGCCCGCGCGCGCCGCCGGATCGACGCGAAACTGAAACCCCTCCAGCGTGCCCAGCGGCTCGCCATCGACCGCAACAATCCCCTCGGCGCTGATCGCCACCGGCAATTCACCGCCGCGCCGCCCGGCATCGCGCAGCAGCAGCGCGAGCCGCCGGTCGACAAAACGCTGCGCCAGCGCGGCGTGCAGCGCGTCGGATAATTTGGCTTCTTGTTCGGCGGTGGCCGCCGCCCAGCCCGGCGCATCGGCGATCCAGTCGCCGCGCTGCGCGATGAAGCATAAGGTCCGTACAGCCGCGATCCGTGCAGCGAGCGTGCAAATGTCGCCCTCGGTGCTGGCGTGACGCGCGAGCCGCGCGGCGAACCAGTCGCGGTCGATCTGGCCATTTCCTGTCATCCGCCACTGCCACAATTTCAGCACGGTGCGGCTGTGATGTTCAGCGCCCAATTGTTCAAAATCGGGCAGGCCGCACACGTCCCACAGGCGGCGCACGGCCACCTCGTCGCACTGCGCCGCGACCACCGCGGCATCGCCGGCCAGATGTTTGAGCACGGCCAGATCGACCGCTTGCGGCGCGGCGCGCAGCATCGGCTGGTCGGGCAATTGCTCCAGGCTGGCGATCAGATCGGCGACGCTGGTAAATGCGGGATCATGGTTGCGCCAATAGAGGCTGGGCAGCCGCGCAAAGCGGTGCGCCTCCAGCCCCTCCACCTCCTCCGGCGTAAAACCGCCCTGCGGCTGGCCGATCGTGCCGAAACTGCCATCCTGCTGGTGCCGCCCGGCGCGCCCGGCGATCTGCGCCATCTCGCTTAAGTGCAGGCGGCGGTGGCGGCGGCCGTCAAACTTGGACAGGCTGGCAAAGGCGACGTGGGTGACGTTGAGGTTCAGTCCCATGCCGATGGCGTCGGTGGCGACCAGATAGTCGACCTCGCCGCCCTCGAACATCGCGACCTGGGCATTGCGGGTGCGCGGGGACAGCGCGCCCATCACCACCGCCGCGCCGCCGGCAAAGCGCCGCAGCATTTCGGCGATGGCGTAAACCTCCTCGGCCGAAAAGGCGACGATGGCCGAGCGTTTGGGCAGGCGCGACAATTTGCTATGGCCCGCAAAGCTCAGCGTCGAAAAGCGCGGGCGCGCAGTAATCTCGGCCTCTGGCACCAGCGCGCGGACGACGTCGGTCGCGCTCGCCGATCCGAGCAACAACGTCTCCTCGCGCCCGCGTGCGCGCAGCATGCGGTCGGTGAACATATGCCCGCGCTCGGGGTCGGCGCCCATCTGCACCTCGTCGACCGCGACAAAGGCGACGTCGCGCTCCACCGGCAGTGCCTCGACCGTGCCGAGCAGATAGCGCGCGTCGGCGGGCAGGATGCGCTCCTCGCCGGTGATCAAGGCGACCTGGCGTTCGCCCTTGATCGCGACGACGCGGTCATAAACTTCGCGGGCGAGCAGCCGCAGCGGAAAGCCCATCATCCCGCTCGAATGCGCGCACAGCCGCTCGACGGCGAGGTGGGTCTTGCCGGTGTTGGTCGGGCCGAGCACAGCGCGAACGGGGGAGGATGTGGTGGCCATGGCCTTGGGACTTAGCTGGCATGGCGGGGCGACGGGCGCAAGGTGATTCGCGGCGAGTTGGGCGGGGATGCAGGGCAAAGTTCACGAACTTCACGATACAGTCCCCCTTGTTTGCCCCTTGATGCGGGGGTTGCTGTGCGCTGCGATGGCGCGCGCCCGGCGACATGCTATTGCGTGTCCCCGTGAGACGTTGCAGCCAGGTGAGTTTGGGGGTTATGTAAAGTGTCACCGTAACCTTGCGCTTCAGCTTGACACCGCCGTGGCACCGTAATTCCGTAATTCCGTAATTCCGTAATTCCACCGTAATTCAACGGGCAAAGTGGTTTCGCGCAGAGGTCCGCAGAGGGGAGGCGCGCTCGGGGACATGCTATTGCGTGTCCCCGTCCGTGGGTGCGGTCAGGAGAGTTTGGGGGTTAAGTAAAGTGTCACCGTAACCCGTCACCGTAACCCCACCCAAACTCGCTCCTGACCGCGAGACGGGGACACGCAATAGCATGTCCCCGGGCGCGCTCTTTCACCTCTGCACCCTCTGCGGACCTCTGCGCCTCTGCGCGAAACCCCTTTCTTGCACGTTCCTTTTATGTTCCATCCTTGCGGATGAGCACCCCACCCGC